>NZ_JAZFXT010000005.1:0-51735 GCF_036448855.1 Methylobacterium ajmalii
CGAGCACGCGCACCCCGACCTCGACCCCGGCCATCCGCACCTGGACGGCGTCGGGACGCGCCGGCATGCCCACGCCTTCGTCATCGACGACCTGCACCAACGCTGGCCCGCGGCCCGGCCGGGTTGAACCGAGCCGGATGTTCGTCGGGCGCTTCCGTCACGAGGCCGTGGATGCCACGCGCCGCCGGAACCCCGCCATGCGGGTCTTCGCGGTGGCAGCCCGGTGAGTCCGTCGGCTTGCCCCACGCGTCAGGAGGCTCGACCGGTTCGCTCCGAGCGGGCAGCCGCGTCCATCTCGGCCACATCCGCCGATGCACCGGCGCCTCGACGGCTGTGGGCTTTCGCGGCGAGGACCGCCGGGGCGACCAAGCCCGCCGGGACCGCGCTTACGATGGGCTGACCGATGGGACGATCCCGGCCGCGTGCGCCGCGGGGTCGGGATGGATGCCCTGCCAGCCAAGCCAGCCGGTGTAGAGGCCGACGAGCACGATCAGGGCTGCCGAGGCGTAGGGCGCCCGACGGGCGAAGGCACCGAATCCGGACCACCGCGACGCGACGTGCTTGACGCTGAGGGCAGCCAGCACCCCGGCCGAGACCATCGTGAGCGCGAGGCCGATGCTGAAGCAGACGACCAGCGCGAAGCCGAGGCTGAACTGCTTGAGCTGGATGCACAGGAGCAGGACGGTGATGGCGGCCGGGCACGGGATCAGGCCGCCGGTCAGCCCGAACAGCACGATCTGTCCAGTCGTCACCTGACGCCCGGCGAAGCGTCGCCGGATGTCCTCCGCATGCGCCCGGGCATGGGCGTCGTCCTCGTCGCCCAGGTTCATGTGACCGTGGTCGTGATCCTGCTCCTCGAACGCGACCTCGTGGGTTTCCGCACCCGCGGGCCCGTCAAGGCGCAGTCGCGCCGTGAAGGCGTGCGGCTCGGGGATCTCCTCCAGGCTCTCCAGGAAGTCGCCCCCATCGGCGAAGGCGAACGTCTGCCGCCCGCCGTCCGGACGGACCGTCTCGACGGTGACCGCACCCGGCGCGGGCAGCGGACCCGTCCCGGCCCGGAGGCGCCAGCGCGGCGGCACGCCGTCCTCGTACACCTCCAGCGTCAACCGGCCGTCGCCGGTCACGACGTGCCGGTGCTCGCCATGGTGATGGTGACCGTGGTGCTGCTCGCGCCAGGTCCGCCACGCCATCCAGAGCGCGATGCCGACGATGAGCACCGCCGACGCCAGCTGGAAGTACGGCTCGGCCGTCTCGCCACCCCATTCCTGGCCGAGATACTGTCCGCCCAGCGCGATCACCCAGACGACCGCGGTGTGCGAGAGCGTCGCCGCCAGCCCGAGCAGGACCGCCTGCGTGACCGTGCCCCGGACCGCGATGATGAAGGCGGCCATCATCGTCTTCGAATGGCCGGGCTCCAGGCCGTGCAGGGCGCCGAGCAGGATGGCGCTCGGCACGAACAGCCAGGCATGCGCGGTCCCCTGCTGCAGCAGGTCGGCGAACGGGGTCATGGGGCGGCTCTCGTCATTTGAGGTAGGTCCGCACCACCTCGATCAGCTCGGCGGCGCCCCGGGCGCGCTCGGCGTCCGGCTCGGCGTCCGGGTTCACGACGTGGTGGCGGATGTGGTCTTCCATCAGCTCGGCGGTCAGCCCGTTGATCGCCCCGCGCATCGAGGCGACCAGCATCAGCACGTCGGCGCAGCCGTGCTCGGCCTCCAGGGCCCGTTCGACCGCCTCCGTCTGTCCCTTGATCCGGCGCACCCGCGCCAGCAGCTTGGTCCTGTCCTTGATCGTGTGAGCCATGAATGGCGTCCTCGTCCTCGCAATACATAGGGGGGTACCCTATCTGTGTCCAGCGACCGATGCGTCGCGTGGCGGGGAGGCCCTAGCATGAGGAAGGACGACCCCTGCACCGGGGTTTGCCAGTGGGACGGGCGTACCGGCTGGTGCCTCGGCTGCGGCCGCACGGTCCCGGAGATCCGCGCATGGCGGAAGATGACGCCCTATCGGAAGACTGCCGTCGCGCGCGAGCTCCCGCGTCGGGTACACCAAATTGCGGTCACGCACGCCGAGGCCGATCCGGCGAAAGACCGGGCCGATGCGCGATGGCCAGTACTGGCGACGCCTGCCGCTGTCACCGTTTGGCGGCGCGTACGGGCCATGCGCACAAGCACCCAGGTTCACCTATCCCGCCTTTGCAGCGGCCGCCCTGGCCAAGATCGCCGGCTGCTTCGCCTCCTGGGCGTGGCTGCGCCTCGACAAGTCCCCATGGTGGCTCATCCCGGGCATGGCCTCGCTCGCGCTGTTCGCCTACCTGCTGACCTTCGTGGAGACCGAGGCGGCGGGGCGCGCCTACGCGGCCTACGGCGGCATCTAAATCGTCGCCGCCATCCTCTGGCTATGGGGCTTCGAGGGCCACCGACCCGACCGATGGGACGTCATCGGCGGTTTGGTGTGCCTGGTGGGAAGCTGCCTAATCCTGTTCGCGCCCCGGGGAGCCTAGGTGTATGGTCCCGGGATGTGGTGTGACGGATCGAGCCTGAAACGTTCGGGCTCTTTCGTCCAGGCCTGAAGCACATGCTCGTAGGGGGTGAGCCCGCGCAGGGTCTTCAGCCGACGGGCATGGTTGTAGGCGTCCACGAACAGCTGCAGGTGCACGCGGAGCTGTTCGTGGGTCTCGTAATGGTAGCGCTTGACGGTCGCGTCCTTGATGGTGCGGTTCATCCGCTCGACCTGACCGTTGGTCCAGGGATGGTTGGGCTTGGTCAGGCGATGCTCGATGCCGTGCTCGTGGCAGACGCGATCGAACATGTGCCGGCTGTAGAGGGCTGTCGGGCCTGAGCGGTTGCGCGGGGCATGGCAGAACTGCACCCCGTTGTCGGTCAGCACCGTGTGGATCTTGTACGGCACGAACGCGACCAGTGCGCGGAGGAAGTCGGATGCTGTGTACCGATTGGCCTCCGCCTCCAGCTTAGCGAAGGCCAGCTTCGAGGTTCGGTCGATGGCCACGAACAGGTAGAGCTTGCCCTGTTCTGTCCTGACCTCTGCAATGTCGATGTGCATGTAGCCGATGGCGTACTCGGCAAAGCGCTTCTTCTTGGGCTTGTCACCTTCCATCTCTGGCAGGCGGCTGATGCCGTGCCTCTCCAGACAGCGATGCAACGACGAGCGGGTCAGGTGCGGGATCGTGGGCTGGAGGCCGTAGAGGCAGTCGTCCAGCGGCAACAGGGTATGGCGCCGGAAGGCCACGACGACCGCCTCCTCCTCTGGGGTCAGGACCGTCGAGCGCGGCTCTTTCGGCCCCATGGCGGCATCGGCCGTCGTCTGCCGCGCCCGCCACTTCTGGATCGTCGTCGGGCTGACGCCGTAGCGTCTGGCAGCGGCCCTCACACTCTCTTGACGTAGCTGGATCGCGCGACGGACCGCCTCCGTCGTGCGGGCGCTGCCGTGGAGAACTTGGCCCATAGCGCATCCCTCGCAGCATGATGGTCAACCGTATCACCACACCGCGGGATCAAACACCTAGGCGGCCCACCAGGGCAAGCCGTCAATGGCGGTCGTCGACGCAAAGGCCGTGGTCCGAGAGCACTTCGATGACCCGACACTCGCCGACGCGCCCATGGCCGCATTCCCCGATCATGCGCGACAGTTCGGCCTTCAGCGCGGTGAGCCGCGCGATCCGGCGCTCGACCCCGACGAGGTGGCGCCGGGCGATCCCATCCACCTCGGCACACGGGCGGTCAGGCTGCGCGACGAGCGCCAACAACTCCCGTATGGCCTCTATCCCGAATCCAAGCTCGCGTGCGTGCCGGATGAAGGCCAGCCGCTCGACGTCCGCCTGCCCATAGCGGCGGCGGCCGCCATCCGTCCGCGGCGCCGGCGGCAGCAAACCCACCTGCTCGTAGTAGCGCACGGTCGGGACCAGCACGCCGGCTCGCCGCGACAGCTCGCCTATCGGGAAATCCATTCTCGGCCTTGCTCCTCTAGCCGCTAGAGGAAGTAGGAGCTTCCGATGTTTCCAGAAGGAGGGACCATGGCCGACCACTGCTGCGGCACGGGCCACGACCACAAGGCGCACCAGGCACCCCACTCACCGGACGTGGAACCGGCCCGGTCCGACGCCAACGGCGACGCCGGAGGCACCTGCGCCTGCTCGGGCGGCGTGCCGGTCTTCGACGGGGTCGACCTGCGCTACAAGCGCGTGCTGTGGACGGTCATCGCCGTCAACGGCGCCATGTTCCTGACCGAGATGGCCGCCGGGCACCTCGCCGGCTCGCAGGCGCTACAGGCCGACGCCCTCGACTTCCTGGGCGACACGGTCACCTACGGCCTGAGCCTCGCGGTCATCGGAGCGTCCCTCAGGGCTCGGGCCACGGCGGCGCTCGCCAAGGGGCTGTCCCTAAGCGTGATGGCGGTCTGGGTCTTCGGCTCGACTGCCTACCACGTCCTGGTGCTCGGGGTGCCCAAGGCCGAGGTCATGGGCGTCATCGGGCTGATGGCCCTGGCAGCCAACCTCGGCTCGGTACTGCTGCTGCGCCCCTACAAGGACGGCGACGCCAACGTGCGCTCGGTCTGGCTGTGCTCGCGCAACGACGCCATCGGCAACGTCGTGGTGATGGTGGCCGCGCTCGGTGTCTGGGGGTCCGCGTCGGCCTGGCCCGACCTCGCCGTCGCGGCGGTGATGGCCGGCATCTTCCTGACCTCGTCGGTGCAGATCCTGCGGCAGGCCTGGGCGGAGTATCGCGAAGGCGCCGTCACGACGCGAACCGCGGCGTCCGGATAAGGCGCGCACCGATCCGCGTACAGACCAAGACGGATACAGGGACGACCATGACATCACACGACGCACGCGCAGGACATGATCACGGATCGCATGACCACGACGGCGAGGCGGGTCACGACCATGCCGGGCATTCCCATGGGCCAGGGCACAGCCATGCCCCCGCAAGCTTCGGGACGGCATTCGCCATCGGCATCGCGCTCAACGTCGGCTTCGTGGCCGTCGAGGCGACCTACGGGGTCCTGGCGAACTCGGTGGCCCTTCTCGCCGATGCCGGCCACAACCTCTCGGACGTGCTCGGCCTCGTCGTGGCCTGGATCGCGACCGTGCTGGCCAAGCGGGCCCCGAGCGCGCGCTTTACCTATGGGATGAAGGGCTCGTCGATCCTGGCGGCCTTGTTCAACGCCGTGTTCCTGCTGGTCGCCGTCGGCGCCATCGCGTGGGAGGCGATCCAGAGGTTCGGCGAGCCCGTCCCGGTCGCCGGCAAGACCGTGATGGTCGTGGCCGCAATCGGCATCCTCGTGAACGGCATCACCGCCTGGCTGTTCGCCTCCGGGGCCAAAGGCGACATCAACATCCGAGGGGCGTTCCTGCACATGGCGGCCGACGCCGCCGTCTCGGCCGGGGTGGTCATCGCCGGCCTCGTGATCCTCTACACCGGATGGACGTGGCTCGATCCGGTGGTGAGCCTCGCCATCGTGGCCGTCATCGTCTGGAGCACCTGGGGGCTCCTGCGAGACAGCCTGACGCTGTCCCTCGCCGCCGTCCCGCCGGGTATCGACCCGGTCGCCGTCCGCCGCCACCTCGAAGGGCTGCCCGGCGTCGCGGCCCTGCACGACCTGCACATCTGGGCGATGAGCACCACGGAAACCTGCCTCACGGCGCACCTCCTCATGCCCGGCGGCCGTCCGGACGACGCCTTCCTGATGGCGGCGGCCACCGGCATCAGGGAGCGGTTCGGCATCGGCCACACGACCCTCCAGGTGGAGACGAGCGGGGCCACCGCCTGCGCCCTGGCTCCGGACCACGTGGTCTGAGCGCGGCATGCAAGCCTGGTCCTATACCCTGATCCCCGCCGCGGCCGCCGTCGTCGGCGCGGCGGTGGCGGTCAACCTGCGGCCGGGCCCCGTCCTGGTCAGCGCCATCCAGCACTTCGCCGCGGGCGTCGTCTTCGCGGCGGCCGCGGGCGAGATCCTGCCCGACCTCAAGCATGCCGGATCGCCCTGGGCCATGCTGGTCGGGGGCGCGCTCGGCGTCGCCGCGATGCTCCTCGTCCGCATCCTGGAGAAGCGGGTGAAGGGGCCGGCCGGGCTGATGTCGGTCACCGGCATCGACATACTGGTGGACGGCCTCGTCCTCGGCATCGCCTTCGCGGCCGGGGCGAAGGCCGGCATCCTGCTCACCGTCGCGCTGACCATCGAGGTGCTGTTCCTGGGCCTGACCGTGGCGAACGAGCTCGGCGAGGGCGGCGCGTCGAAGGGCAAGGTGGTCGGCCTGACGGCGGCCCTCGTGCTGCTGCTCCCGCTCGGAGCCCTGCTCGGCGGGCCCGTCGGCTCGCTGCCCGCCGCCGTCCAGGCCGGCTTCCTCTCCTTCGGCCTGATCGCCTTGCTGTACCTCGTGACCGAGGAACTCCTCGTCGAGGCGCACGAGACCGAGGACCGGCCCTGGGTGACGGCGATGTTCTTCGCGGGCTTCCTGCTGCTGCTCCTGCTCGACGGGATGATCGGCTAGGCTGGATCCGGAATGCTTGCCGCGGGCGAAACCAAGTCCCTCCCGGACGAGGCCCACATCCTCCTCGTCGAGGACGACGACGGCATGCGCGTGCTCGTCGGCCGCATCCTGCGGGAGAGCGGCTTCCGGGTCACGGGCTGCCGCGGCGGCGCCGAGATGTGGTCGCTCCTGCCCGACACGCCGGTCGACCTCATTCTCCTGGACGTCATGCTGCCGGGCGCGTCCGGGTTCGACCTGCTCAGGGCATTGCGGGCGAAGGGCACCGTCCCGGTCATCATGCTGAGCGCCCGCAACGAGGAGGCGGACCGGGTCCTCGGCCTGGAACTGGGCGCCGACGACTACGTCGCCAAGCCGTTCGGGCGCCCGGAACTCCTCGCCCGCATCCGGGCGGTGCTCCGCCGGTCGACCCTCGCGCCGGTGCCGAGCGCGGCGTCGCGGCCGGAATCCCTCGCCTTCGCCGGCTGGCGGCTCGACCTGCGCAGCCGCGCCCTGACCGATCCCGAAGGCGCCGCCGTCGACCTGTCGGGCGCCGAGCACGACCTGCTGCTGGTGTTCCTGGAACACCCGGGCCGGGTGCTCGGCCGCGAGCAGATCCTGGAGATGGGCCGCGGGCGGCTCGCCGCGCCGTCGGACCGCAGCGTCGACACGCTGGTCAGCCGGCTGCGGCGCAAGCTCGAACCGCCCGCGGGGACGGCCCCCGTCATCAAGACGGTGCGGGGCACCGGCTACATGCTGGCCGCCAAGGTCGAGCGGACATGAGGGGCGTCCTCGGCCTCGCCCGCAGCCTGGAGGGGCGCACCGTCGTCGTCCTGCTCCTGGCCGTGCTCCTCGTCCATGGCGGCGCGCTGGCGATCTACCGCCTCTCGGCGGCGGCCGCCGCCGACGAGGCCTTCGCCACCGAGGTCGCCCGCCAACTCGTCATCGCGCGCGAGGCCGTGTCGCGGCGCCCGCCGGAGGAGCGGGCCGACGAGGCCGAGGCCCTCTCGTCGAACCATTTCGAGATCGGCTGGGACGCCCCAGCGCCGGCTCGCCCCCCGGGGGCGACCGATCCCGCGCTCCAGGACCTGCGCGACCGCCTCCTCGCCCTCGAACCGGTCCTAGGGGCGGGGCTCGTCCTGAACCTGGAGGCGCCGGACGAGCCGCTCCACCGGCAGGACCTGCGCGGGATCATCCCGCTCCCGGACGGGAGCGCGCTGACCTTCCGGTCCGCGCACGCCCCGAGCCTCGTCCCCGTCGCGCCCTGGGCCTCGCTCGCCACCGCCATGGCCATCCTCGTCGGGGTGGCTGCGGTCGTCTTGATGCATCGGATCGCCGGCCCCTTGCGGGAGCTGACCCGGGCGACCGGACGGATCGGCCACGGCGCCCCCGTCAGGGTTCCCGAGATCGGTCCCGACGAGACCCGAGGTATCGGCCGTGCCCTCAACGCGATGCAGGAGCGCATCCACCGACTGGTCGGCGAGCGGACGCAGGCGCTCGCCGCCGTGTCCCACGACCTACGAACGCCCATCGCCCGGCTCCGCCTGCGCCTCGACCACGTAGAGGACCCGGCCGGGCGCCGCGCCATGGCCTCCGACCTCGACGACATGCAGGCAATGGTCGACGCGACGCTGGCCTACCTGGGGGGCGACGCCGACCCGGAGCCGCGGCAGGTCACCAACGTCGCGAGCATCCTGATGGGGGTCGCCGACGCCTCCGCGGATGCCGGCCGGGTGGTCGCATACGGAGGACCCGGCCGGGCCCTGGCGACGGTGCGCCCGGTCGCCTTCCGGCGGGCGGTGGAGAACCTCGTCGACAACGGCGTGCGCTACGGCGCGCGGGTGCGCATCGCCCTGGCGGCCGAGGAGACAGCGCTGGTCATGCGCATCGACGACGACGGGCCCGGCATCCCAGCATGCGACGTCGCCCGCGCCTTCGAGCCCTTCACCCGCCTGGAGGGGTCGCGCAACCGAAACACCGGCGGGACCGGACTCGGCCTGACCATCGCGCGGCGGGCCGTGGAAGCGGAGGGAGGCACGCTCATCCTGACCACGAGGCCGGAGGGCGGATTGCGGGCCGAGATCCGCGTGCCCCGGGCTGGGCGCGGCGGCTGACACACTTCGTCACGAACGCGGCGTCCCGAAGACAAACGGCTTGGCTATCTCGGTCTTCGAAGCGGCCGACGCGGTCGGCGCCGAACAGGAGACCGACAGATGAAGTGCACGCTCGCCGCCGTCCTCGCCGCCGGGATGCTGGCCGCGGCCACGGGGTCCGCCTTCGCCGTGGACGGCCACGGCAATGCCTCGAACCCCGAGCGCGCCGTCCCGAACACCGGTGGCGTGTCGGGCGGCCCGGCCCATCGCGACGACCCGCGCGTCAGCGAGGCCCGTGAGAAGCGGCCCGACGGCAAGCCGGCGCATTCGGACAACGACGGGCATGCCCACGGGCACAGCCACGACAAGCCCGGCAAGAAGTGAGCTCGCCGGGCAGGCCGCGGGGGCGGGAGGCGCGGACATGCGGATGCTGCCCCTGCTCGTCGTCTTCGCGCTCCTGGCCGCAGGGATCGGCTACGCGCTCGCCGAGCCTGCCCGGCACGTCGTTCACGATGCGCCGACCCCTCGCGCGTCGTGATGCGCCCGCACCGGCGCGAGCCGGTGCGGGCGACCTCTTCCCGACGCCGGGCGGCGACCTCAGTCGTCGAAGTCGTGATGGTGATGATGCCGTTCGAACCGACCCGGCCCGTAATCCTCGCGGCGCGGGTGATGGTGCCGGACCACGACGTCGTCATGGTTGCCGTGGCGGTAGACATCGACATGGTCGTGCGGCCGCCGCTCACCGTAGCCGTAGCCGCGCTCGTAATACTGGGCCGAGGCCGCGGCCGGCGCGAGGAGGATGGCCGCCGCCATCAAGCCTGCAAGGTGCCGTCGCATCGCTGTCTCCTCCGGGGATTCCTATTGCAGCGGTTTGCGCGGCGGCCGTTGAACAGGTTCTGAGACCGTCGTTCAGGAAGCCGTCACCCCAGGTTCGCCGACGTCCTCGAAACGCGAGGGGCCGGGCCGGACGTCGCCGCCCCCCGGCCCGGCCCCGTCGCGATGTCAGGCGCTCAGTGGCGGTGCTCTTCCACGACGGTCTTCTCGTGATGGTCGTCATGATGTTCGTGCACGACCGGCCGGTCGCGATGGTGCTCCTTGACGGTGGTGTGCGTATGGTCGACATCGCGGCGGTGGCCGTCGCCGTGAACCCCAACCCCGCCGGGGCCGACGTCCACGTGCTGGGCGAGCGCATCGATTGGCGCGAGGGCCAGGGCGGCCGCGGCGGCGGCGGCGAACATGATCTTCATCCAAGGATCTCCATGTTTCGTGGTCGGCCGGGAATGCGGGCCCCGGCGAAACCGCTCCCGGATTTTCCTCGCCCGGTATTCGTCTCGGCCGAGCGAGAAACGGCTTGGCCGCTTTCGCGTCGTGACCGCGGCTGACCTTGCATGGCGGCCACAAAATCTGTTCAGACCGGGTTGAAGAGGCCAGGACGATGCCTTGTCCGATCCGGGATAAATCGCGCATAAGGCCGGAGATGGGTTCAGGACGCGGGCATAGCCGCAGGTGGGCGGCACGGGGATGGTGGGCGTTCGCCGCACGCCTGCTCGCGCTCGCCCTCGCCCTGTCCCTCGTCGCGCCCGCCGCCGGCCTCGCCGCCGACGTCGCGTACCATGATGGCGGCGGCAGGCACGTCACGGAGATCGCGAGCATTAAGGCCGCGCCCGACACCGGCGCGACCGACCCCGGCATGGCCTGCCACCTCCATTGTGGCTGCCACCAGGCGGCACCCGCCGTGGCGGACTTCTCGGAGCCGGTCTTCGGGGTCGCCCGGCTGGCCTATGCGCACCTGAGCCAGACGGTTTCCTCCGTCTCGCCGGACCGCCTGCCGAGGCCCCCCCGCGCCTGAGGTGACGCCGCAGAGGCGCGTCCCGAACCCGGAGCCCGCGCTCCGGGCCACTCCTCACGCCACAGAAGCGGGACTGCCGCGTCCGTCCGAACGGCGCCCGATCCCGGCCGAGCAGGTCTCATGCGCATCCTCATCACCGCGGTCCTCGTGGCCGCCGGCATCGTTGTCGGCGCCGCCGTCCCCGCCGTATCCGCGTTCGTCCGCGGCCTCCTGACATCGGCCGGGCTGCCGCCGGCCATCCTCACCTTCGCCGCCGGCCCGCCCCCTGGCGGGAAGGCGCCGAAGGACGAGGCCGACCATGCCGAAGGCGACCGCCACGGCCACGGCAAGGCCGCCGCGCCGAAGGCCGAGGGAGCCCACGCTCACGGCGAGCACGAGCATTCCGAGGCGGAGGGCGAGGAAGGCCACGTCAAGATGACGGCCGAGCAGGTCGAGGGGCAGGACATCGGCGTCGCCAAGGCCGAGGGCGGGACGCTCTCGCGACACGTCCTGGTGCCCGGCACCATCACGCCCGACACCGACCGGATCGCCCGCGTCCCCGCCCGCGTCGTCGGCACGGTGTCCGAGATGCGCAAGCGCCTGGGCGACGACGTCAGGAAGGGCGAGGTGGTCGCCCTCCTCGACAGCCGGGAAGTCGCCGACGCCAAGAGCGAGTACCTCACCGCGATGGTCCAGTCCGACCTCCAGAAGATCAACTTCGAGCGCCAGCAGAAACTCTTGGCGTCGGCGGCGGCATCCCAGGCGGCGTTCGACAACGCCAAGGCCGTGTTCCAGGAGAACCAGCTGCGCGTCGACCTCGCCCGCCAGAAGCTCTCGGCGCTGGGCCTGAACGCCGCCGAGGTCGCCGCCGCGCAGAAACGCGACGAGGCGACGCCGAACGCCTCGACGCTGCGCCAGTACGAGCTGCGGGCGCCCATCGCCGGCCGCATCGTGGAGCGCAAGGTCGATGTCGGCACGGCGGTGGGCAAGGAGGGCGACCCGGCCGACGTCTACACCGTCGCCGACCTCTCGACCGTCTGGATCGAGCTCGCGGTCCCCACCTCCGACCTCGCCGAGGTCCGGGAGGGCGCGCGGGTCACCGTGAACCGCGGCGGCCGCAGCGAGCAGGGCAAGGTGGTGTTCGTCAGCCCGCTGCTGAACGCCGACACCCGGTCCGCCAGGGTCGTGGTCTCGCTGCCCAACAAGGACATGGCCTGGAGGCCCGGCACCTACGTCACCGCCGAGGTCGAGACCGCGACGGACCAAGTGCCGGTGCGGGTCGCCAAGTCGGCGCTCCAGACCGTCGAGGGTAAGCGCGTCGTCTTCGTGCGCACGGACGAGGGCTTCGAGAAGCGCGAGGTCGAGCTCGGGCGCTCCGACGACGACGGCTTCGAGGTCGTCTCGGGCCTCAAGCCCGGCGAGACCATCGCGGTGGCCAACACCTTCCTCCTCAAGGCCGAGCTCGGGAAGAGCGAAGCCGACCACGACCATTGAGGAAGCCCGACATGATCAGCCGCATCCTCGACTTCTCCGTGCACCAGCGCTGGCTGGTTCTGCTCCTATCGCTGCTGGCCGCCGGCTTCGGCGGCTACTCGGTCACCAAGCTGCCGATAGACGCGGTGCCCGACATCACCAACAACCAGGTGCAGATCAACACGACGGCGCCGTCGCTCTCGCCCGTCGACATCGAGAAGCAGGTCACCTACCCGGTCGAGACCGCGCTCGCGGGCATCAAGGGGCTCGAATACACCCGCTCGCTCTCGCGCAACGGCTTCTCGCAGGTCACCGCGGTCTTCGCGGAGAAGCTCGACATCTACTTCGCCCGCCAGCAGGTCGCCGAGCGCCTCGCGCAGGTGAGGCGGGACCTGCCGCCCGGCACCGAGCCCAGCATGGGGCCGATCTCGACCGGGCTGGGCGAGATCTACATGTGGTCGATCCATTACGCGAAGCCCGGCGAGCGCACGGTCTCGAAGGCGGGCAAGCCCGGCTGGCAGCCCGATGGCAGCTACCTGACCCCCGAGGGCCAGCGCCTGAAGACCGAGCTGGAGCAGACCGCCTACCTGCGCACCGTCCAGGACTGGATCATCCGCCCCCTGGTCAAGACCGTGCCCGGCGTGGCCGGGGTCGACGGCATCGGCGGCTTCGAGAAGCAGTACCACGTCCAGCCCGACCCGACGCGGCTCGCGTCCCTCGATCTGTCCTTCTCGGACGTCGCCCGGGCGCTGGAGGCCAACAACGCCAACCAGGGCGCCCGCTACCTGGAGGACAACGGGGAGGGCTACGTCGTGCGCGCCGCCGGCCGCCTGGAGAGCATGGACGAGATCGGCGACGTGGTCGTCGCCACCCGGGGCGGCGTGCCGGTGCGGATCAAGGACATCGCCGAGGTCCGCATCGGGCGCGACCTGCGCACGGGCTCGGGCAGCGAGGACGGCCAGGAGGTCGTCGTCGGCACCGCCCTGATGCTGATCGGCGAGAACAGCCGCACGGTGGCGGCCGCGGTCGACGCGCGCATGGAACAGATCCGCAAGAGCCTGCCGCCCGGCGTCGAGGTCCAGACCGTCCTCGACCGGACCCGGCTCGTCGAGGCGACCGTGAAGACGGTGGTTAAGAACCTGTCCGAGGGCGCGGCTCTCGTCATCGTCATCCTGTTCCTGCTGCTCGGCAACATCCGGGCCGCCATCATCACGGCCCTGGTCATCCCGGTCGCCATGCTGATGACCATGACCGGCATGGTCGAGGCGAAGATCTCGGCCAACCTGATGAGCCTCGGCGCCCTCGATTTTGGGCTGATCGTCGACGGGGCGGTGATCATCACCGAGAACGCCCTGCGCCACCTCGCAGAGAAGCAGCAGGAGCTGGGCAGGGGGCTCGACACCGAGGAGCGCCTCCAGACGGTCCGCGCCTCGGCCGAGGAGATGATCAAGCCGTCGCTCTACGGGCAGGCGATCATCATCCTGGTCTACGTCCCGCTCCTGACCTTCACGGGGGTCGAGGGCAAGATGTTCGAGCCGATGGCGCTGACCGTGATCATCGCGCTCGTGGCGGCCTTCGTGCTGTCGCTGACCTTCGTGCCGGCGCTCATCGCCATCGTCATCACCGGCAAGGTCATGGAGAAGGACAACCTCATCATCCGGGCGCTCAAGGCCGCTTACCGCCCGGTGCTCGTCGCGGCGGTCCGGGCGCCGTTCGTCTTCGTCGGCGCGGCGCTCCTGCTGCTCGTCGGGGCGGGCATCCTGTTCACCCGCCTCGGGACCGAGTTCATCCCGCAGCTCGACGAGAAGAGCATCGCCCTCAACGCCACCCGAATCCCATCGACCTCCCTCACCCAGTCGCAGGCGATGCAGCTCAAGGTCGAGAAGGTGGTCTCGAAGTTCCCGCAGGTGGCCTACGTCTTCTCGAAGACCGGCACCGCTGAGGTCGCCTCCGACCCGATGCCGCCGAACTCCTCAGACACCTTCGTCATCCTGAAACCCCAGGAGGAGTGGCCCGAGCCGAGCCTGTCCAAGGCCGAGTTGCAGGAGCAGATCGAGAAGGCGGTCGGGGCGCTCGCCGGCAACGTCTACGAGCTCTCCCAGCCGATCCAGCTACGCTTCAACGAGCTGCTCGCCGGCACCCGGGGCGACCTCGCCGTGAAGGTGTTCGGCGACGAGTTCGAGCCGATGCTGAAGGCGGCCAACCAGGTCGCGGCGGTCCTGAAGGGCATCGACGGCGCCGAGGACGTCAAGGTCGAGCAGACGGCGGGCCTGCCGTTCCTGGAGATCAAGATCAACAAGGCCGAGGCGGCGCGCTACGGCCTGAGCACCGGGGCGATCCAGGAGGTCATCGGCGCGGCCATCGGGGGACGGGACGCCGGCGTCGTGTTCGAGGGCGACCGTCGCTTCCCCATCGTCGTGCGCCTGACCGACAAGGTCCGCGAGGACCGGGAGGCCCTGGAGAACATCCCGGTGCCGCTGCCGGCTGGCCCGAACGGCCGGGCGAGCTCGGTCCTGCTCAAGCAGGTGGCGAGCTTTTCGGTCACCGAGGGACCGAACCAGATCTCGCGCGAGAACGGCAAGCGGCGGGTCGTGGTCACGGCCAACGTGCGCGGGCGGGACATCGGCTCGCTCGTCGCGGAGGCGCAGGCGAAGGTTGGAAGCCAGGTGCAGCTGCCGCCAGGTTCCTACCTCACCTGGGGCGGGCAGTTCGAGAACCTCGCCTCGGCCAAGCGGCGGCTGATGGTGGTGGTACCGGTCTGCTTCTTCCTGATCTTCCTGTTGCTGTACTCGGCCCTGGGCTCGCCGCGGGACGCGCTGCTGGTGTTCAGCGCGGTGCCGCTTGCCCTCACCGGGGGCATCTTCGCGCTTTGGCTGCGCGGCATGCCGGTCTCGGTACCGGCGGCGGTCGGGTTCATCGCGCTCTCGGGCGTTGCGGTCCTCAACGGCCTCGTCATGCTGACCTTCATCAAGCAGCTCGTGGCGGAGGGCCGGCCGAAGCGCGAGGCCATCCTGGAGGGCGCCATGACCCGGTTGCGGCCGGTGGCGATGACGGCGCTGGTCGCCTCGCTCGGCTTCGTGCCCATGGCCATCGCCACCGAGACCGGCGCCGAGATCCAGCGGCCGCTCGCCACCGTGGTCATCGGTGGCCTGATCAGCGCCACCCTGCTGACCCTGATCGTGCTGCCGGCCCTGTACGCCCGGTTCGGCAAGGTTGTCGTCCCGAAGGTCGCGGAGCGGCCGCGGGAGCCGGGGCCACGACACCTCAAGGCGGCGGAGTAGACGAGATGCGACGCGTCCCGACCTGGTTGGCGGCTCCTTTCGCCTTCCTCGCGCTGACGGGTGCGGCTCCGGGCGCGGACGGAGGCGTCGGCGAGGCTCCGTTCGGCCTCGCGTGGGGGCCCGTCGCCGACGTGCCGCGCCCGCTCAAGGCCGACCGCGAGGCCAACCTGACCGCGCTGTACTACCCGCGTGGCTGGCGGCCGGCCGTCGGGTCGGCAACGGCCGAGGTCGTGCTGGTGGTCTGCCGCGAGGAGGGCCTGCAGGAGGTCGTCTGGGTGGGGCTCCCCCTGGCGGGCGAGGAACTCGCGCGCGTGCGCCGCGCCATCCACGACGAAGGGGTGCGCCGCTACGGCGAGCCGACCCCGGGGCCATCGGCCGATTCCGAGCTCTGGCCCGGCGGTCGGGCTCTCCTGGCCAGCCGCGAGGCTCCGGACGGGCGGCACGAGCTCGTCATGGCGGCGTTCGGTCCCGGCTACGCGGCCTGCTCGGCCGCCCACCTCGCCGCGACCGGACACCCCGCCGGCGCGCACGTGGCCGAGCTCATCGGCTCCTCCGGCCCCTGAGGCGGCCGGTCCGGGACGGCAACGAAAGACTGGGAGCGACATGGGACACGGACACGCGCACGGCGGCGGCCACGGGCATTCGCACGGCGGCGGCATACCCGCGGGCTCGGCGGCGGGCAGGAACAAGGGGCGCCTCGCCTGGGCGCTCGCCCTGACGCTGACCTACATGGCCGCGGAGGTCGTCGGCGGCCTGCTCACCGGCAGCCTCGCGCTGCTGGCCGATGCCGCCCACATGGTCACGGATGCCGGGGGCCTCGCGCTGTCGCTGCTCGCCATCCACTACGCGGCCAAGGCGCCGTCGCCGGGCAAGAGCTTCGGCTACATGCGCTTCGAGATCCTGGCGGCCCTCGCCAACGCCGTCGTGCTGCTCGGGGTGACGGCCTACATCCTGTACGAGGCCTACCGGCGCTTCTTCGAGCCGACCGAGATACTCGGCTGGCCGATGATGCTGGTCGCGTTCGTCGGCCTCGGGGTGAACCTCGCCAGCATGAGGCTCCTCGCGGGAGGATCGTCGGAAAGCCTCAACGTCAAGGGCGCCTACTTCGAGGTCTTCTCCGACATGCTGGGTTCGGTCGGCGTCATCGCCGCGGCCCTCGTGGTGATGGCGACGGGCTGGCGATGGGTCGATCCGCTGGTCGGCGCCGGCATCGGCCTGTTCATCGTGCCGCGCACCTGGCGCCTGTTGAGCGAGGCGCTTCACATCCTGCTGGAGGGAACGCCTCCGGGTGTCGATCTTGCCGCGCTACGAACGGAGATCGAGGCGATGCCTGGCGTGCGGCGCGCCTACGACCTTCATGCCTGGACGCTGACCTCCGGCTTCGACGCGATGAGCGGCCACGTAGTCATGGACGACGTCGCCGCCGGACCCAACGTCATCCGCGCGGTCCGGCGTCTGGTGAAGGAGCGACACGGCATCGAGCACGTCACCGTCCAGGTCGAGGACGAGGCGCTTTCGGCCGAGGCCGCGCGCCTGCCCGTGTGACGGCGAGCATCCGGCATGAGCAAGAAATCGGCGCGGCTGCAGACCGAGTGGGCGCCAAATCCTCGGCGCAAGCGACGGGTCAGGCCATACGTCCGCAAAGCCGCGGATCGAATGATGATAGCGATCTGTATCGGATTGCCTCTGGCCGTATTGTTTCTCCAATACTTCAAGCACCTCATGAAGTGACTCCTGAGTAATGATGCTTGACTATGCAAGGTGTTTTCGATGAATGATCTACAAGCGCACCATTTTGCCGTAACGACAACGGCGATGCTTGCGGTTCTGAGAACATCGACCATCGCCATGATGACCCTTCTCATGCAAAAACTTTCAGCACCTGAATGGGAAGAGGTTTTCGCAGAGATCGCGGCGACAATCGGTGAGTTGCCCCCGGATTATTCCCAGGCAAGCCCCGTGGGGACCAAGTTCTACGAAGAGGTGGTGGCCGAGGCGCCGGCGCTCGCGAAGGCATTCGTCCAAGATTTGCGTAGATCTCTTGGTTGAAATCCGATGAGACCATTTATCAGTTATCGAGTGTTGGTGACGGAGAGCAGAGGTCCCGCGGACCTGACGCGCCTGTCGCCTTTTCTGTGCTCGGTGCCCGGCCCGTCACTGAGGCTTAGGCGTCTCCGTATCGAGTGCCAACTGGGCATGGCGGATCTTCCTGGCGACACCGCGCCTGCGCGGGTTGCTCGCCCTGAATTTCGCCGTCGCGGCGGCCGGCGCCATGGTCATCGTCAATACCGTGGTAATCGTCCAGGCCCTGCTCGGACGCCCCCAGCACGACGTCGCCCTTGCCCTTGGACCCTTCGGCGCGGGCTCGATGGCCGCCGCCCTGGTCCTACCGCGGGTCCTGGACCGCCTGTCCGACAGGGGTGTGATGCTGCCGTCCGCGGCCTTCCTCGGAGTCGTCCTCGTCGGGGTCGCTGCCCTGACCTGGTACGGGGCCATCGGCTGGCCGGTACTGCTCGGGACCTGGCTCGTCCTTCGGATCGGCTACTCCGCCGCCCAGTTCGCGCTCTCGCACGCGTCGTGGCTCCTCACTTACCCGCTGGCGGGCTGCCTCGGCGCCGCCGTCGGGATGCCCGCGACCCTGGCGGCACTCGGCGCCCTGACCGTCGCGGGCGTCGCGGCGGCGGCCATGCTTTGGCCTGCATCCGACCCGGACGTCGTCGCACATGCCCACGCGGACCTCGACCCGTCCCACCCCCACGTGCGGGGGATCGGTCAGGGCCGGCACGAGCATGCTTTCGTCATCGACGACCTGCATCGGCAATGGCTGTCCAGGGCGAATTAGGAACCACACGGCGAGCGTTGGAACGGCGACGCTCAGGGGGGGCGTCGGGTGCCGGACATCCCTCATCCGATGGTCTGTCGGGGGCCGTGAGGATTGCGTCGCGGCAGGTCCGCATCGAGGGGAACACGGCATGAGAACGTTGCTCGGATCCTGGCAGCTGTGGGCGCTGCTTTCTGCCGCCTTCGCGGCGTTGACCGCGATCTTCGCCAAGGTCGGCATCGAGAACGTCAATTCCGACTTCGCCACCTTCATCCGCACGGTCGTCATACTCTGCGCCCTCGGCGCCATCCTGGTCGGCACGGGCCAGTGGGTACCGGTCGGGTCGGTCTCGGCCAGGACCTACGTGTTCCTGGTGCTCTCGGGCCTCGCCACCGGCGGCTCATGGATCTGCTACTTCCGCGCCCTCAAGCTCGGCGAGGCCAGCCGCGTGGCCCCGGTCGACAAGCTCAGCGTCGTGCTGGTGGCCGTCTTCGGGGTTGTCTTCCTCGGAGAACGTCTATCTCCGCCGAATTGGCTCGGCGTCGCCCTCATCGCCGCCGGGGCCGTGCTCGTCGCCTATCGAGGATGAAGCCGGCGGGAAGGGATGCGTCGCGGCGCAGTCCAGGGCGAGGGCTCGAAACCGGACGGACCGACCGATGCGCGTGCTGTTGATCGAGGACGACCGGATGATCGGCGAAGGGCTGTCGAACGGCCTCTCGGCCGAGGGCTATTCCGTCGATTGGGTCCGCGACGGCGCCGAGGCCGAGACCGCCTTGCTCAACGGCGGCCACGCGCTCGCGCTGCTCGACCTCGGCCTGCCTGGCGGGGACGGCCTGCGGGTCCTCCGCTCCGCCCGGGCGGCCGGGATCGACACGTCGGTGCTCATCATCACGGCGCGGGACGGCCTCGAAAGCCGCGTCGCAGGCCTCGACCTCGGGGCGGACGACTACCTGGTGAAGCCGTTCGAGACTCGCGAGCTGCTCGCCCGGATGCGGGCCATCCTGCGCCGTCGGGCCGGGCGGGCGAGCGCGCGGCTCGTGGCCGCCGAGACCGAACTCGACACGGAGAGCCATGTGCTATCCCACGCCGGGACCATCGCGGTCCTGTCGGCGCGCGAATACGCCCTCATGCACGCGCTCATGGAGCGACCGGGGCGCATCCTCTCTCGGGCGCAGATCGAGGAACGCATCTACGGGTGGGGCGAGGAGGTCGAGAGCAACGCGGTGGACGCCTTGATCCTCACGGTCCGCCGCAAGGTCGGCAAGGGCGTGATCCTCAACGTCCGCGGCGCAGGCTGGATGGTGCCCAAGCCATGAGGGCCGCCTCCCTGCGCCGCACGACGCTCGGCTGGATGACCGCCCTGCTTGCCGGAATCGGCTTGGCCGCGATGGTCGCGGCTTATGCCCTCGCGCGGATCGAGGCGGCCGATTTCCTCGACGGGCAGTTGCGGCAAGTCGCTCTCAACGCCGGTCCCGGGCTAACGGACGCGGACGCGCCGCCCGCCGCCGACCAGGACCCGGAGGACCAACTCGCCGTCACCATCTGGAAGGACGGGCAGGTCCTGCGCGACGACCGCGGCGTCGACGTCCGCCACCCCGGCCGCACGGGATACGCGAACGTCGTCATGGGCGGCGAGCTCTGGCGCACCTACACGACCGCCAACGGCACAACGACGGTCCGGGTCGCCCAGCGCGACGTCGTGAGGGCGGAGTTCGCACGCAATGCGGCGCTTGGTGCCGTGGCCCCCCTGCTGCTCCTCGTCCCGCTGTCTTGGATCGTCGTCGGCTGGGCGATGAACCGGGCGCTCGGGCGGCTCGACGGCTTGGTGCATGACCTCGCCGGGCGCGGTGCCGCCGCCCAAGGCCCCCTGCCGACCCGCGGCGTGCCGACGGAGGTGGCGCCTCTCGTCGAGGCCATGAACGGGCTCATCCTGCGTCTACAAGCCGCTCTCGCCGCCCAGAAGCGGTTCGTCGCCGACGCCGCGCACGAACTGCGTACGCCGCTCGCCGCGATGCAGATCCAACTCGACTCCCTCGGCGGGCTGGCCGGTGGCGGGAGCTATGAGCGGCGTATGGCGCTGGCGGACGGCCTCCGGAGGGTGAACCGGCTGGTGGATCAACTGCTCCGTCTCGCCCGGCTCGACGACGGTGCCGAGGCCCGTCCTGCATCCGTCGACCTCGGCCAGCTCCTGCTCGATTGCGTCGCCGACCACGTCGTGGTCGCCCAGCGCAAGG
Source organism: Methylobacterium ajmalii (assembly GCF_036448855.1). NCBI lineage: Bacteria > Pseudomonadati > Pseudomonadota > Alphaproteobacteria > Hyphomicrobiales > Methylobacteriaceae > Methylobacterium > Methylobacterium ajmalii. The sequence goes on from NZ_JAZFXT010000005.1 coordinate 20,215, forward strand.
ACATCGACCTGGGCGTGCATATCGAGACACCCGCGACGCTTCACGCGTCGGAGGACGAGGTCCGCGTCCTGTTCGCCAACCTGGTCGACAACGCCCTGCGCTACACGCCGTCGGGAGGCCAGGTCGACGTCCGTCTGCTGAACCGGGACGGTGCGTGCGTCGTCACGGTTCGGGACACCGGCTGCGGGCTGCCGCCGGGAAGCGAGGGCCGCCTGTTCGAGCGCTTCTTCCGGGCCGCGCCACCGGATGTCGAAGGCACGGGGCTCGGGCTCGCCATCGCCCGCCGCATCGCGGAGCGCAACGACCTCGGCCTGACGGTCGAAAACCGACGTGACGGGCAGGGGACCCTCGCAACCGTCAGACTGCCGGCCTGAGGCCGAGCCCGCTGCTCCTCCGGACGAAGCTCATTCTGCCCTCATTCTGGCTCGCTATCACCGTGCCCGACCATGACGGACGGGAGACGGGGATGAGCGAGATCCAGCGCCAGGTCTTGAACAAGGTACCGGAGGTCACCGCGGCCTTCTGGGTCATCAAGATACTATCCACGACCGTCGGCGAGACCGGCGCGGACTACCTCGCGGTGAATGTCGGCCTGGGTGCCGCCGTCACCGCCACCCTCACGGCCGGCCTCCTCGCGGCCGTCCTCGCCCTGCAGGTGCGCGAGCGGCGCTACGTGCCCTGGACCTATTGGTCGACCGTCGTCCTCGTCAGCGTGGTCGGCACGCAGGTAACCGACATCCTGACCGACAAGCTCGGCGTGAGCCTCTTCGTCAGCACCGGCGTGTTCGCGGCCGCCCTCGCCGCCGTGTTCGCCCTCTGGTACGCGACCGAGCGGACGCTCTCGATCCACGCCATCGTGACCCGGCGCCGCGAGGCGTTCTACTGGCTCGCCATCCTCCTGACCTTCGCGCTCGGCACGGCCGCGGGCGACCTGGCCACGGAGGCGCTGGGGCTCGGCTTCAATCTCGGCGTCGTCATCTTCGGCACGATCCTGGCCGCCCTCGCCCTCGCCTGGCGCCTCGGCGCGAACCCGGTGACGACCTTCTGGCTCGCCTATATCGTCACGCGCCCCCTCGGCGCATCGCTGGGCGATCTGCTGTCGCAGGCACGGGAATACGGCGGCCTCGGCTTCGGCACGGCCTCCACCAGCCTCGCCTTCTTCGCCGTCATCGTCGCCCTGGTGACGTCCCTGAGCCTCGTCTCAGGACGCCCTGGCGAGCCGGCCGGACAGCGGCGGGCCTGACCGTCCGCCGCCTCCCGCATCCCCATCCTCCAGTCCTACCAACGCCGCACGACACGGAGCGAACGACCATGCGAAACCTCCTCCTCGCCGCCATCGCCGCGACGGTCATCGGTGCCGCGGCCGCCCCCCTGGGCCTGCTGGCGATGCAGGACGCCGCGGTCGGAGCGACGCCCACGGCGATGGCGGCCTCGAAGCTCGGCGACCTCTCCAAGTTCCGGGCCATCGTCGTCGACGTGAAGGCGATGACCGACCGGGGCGACCTCGCCGCCGCCAAGACGCGCATCAAGGACCTGGAACTGTCCTGGGACGCGTCCGAGGCCGGCCTGAAGCCGCGAGCCGCCGCCGACTGGCACGTCGTGGACAAGGCCATCGACCGCGCCCTCGACGCGCTGCGGGCGTCGAACCCCGATCCGGCCGCTTGCCGTCGCGCGGTCGACGACCTGCTCGCCATCATAGACCAGACCCACACCGCCTGAGCCAGCCCTCGCTTTCCCACGGCAGCCCGATGCAACCGACCCAGCGACCCGGACACGTCGAATCCGCCAAGGTGCCTGAAGCCACCGCCGGGTTCTGGGCCATCAAGATCGTGGCCACGACCCTGGGCGAGGTCGGCGGCAACGCCGTCACGTTGACGCTCGGCCTCGGCTATCTCGCCGGCACGGCGATCTTCGGGGCCGCCCTGGCGGTGCTGCTCGCCGCACAGGTCCGGGCGGACCGCTTCCAGCCGCTCCTGTACTGGGCCGTGGTCACCGCGACGACGCTCGCAGGCACGACCCTCGCCGACTTCTGCGACCGGTCCCTCAGCATCGGCTACGCGGGCGGGTCCCTGGTGTTGCTCGGATCGGTCGTCGCGACCCTGATCCTGTGGAAGCGCACGCTCGGCACGGTCGCCGTCGAGACGGTGCGATCCCCGCAGGCCGAAGGTTTCTACTGGGCCACGGTCATGTTCTCCCAGACGCTCGGCACCGCGTTGGGCGACTGGATGGCCGACAGCAGCGGGCTCGGGTACAACGGGAGTGCACTCCTCATCCTCGTCGCGCTGGCCGTGGTCACGGCCCTCTACCTGCGAACGCGCGTTTCCAGGCCGATGCTGTTCTGGACGGCGTTCGTCCTGACGCGGCCGCTCGGCGCCACCCTCGCCAACTCGCTCGACAAGCCCGCTGCATCGGGCGGCCTGGGCATCGACGACATCACGATCTCCGGCGTGCTCGCGCTCGCCATGGTGGCGCTCGTGCTCCTCGTACCGCAGCGGGCCGGTCGCCATGCGGTCGGGTCCGATGCCGCTTGAGGCCCACCTCCAGCCCAAGGATCCAACCCGATGAACGACGTCCGTGAACGCGCCTTGAGCAAGGTACCCGAGGTCACGCTCAGCTTCTGGGTCATCAAGATCCTGGCCACCACGCTCGGCGAGACCGGCGGCGACACCGTCACCATGACCCTCGCCTGGGGTTACTCCGCCGGGACCGTCCTATTCGCCCTGGTGCTGGTCGGCCTCGTGGTCGCACAGGTCATGGCGAAGCGGTTCCACCCAGTCCTGTACTGGTCCACGATCGTCGCCTCGACCACCTTCGGTACGACGATGGCGGACTTCGCCGACCGGTCGCTCGGCATCGGATACACCGGCGGGTCGACCCTGCTCCTCGCCTGCCTCGCGGCCGTGCTCGGGCTTTGGTACGCGACCGAGGGCACCGTGTCGGTGGACACGGTTTCGACCCCGCGGGTCGAAGCGTTCTATTGGGGGGCGATCACCTTCTCGCAGACGTTGGGCACCGCGCTCGGCGACTGGCTCGCAGACACCGGCGGCCTCGGCTACGAGGGCGGCGCCCTCGTCTTCGCGGCGGCGCTCGCGGTCGTCATCGCCCTGTACTACCGAACCTCGGTTTCGCGCGTCACGCTCTTCTGGGCGGCGTTCATCCTGACCCGCCCGCTCGGGGCCACGGTGGGCGATTTCCTTGACAAGCCGGTCGCCAACGGCGGGCTGAACCTGAGCCGGCCGCTCGCTTCCGCCGTGATTGCGGCCTTCATCGTGGCGCTCATCGTCCTGCTACCGCAACGGGCCGGTCGGCACCCGGGAGAGGGCGTACAGGCGTCTCAATGACCCGAAAATTTCGGTCATTCGTCATTTGGGGTTGATGACCCCTCCTAACGTTCTCCAGCGCTGCCCTCAGGCGGCGGCGAGCGTCCCGGGACGACGCACGGCCCGACGGCCCACGTCGGCGTCCCCGAGGGGCTGACCCCCCTCGCTTGCGGCCTTGACCGCAAGACCTCGGTCCCGGATCACCCCGGCCGAGTTCACGTCGCGGTGCTCGTCCAGCCCGCACGGGCAGACGTGCCGGCGCAGGGACAGCGGCTTCGCCGCCACCGCCCCGCATCGCCGGCACTCCTGCGACGTCCCGCGGGAATCGACGCAGATCAACCCGCCACCGGCTCTCTCAGCCTTGTAGCGGACGAACTGCACGAGCTTGCCCCATCCCGCGTCCAGGATGGAGCTGTTCAACCCCCTCTTCTGTGCGACGTTCGTCCCCGGCTCCTCGACCGTTCCCGCGGCCGAGCGGGTCATGTTCCGGATGCGCAAGTCCTCCGGCACGACGAGCGGGTGCTCGCGCGCCAGCCGCCCCGAGACGCGGTGGAGATGCTGTTCGCGGGTGTTGGCCACGGCGCGAAGCTGCCGCGCCAGCCGCGCCTTGACCTGCGCCGCCGGTTCGACCCCTTGCGGCAGCGTGCCAGCGCCCGGCGGGAGACGCGGATCTCGCGCCGCGAGGCGGGACGGACGTTCGGGATGCGCTCGCCGGTGGACAGCGTCAGCAGCGCCTCCACGCCCAGGTCGCCGCCCACCGCCTCTCCGACGGACGGCGTGATCACCACGACCTCGGTCGTCTCGACGGTGAACGCGGTCGTCCTGGCCCTGCCGGAGATGCGCGGCAAGCGCGGCGAGCTCCTCCGCGCCGTCGCCGCGCTCGCCGCCGCCGGCGAGATCAACGTCGAGTTCAGGCTCGGTCACGACAGGCTGTCGGTGATCTTTGACCCCGCCGACCTGCGCCGCCTGCCGGCCGGCGTCACGCTCCAGCAGGACGACGACGCCCGCCTCGCCGCCAAGGGGCACAAGCCCCGCGGCCGGCCGCGGGGCGAGGGCTGGAAGCCGCCTCCGTTCCGCTGGGCGGACGTCCGCCGCCCCGTCCACCCCGAGTGGGGGCAAGCCATCACGGCACTGCCTGGCCGCTGCCTCGGCATCGACCTCAACCCGGGCTTGATCGGCCTCATCGTCGTCAAGAACCGCGGCGACCTGCGCAGCCTCCCCGCCACCCATGTCATCGACCATCGCCTGGTCAGTCTCGACCTGCCGCGCGGCGCCTCGCCCGAGCTCGTCACCGAGGCGCTGGCGAAGGTCGCGGGCCTGGCCGTGGGCCTGTGCGAGGTGCACGGCGTCGGCTTGGTCGCGATGGAAGAGGGGCTCGGAAAGCTCCGCTCCGGCGGGCGTTCGCGCTCGCTGAACCACAAGCTCAACTCGTGGGACCGGAACCGGCTGAAGGCGATGCTGGAGCACAGGCTGGGCCTACGCGAGGCGTCGCTGGTGACCGTGTGGGCCGGCTACTCGACGACCATCGGCAACGTGACCTTCGCCCTCCCGGAGGCCTGCGCGGCGGCCGCCGAGATCGGGCGGCGCGGCCTGGCCGAACTGGACTGGCGCGCGCGCACCCGCGCGGCGTGCCTGAACGGCTCCCTGCCCAAGGGCGGGGTGGAGAAGGATCTCCTGCCATTCCCATGCTCTGAGGCGTTCCCGAGCCTGTGGAAGGATTCGGGCGTGCCCAATGCGGCCGCGCTCGCGCGGTTGCGACAGGTGGGGACGTGGCGGGCGGTTCATCGGGAAATCAAATCGGCGGCCCTTGGCGTCCGCCGACCGCACCCGGAGGTCACCTCTGGGTCCGATGGCACGTCCAGCGTCAGCGGGCCGGGCCACGCGGTGTCGCGCCTCGGCCAACGCCGTCGACCGGGGCTCGTGCTCCGGCCGACGGCGGTGAAGCGCCCGGCTCACCCCGGGACGGCCGCCGCGACGGAGAGTCGTGAAACACGGGTATCATCCTAACTTTCCCGATAGCCGAAATTATTCGGATGGTCCTTGCTGCGGAGGCCGTTGTCCTGCAACTCGGAAGCGAGCCGCTCAGCAGCCGCAACCAGACGGGTCCCAAGCAATATGGGTGTAAACTAGCGAATGGATGGGCCTTTTGGGTGAAAAACAGCTCCCGTTGTAGCCCAATTGGGTCAAACTGGAGCTGTTATGGGTACAGGCAGATTGATCTCACCATCACACGTCGAGATTGGCCACGTTGAGGGCATTCTCCTGGATGAATTCCCGGCGCGGCTCGACCACGTCGCCCATCAGCTTGACGAAGAGGTCGTCGGCGTCGGTCGTGTCCTTGACCTTCACCTGGAGCAGCGAGCGCACGTCGCGGTCGAGCGTGGTCTCCCAGAGCTGCTGGGCGGTCATCTCGCCCAGGCCCTTGTAGCGCTGCAGCTGCAGGCCCTTGCGGCCGAGCGCCATCATGCCCTCGAACAGGGCCACCGGGCCGTACAGCATGGTCTGGTCGCCGCGCCGCACCAGCGTGACGGGGGCGCCGTAGATCTCGCTGAGGGTTTCCGCCCGCTCGTCGAGGCGGCGCGCCTCCTGCGAGTGGATCAGGGCCTCGTCGAGCACCGCGACCTGGCGCACGCCGCGTAAGGTCCGCGACAGCACGTAGCCGCCGTCCTTCGCCTCGCCCTCCCAGCCCTGCTCGATCTCGTCCGCGATGGCGTTGAGGCGCCGGGCGATCTCGTCGGCCACCACCTCGGCCTCGGCCGGGTTGCCGGCCACCGACGGGCGCAGCGCCCCGGCGATCGCCGCCTGCTCGACCACGACGCGGTCGTAGCGCGAGTGCATCCCGTGCAGGATCTGGCGCACGCCGCGCGCCTCGTCGACCAGCGTCTTCAGCTGGGCGCCCCCGAACTCGGTGCCGGTGGCGAGCTTGAGCACCGCCCCGTCGACGCCGCCGTCGATCAGGTAGTCCTCGAGCGCCCGGTCGTCCTTGAGGTAGAGCGCGGTCTTGCCCTTCTGGGCTTTGTAGAGCGGCGGCTGGGCGATGTAGAGGTGGCCGCGGTCGATCAGCTCCGGCATCTGGCGGAAGAAGAACGTCAGCAGCAGGGTACGGATGTGCGAGCCGTCGACGTCCGCATCGGTCATGATGATGATGCGGTGGTAGCGCAGCTTGTCGGGGTTGAAGGCGTGGGCGCCGTCCCGGCCGATGCCGGTGCCGAGCGCGGTGATCAGCGTGCCGATCTCCTGGCTCGACAGCATCTTGTCGAGCCGCGCCCGCTCGACGTTGAGGATTTTTCCGCGCAACGGCAGAACAGCTTGGAAGGTGCGGTCGCGGCCCTGCTTGGCCGAGCCGCCGGCGGAGTCACCCTCGACCAGCAGGATCTCACATTTCGACGGGTCGCGCTCCTGGCAGTCGGCGAGCTTGCCGGGCAGCGAGGCGATATCGAGGGCGCCCTTGCGGGTGGTGAGGTCGCGGGCCTTGCGGGCCGCCTCGCGGGCGGCCGCCGCCAGCGCCACCTTGGCGGCGATGGTGCGGGCCTCGCTCGGATGCTCCTCGAGCCAGCTGCCCAGGGTCTCGTTGAGCACGCCCTCGACGGCGGGACGCACCTCCGAGGAGACGAGCTTGTCCTTGGTCTGGGACGAGAATTTCGGGTCCGGCACCTTGACCGAGACCACCGCGGTCAGCCCCTCGCGGCAATCGTCACCGGTCAGGGAGACCTTCTCGCGCTTCGTCACCCCGCTCGATTCGGCGTAGCCGGTGATCTGCCGCGTCAGGGCGGCGCGGAACCCCGCGAGGTGGGTGCCGCCGTCGCGCTGCGGGATGTTGTTGGTGAAGCAGAGCACGTTCTCGTGGTAGCTGTCGTTCCACCACAGGGCGACCTCGACGCCGATGCCGTCGCGCTCCTGGCGCAGGACGATCGGCGCCTCGATCAGGGCGGGCTTCGCCCGGTCGAGGTAGCGCACGAAGGCCTCGACGCCGCCGTCATAGACCAGCTCGTCGCGCTTGTGCTCGGCGTGCCGGGCATCGGTCAGCACGATGCGCACGCCGGAATTGAGGAAGGCCAGCTCGCGCAGGCGCTTCTCGAGGGTCGCGTAGTCGAACTCGACCTGCGTGAAGGTCTCGGTCGAGGGCAGGAAGCTGACCTCGGTGCCGCGCCGGTCGTTGGCCGGGCCGACGGCGGCGAGCGGCGCCACGGCGTCGCCGTGGCGGAACTCCATCGCGTGCTCCTGGCCGGCGCGCCAGATGCGCAGGCGCAGCCAGGACGACAGGGCGTTCACCACCGAGACGCCGACGCCGTGCAGGCCGCCCGAGACCTTGTAGGAGTTCTGGTCGAACTTACCGCCGGCATGCAGCTGGGTCATGATGACCTCGGCCGCCGAGACGCCCTCCTCCGGGTGGATGTCGGTCGGGATGCCGCGGCCGTTGTCGGAGACCGTGCAGGAGCCGTCCGCGTTGAGGGTGACGGTGACGTGGGTCGCGTGGCCGGCCAGCGCCTCGTCGATGGCGTTGTCGACGACCTCGTACACCATGTGGTGCAGGCCCGAGCCGTCGTCGGTGTCGCCGATATACATGCCCGGCCGCTTGCGCACCGCGTCCAGGCCCTTGAGGACCTTGATCGAGTCGGCGCCGTAGGTGTCGGGGGTCAGATCGCGGGCGGGTTCGGCCATGTCGGTTCCTGGTGCGGGCGGGCGCGCGTCGCGGGGTGGCGCGGCCGGCGCGGGCGCCGTGTCTCGCCCCGGCGCCGTCTGGGTCTCGTGTCTCAAGGGTCGGGGGCCGCCGAGGGGGCGGTCCCGCATCTGCCTGATGTAAGCATTCCGCCTTGAAATTGCATCGGTTTTCGGCGCCGTACGGGCGCTTTTCCAGGGTCCGGCGGGGGCTGGACAGAGCCCTCGCGTCCCTCCCCCGGCCGACCATACCGGAGGTCATCTTTCGCCGCACCCCGTTAAGGATCCGCGAACGGGCCGCGCCGGTCCGTGAGCGGGTCCCGGCTCGCCGATGGTCAGCTCTTGAGCGAGCCGCGGCTCGCCTCGTCGAGCCGCGCGACCGCCGCCGGATCGAGGGCGAGCCGCACCCCGCCCAGGAGCTCGTCGAGCTGCGCCACCGAGGTCGCGCTGGCGATCGGCGCGGTGAGGCCCGGCCGGGCGATCAGCCAGGCGAGGGAGACCTGCGCCGGCGTCGCGCCGTGGTCGCGGGCGACCGCGTCGAGGAGGTCGAGGAAGGCGAGCCCGCGCGGGTTGAGGTAGGGCGAGACCCGGGCCTCCCGGGCGCGGCCGGCGGCGGCCCCGGCCTGCCGGTACTTGCCGGTGAGGAAGCCCGCCGCGAGGGAGAAGTAGGAGATCACCCCGATCCCCTCCTCCCGGCACAGCGGCTCGAGCTCGGCCTCGTAATCCTCGCGGTCGGCCAGGCTGTAGCCGGGCTGCAGGCTCTCGTAGCGCGGCAGGTTCTCCCGCGCCGCGACGGCCAGCGCCTCGCGCAGGCGGGCGGCGGAGTAGTTCGAGGCGCCGATCGCCCGCACCTTGCCGGCCCGGATCAGCCGGTCGTAGGCCGAAAGCGTCTCCTCCAGCGGCGTCTCGGCATCGTCGGTGTGGGACTGGTAGAGGTCGATCCGGTCGGTCCCGAGCCGGCGCAGGGAGGCCTCCACGGCCTCCTCGATGTAGGCCGCCCGCAAGCCCTTGCGGCCCTCTCCCATGTCCATGCCGACCTTGGTGGCGATCGTCATCCGGTCGCGGGCGCCGCGGTCCTTCAGCCAGCGCCCGATCACCGCCTCCGACTCGCCGCCCCGGTGGCCCGGCGCCCAAGCCGAATAGACGTCGGCGGTGTCGACGAAGGTGAAGCCGGTCTCGAGCAGGCGATCGAGCAGGGCGAAGGAGGTCGCCTCGTCAGCGGTCCAGCCGAAGACGTTGCCGCCGAAGCAGAAGGGCGGGACCGAGAGGCCGGAACGGCCGAGGGGGCGCAGATCCATCAGGGGGCTCCTATCGCAGGAAGGGGTTCGACAGCCGCTCCTGGCCGATCGTGCTCGTCGGGCCGTGGCCGGGGATGAAGGCGACGTCGTCGCCGAGCGGCAGCAGCTTCTCCTTGATCGACGCGATCAGGGCGGCGTGGTCGCCCCCCGGCAGGTCGGTGCGGCCGACCGAGCCGCGAAACAGCACGTCGCCGACCTGGGCGAAGCGGGCGTCCCGGCTCACCAGCACGACGCTGCCCGGGGAATGGCCGGGGCAGTGCAGCACGTCGAAAGTGAGTTCGCCCACCGTCACCGTGTCGCCCTCGGACAGCCAGCGGTCGGGGGTGATCACCTTGGCGCCGTCGATGCCGTAGGCCGCCCCGGTCTCGGGCAGGCTGTCGAGGAGCGGCTTGTCGGCGCGGTGGGGTCCTTCGACCGGCACGCCCAGCGAGTCGCGCAGGTCCGCCGCCCCGCCGGCGTGATCGATGTGGCCGTGGGTGAGCAGGATCTTCTCGACCGTGACGCCGGCCTTGGCGATCGCCGCGCGGATCCGGTCGAGGTCGCCGCCCGGATCGACCACCGCGGCCCGCTTCGTCGCCTCGCACCACAGCAGGGTGCAATTCTGCTGGAACGGGGTGACCGGGATGATCGCGGCGCGGGGCGTGCTCGGCATGGTCGGCCTTGGATGAGGAACGGGTCGCGATCCTTGTAGCGTGGAAGCGGGCGGTGGTGCACCCCGGGGCGGGGCGCACCGCAATCGGCGGGCGGACGCGGCCTCGACAGGCAGGGGCGTTCGGGCTCCGATGCGACGCGACGAGGGAGCGGGCCATGGCCGTGAGGCGTATCGTGACCAACATCCCGGCGACGCGGCTCGATGCGGCGCGGGGCTTCTACGAAGGGGTGCTCGGCCTCGACCTGGTCATGGATCACGGCTGGATCCAGACCTTCGCGGCCTCGGGCGCGTCGGCGCTGCCGCAGGTCAGCGTGGCCTGCGAGGGCGGATCGGGGACGCCGGTTCCCGACCTCTCGGTCGAGGTCGACGACCTGGAGGCCGTGCTCCGGCGCGCGACGGACGCCGGCCTTCCGATCGAGTACGGCCCCGTGGACGAGCCGTGGGGCGTGCGGCGGTTCTACGTCCGCGACCCGTTCGGGCGGCTCGTCAACATCCTGGCCCATCCCGGGTGAGCGGGCCCGTTCCGGGGCCCGTCGCGCGATCGTGTGCGGTCCCGCCTTGGCGTCCGGCCTGCGCCCGCGCTACCGTCCGGCGACGCGGCGGATGTCGTCCGCCCGGTACGAGTAGTCCAGTCTTGATGCGACCGATCCATCCGGCGCCCCCGCGGGCCGGACCGGGCGCCTGAAGGACCGCCGACACGACGGCCCGAACGCGGCCCGGCCTTTCCCGTCGCGGGTGCCCTCCCCCGGAGGACACGCGATGTCGAGTTCGTTCCCCCTCTCCCACGGCTTTACCGCCGCCCGCCCCGCCGTGCGGCGGATCGGTGTTCAGGATCTCAAGGCCGCCCTGTCGCGCGGCGTCGACGATTTCCTGGCGATGCCGACCCACGTCCTGTTCGTGGTGCTGATCTATCCGATCGCCGGCGTGCTCGTCGCGGCGGCGACCTTCGAGCAGAACCTGATCCCGATCCTGTTTCCGCTCGCCGCCGGCTTCGCGCTGATCGGGCCGTTCGCGGCGCTCGGCCTCTACGAGCTGAGCCGGCGCCGGGAATGGGGCCTGCCCGCCGCCTGGACCGACGCCTTCGCGCCGCTCCACGGGCGCTCGGCCCGGGCGGTGATGGCGGTCGGCGTGGTGCTGGCGCTGATCTTCGCGGCCTGGCTCTGCGCCGCCATGGGGCTCTATTGGTCGCTCTACGGCGGCGTGACCGAGCCGTCGGTCTCCGCCTTCCTCGGCGACGTGCTGACCACGCCCCGGGGCTGGACGCTGATCCTCGCCGGCAACCTCGTCGGCGCCGCCTTCTCGCTCCTGGCGCTCGCGGTCAGCGCCGTCTCGATCCCGCTCATCATCGACAAGGACGTGGAGGCCGGCACCGCGATCGAGACCTCGCTGGCGCTGATGCGCGAGAATCCCGGCCCGATGCTCGCCTGGGGCGCGATCGTGGCCGGGATGCTCGTGCTGGGCATGGTGTCGCTGTTCGTCGGCCTCGCGGTGGTGCTGCCGGTGCTCGGCCACGCCACCTGGCACCTCTACCGCCGGGCGGTGGGGTGACGAGGCGGGCGATCACTCCGTGATCGCGCCGATCACCCGGTGATCGCCGAGTAGGTCAGCACCCGCAGCTCGCGCCGGATCGGCCAGGTCGAGGACGGCATGAGCTGCGTCAGCATGATCACGAACAGGTCCTCGGCGGGGTCGATCCAGAACGCCGTCGAGGCCGCCCCGCCCCAGGCGACCTCGCCCGGGGTGCCGAGGATCTGGGCCCTGGCCGGATCGAGCATCACCGAGAAGCCGAGCCCGAAGCCGATGCCGCTGTAGCTCGATTCCGAGAAGCGCGGCTGGCCCATATCGGCGAGGTCGCCGCGCAGGTGGTTGGCCGTCATCAACTCGACGGTCTTGGCGCCGAGAAGCCGCACGCCGTCGAGCTCGCCCCCACCCAGGACGAAGCGGCAGAACCGGGCGTAGTCGGCCCCCGTCGAGACGAGGCCGCCGCCGCCCGACGGCACCGTGCGGGGCCGGGCGTAGCGGCCCTCGCGGGCATCGTCGATCAGGGTCAGCCGGCCGCCCTCGCCGAGCGCGTAGTTCGAGGCGAAGCGGGAGATCTTCTCCGCGGGCACGTGGAAGTCGGTATCGACCATGCCGAGCGGCCGGATGATCCGCTCGCGCAGGAAGTCGTCGAAGGGTTTTCCCGAGATCACCGCCACGAGGTGGCCGAGCACGTCGGTGGCGATGCTGTAGTTCCACTCCGCCCCCGGCTGGGCGAGGAGCGGCAGGCTCGCGGCCTTCCCCACCACCGCGGCGAGCGAGGTCTCGGCGGTCTGGAAGTCGACCCCCTCCTCCCGGTACATCCGGTCGACCAGCGTCGCGTCCATGAAGCCGTAGCTGAGACCCGACGTGTGGGTCAGGAGATCGCGGAACGTGATGTCGCGCTCCGCCGGCACCGTCTCGGGCTTGCCCCGGCTGCCGCCGACGAGCACCCGCATGTCCCGGAACTCCGGCAGGAAGCGGGTGATGGGATCGTCGAGCTGAAACAAGCCCTCCTCGTACAGCATCAGGATCGCCACCGAGGTCAGCGGCTTCGTCATCGAGTAGATGCGCACGATGGTGTCGGCCTCCATCGGCAGGCCGCGGGCGAGGTCGCGCAGGCCCTCCTGGTGGGAAAACACCACCTGGCCGCGCCGGGCCACCGTCACCGACAGGCCCGGCAGCTTGCCGGCCTCGACGTAGCCCCGCATCCACGGGACGATCCGGCCCAGCCGCTCCGACGAGAGGCCGACCGCCTCCGGGGTTCCGATCTCAAGCACCACGCGGGCTCTCCTGGTGATGGGCGTCGAGTGGTTCTAACGCGGGATCGGCCGCGAGGACGAGTTCCATCAGCACCTCGTCGTGGTAGCGGTCCCCGATCTTCAGGGCCCGGCGCTCGCAGCCGTAGGGGCGAAAGCCCAGCCCCTCGTAGAGACGCAGGGCCGCGCGGTTTTCGGCCTCGACGGTCAGGCGCAGGGCCTCGACCCGCGGGCGGGCCTCCGCGACGAGCCGGCGAAGGAGCGCGGCGCCCAGGCCCAGCCCCCGCGCCTCGTCCCGGACGTAGACCCCCGTCACGTCGCCCTTGTGCCGCAGCTTCGCGCCCTCCTGCAGCACCAGGGTGGCGGTGCCCAGCAGCACCTCGCCCCGGACCGCCCCGAGGGTGAGGTGCTGCTCCAGCCGCGCCCCGAACCAGCCCGGTCCATGTCCGGCGACGTCCTCCTGGGCGGTGCCGAACGAGGCGGGGTGCCGTTCGAGCGCCTTCAGGCGCAACGAGCGGTAGGCCGGGCCGTCGGCGGCCCGGAGGCGGCGGATCGCGATCGCGTGCATCGCCCGAGGGAGTCCGACGGCTCGGGGTCCCGTCAAGCCTCCCGTTGACCACGACCCGGACCTGGTGCGATGCCGGAGCCCAACGAGACCTCTCCAACGAGTTCCCCGGGAGCCACGCCGCCGATGTCCCTGCCCGACAGCCTCCGCCACGCCCTCGCCCTGCCGGTGATCGCCTCGCCGATGTTCATCGTCTCGGGGCCGGAGCTGGTCATCGCCCAGTGCGTCAACGGCATCGTCGGCTCGTTCCCGGCCCTCAACGCCCGGCCGAAGGAGGCGCTGGACGAGTGGCTGACCCGGATCGACGCTGCGCTGGCCGAGGCCAAGGCCGCCGACCCGGAGCGGATCGTCGCGCCCTACGCCGTCAACCAGATCGTCCACGCCTCGAACGACCGGCTCGAGCACGACCTCATGGTCTGCGGCAAGCACCGGGTGCCGATCATCATCACGTCTTTGCGCGCGCCCGACGCGGTGGTCTCGGCCGTGCACGGCTGGGGCGGCGTCGTCTTCCACGACGTGACCACGGTGCGCCACGCCGAGAAGGCGCTGGAGGCCGGCGTCGACGGGCTGATCCTGGTCTGCGCCGGGGCCGGGGGGCATGCCGGCACGCTCTCGCCCTTCGCGCTGGTGAGCGAGGTGCGACGCTTCTTCAAGGGACCGCTGATCCTGTCGGGCGCCATCAGCACCGGCGACGCGATCCTGGCCGCCCAGGCGATGGGTGCGGACCTGGCCTACATGGGCACCCGCTTCATCGCCACGCAGGAGGCCAACGCCGCGCCGGCCTACAAGGAGATGATCGTCGGCACGACCGCCGCCGACGTGATGTACACCCCCTACTTCACCGGCGTGCCGGGCAACTACCTCAAGCCCAGCGTGACCGCCGCCGGCCTCGATCCCAACGCCCTGCCGGAGGTCGACAAGACCAAGATGAACTTCGGCTCGGGCACCACCAAGGCCTGGCGCGACATCTGGGGCGCCGGCCAGGGCGTCGGCACCATCGACGACGCGCCGGCCACCGCCGTGGTGATCGACCGGCTGAAGGCGGAATACGCCGCGGCGCGGGCGCGGCTGGGATAGGGCGCTCCCGCACACCCCCCTTGCGCCCGGCGCTTGTCCGCCGGGCACGGCCCTCGCATCCTGGCGCACGCATCTTCCCCGACGCGTAGCGTGAGGCCCGCGATGACCACCAACCTCTCCGTGAACGGCAACCGGCTGTGGGACACCCTGATGGTGTCGGCCGGCATCGGCACCGGACCCCGGGGCGGCCTGCGGCGCCTCACCCTGACCGAGCCCGACCGGCTGGTGCGCGACCAGCTCAGAAGCTGGGCCGCGGAGGGCGGCTACCCGCTCACCGTCGACGGGCTCGGCAACATGGTGCTGCGGCGGGCGGGCTCCGAGCCCGACCTGCCTCCGGTGGTGATCGGCAGCCACCTCGACACGCAATGGGCCGGCGGGCGCTTCGACGGCATCCTGGGCGTCCTCGCCGGGCTGGAGGTGCTGCGCACCCTCGACGACCTCGGCATCGCGACGCGCCGCACCATCGAGGTGGTGAACTGGACCAACGAGGAGGGCGCCCGGTTCTCGCCGCCGATGCTGTGCTCGCTCGCATGGTCCGGCCAGGCGACGCCGGACTGGGTCGAGAACCGGCGCGACCGCGACGGCATCCGCTTCGGCGACGCCCTCGACGGCATCGGCTATCGCGGGCCGGAACCCGTCGGCGGACGCACCATCGACGCCTATTTCGAGCTGCATATCGAGCAGGGCCCGGCCCTCGACCGGGCCGGCGTGCCGGTCGGCATCGTCACCGGCGGCTATCCGAGCTGCGGCATGCGCATCGCCGTCGAGGGCGCCACCGCCCATACCGGACCGACCCCGATGGGCGAGCGCCACAACGCGCTCGTCGGCGCCGCCATGGTGGCGGTGGCGGTCAACGACATCGGCTGGGCCCATGCCGACACCGACGCCAAGGCCACCGCCGCCCGGCTCGACCTGGTGCCGAACCTCCCCGGGACGCTCTCGGAATACGCCGAGCTCTTCATCGACATGCGGGCGCCCGAGCTCGAGACCCTCGAGACCATGAAGGCGTCCTTGCGCGCCGCCCTGCCCGACTGCGCCGTCCGCTCGCTCACGCAGATCTCCATCGCCGAGGAATGGGGGTTCGGGGTCTTCTCCTTCGACGACGGCCTGATCGGCACCCTGCGCGAGACCGCGGAACGCCTCGGCATCCCGACCATGGACCTGCGCTCCCAGGCCGGCCACGACGCCTACCACGTCGCCCGGGTCGCCCCCGCCTGCATGATCTTCACCCCGTGCCGGGACGGCATCACCCATAACGAGGCCGAGGATATCTCCCTGGAGCCGACCCTGCCGGGCGTGAACCTCCTGCTCCACGCCGCCCTGGCGCGCGCCAACCGCTGAGACCCGGACGGGCGGCGCCGAGCGCCGCCCGATCCCGCTTGCGCGACTTTGCGCATCGGCGTACTTTGCATCGGAAAGTTGATGCGGGATGCCGATGCGCGACCTCGACAGGGCCGACCTCGATCGGGTGCTGGCCGACATCACGGCGATCCGCAGCCAAGTCGCCGCCGGCACCGCCTTCCAGGGCTACGGCCCGACCGCTTTGGCAGCGACCGGCGCCCTGGCGCTCGCCGCCAGCGTCGCGCAGGCCGCCCTCCTCGACGACCCGACCGGCCGGCCGCTGACCTTCCTGGCCGGCTGGGTCGCCGTCGCGATCGTCTCGATCGGGGTGATCGGGGCCGAGATGCTGGCGCGCAGCCGCCGGCACCATTCCGGCCTCGCCGACGCCATGATCCTCAACGCGGTCGAGGCCTTCCTGCCCGCGGGCGCCGCCGGGGCGCTGCTGCTCCTGGTCCTGGCGCGCCTCGCCCCCGAGAGCCTGTGGCTGCTGCCTGGCCTGTGGCAGATGCTGGTCGGCCTCGGGCTGTTCGCCTCCCTGCGCGCCCTGCCGCGGCCGGTCGCCCTGGCGGCGGGCTGGTACGTGGTCGCCGGGCTCGGCACCATCGCGGCCTCGGCCGAGGGGCATGCGCTGTCGCCCTGGACCATGGGCCTGCCCTTCGCCCTCGGCCAGGGGCTGCTCGCCCTCATCCTCCATCGCGCCCCGGGAGGCGACCATGAGTGAGCCCGCTCCCTACGCCTATGACGGGCTCGACCGGGTGCTGCACGAGCGGGCGCGGCTCAGCCTGCTCACCTCGCTCGCCGCCCACCCGAAGCCCCTCGCCTTCTCCGACCTCAAGCAGCTCTGCGGCCTGACCGACGGCAATCTCAGCCGCCATCTCGGCGTGCTGGAGGAGGCCGGGCTCGTCGAGATCCGCAAGGGCTACGAGGGACGGCGCCCGCTCACCACCTGCCGCCTCACCCCCGCCGGGCGGCAGCGCTTCGTCGCGTACCTCGCGGTGCTGGAGCGCGTGGTCCGCGATGCCGCCGAGGCGGCCCGGCAGGGCGATCGCGGCCCCGAGCCCCTTCCCGCCTGACCTCCCTTCCCTTTTTTGCCCGGAGACTTTGCAATGCAAAGCGGTTCGCTTCACCAAGACAAGCTCCATGTCGGCCTGATCATGGACGGCAACGGTCGATGGGCGGAACGCCGCGGCCTGCCCCGTTGCGTCGGGCACGAGGCCGGGGTCGGCACGGTGCGGCGGGTGGTGCGGGCCGCGCCCGGCCAGGGCATCGGCACGCTGACGCTCTACGCCTTCTCCGCCGACAACTGGCGCCGCCCGGCCGCCGAGGTGGCGGGGCTGATGGGCCTGCTTCGCCTCTACCTCGCCCGCGAGGTCGAGGTCCTGCGCCGCGACGGCGTGCGCCTCACGGTGATCGGCCGGCGCGACCGCCTGCCCGGCGGCCTGGCGGAGGCCATCGCGGCCGCCGAGGCCGTGACCCGCGACGGGGCCGGTCTGCACCTGCGCATCGCCCTCGACTACTCGGCCCGGGACGCGATCCTCTCCGCCGCCCGCGCCGCGGACCCCGCCATCACCCGCGAGGCGTTCGACCGCCTCGTCACCGGCGACGGCGCCCCAGCGGTCGACCTCGTGATCCGCACCAGCGGCGAGCAGCGCCTGTCCGACTTCCTGCTGTGGGAGAGCGCCTATGCCGAGCTGCACTTCACGCCCTGCGCCTGGCCGGATTTCGGCGAGGCGGAACTCGCCGCGGCGATGACCGCGTTCCGCGCGCGCCAGCGCCGCTTCGGCGGGCTGCCGGCGGCGGCGTGACACCGGCCGTTCGACGGCGAGGCCGGGCCGAGGCCCGGCCTCGCGCGCGCCGCGGTGCCTGCGCGCCCGGGCGAGGGCGGCGACTCCGACGAAGAACCCGAGGCCGATCCCGGAGAGCGCCCGGGCCTGTTTGGCGCTAACGACATGGTATCGAGCGCGCCGCCGCGGCGGACCAAAGGGGGGCGGGCGCCCCGCGCCGCCGATCTTTCCCGATTCGCGGTTCGCGCGCAGAATGGCCCGAACAGGGTCGGGGAGGATGCGATGCGGTCTGCCGTGATGGCCCACATCGACGAGCTCGTCCGGGCGGCGAGCGGCGGCGAGGCCGTGCGCGACCCGCTCATCAACCAGTCGTGGCAGCGGTGCCTGGCCGAGTACCGGCTCGATCCCGCGGCACCCCGGCGGGCCTACATCCACACCCAGGCGCGCCTGCGCGAGCACCGCGACGCCCTCGACGACCTGATCCGGGTGGCGCGCTTCGGGGTCGAGGCGCTGTACCGGCAGGTCTCGGGCCTCGGCTACGTGCTGATCCTCGCCGATGCCCGCGGCGTCGCCGTCGACTTCATCGGCGATGCCGGCCGCGACGGCGACCTGCGCCGCGCCGGCCTCTATCGCGGCTCGGACTGGAACGAGCACCTCGCCGGCACCTGCGCGGTCGGCACCTGCATCGCCACCGGCGAGGCCCTGTCGGTCCACCTCGACGACCACTTCGCCGGCGACCATATCGGGCTCACCTGCACGGCGGCCCCGGTCTACGCCGCCGACGGCACGCTCGCCGCGGTGCTCGACATCTCGGCCCTGCAGGCGCCGGCCCCGAAGGCGAGCCAGCACCTCGCGCTCCAGCTCGTCACCTCGTTCGCCCACCGCATCGAGACCGCGAGCCTGCACAACGGCTTCCGGCGCGAGTGGATCCTCCACCTGTCGCGCTCGCCGGAATTCGCCGACATCGAGCCCGAGCTGGCGCTGGCGGTCGATGCCCGCGGGCGCATCCTCGGTTTCAACAGCCGGGCCCGGGCGCTGATCGACCGCGCCCTGCACCGCCCGCGCGGGCCCTCCGACCTGGCGCATGCCGGCCTCGGGCTGCGCCTCGACGCGCTGTTCGAGGCCTCGGTCGACGACCTGCCGCGCTTCACCCGGGCGGTGCCGGTGGAGCGGCGGGTGCTGCGCCTGCGCGGCGGCGAGCGCTTCTACGCCCTCGCCCTGGAGCCGGCCGCCGCCCCCGTGCGCACCCCGCCCGCCGCCCCCGCGCGGCCCGCCGCCCCGGACTTCGCCGGCGGCGACCCGGTGCTGGCGCGGATGGCCGGCCAGGCCGCCCGCCTGTTCGAGGCGGGGGTGAGCCTCCTCGTCGGCGGCGAGACCGGCACCGGCAAGGAGTTCTTCGCCCGCGCCCTGCACGGCGCGTCGCGGCGCGCCGACAAGCCTTTCGTCGCGGTCAATTGCGCGGCCCTGCCCGAGACCCTGATCGAGTCCGAGCTGTTCGGCCACGAAGCCGGCGCCTTCACCGGGGCGGCCAAGGCCCGGACCGGCCTCGTTCAGCAGGCCGATGGCGGCACGCTCTTCCTCGACGAGATCGGCGACATGCCGCTCTCCGCCCAGACCCGCCTGCTGCGCGTGCTGGCCGAGCGCGAGGTGACGGCGCTCGGGGCCGCGAAACCGTCTCCCGTCGACATCCGGGTGATCGCCGCGACGCACCGCGACCTCGCCGCCCTGGTGGCCGAGGGCCGCTTCCGCGAGGATCTGCTGTACCGCCTCTCCGGCGCCCGCTTCGTCCTGCCGCCCCTGCGCGAGCGCGCCGATGTCTCCGCGCTGGTCGCGCGGCTGCTGGCCGGGCGGCCCGGGTCGCCACGCCTCTCCCCGGCGGCCGCGGCGGCGCTCGCCCGCCATCCCTGGCCCGGCAACGTGCGCGAGCTGGTCGGCGCCCTCGACTACGCCTGCGCGCTCGCCGAGGGACCGGAGATCGTCCCCTCCGACCTGCCGCCGACGGTCGCGGCCTGGCGCCCCGACCCCGCGCCGCCCGCGGCGGCCCCGGTCCGGGACGAACCGCCCGCCGGCCCTCTCGCCGACGCCCTTGCCGGCGTTCTTGCCGATCCCCTCGCCGAAGCCCTGCGCCGGCGCGCCTGGAACGTCTCGGCGGTGGCCCGCGACCTCGGGCTCGACCGCTCCACCGTGCACCGGCGCATGCGCCGCCTCGGCCTCGTCTCGCCCAACCACGCGGGCTGAGGCGCCCCACCTGTGGCGAGTGCCCCACCTGGGGCGGGGCGTTCGCCACAGGTGGGGCGCCTCAGGTGTGGCGTCGGGCGTGGCGCATGAGGCACCGGGCATCCGGTCCAGGGGATTTCAGGAACTCCCTTCTTCCGGATCTCGCCTCTCTCGGAGCGTATTCGACCGACGGGTCCGATGTCGCGCGGAGCGTTCTACCCCGCCATCGAGCTTATCCCGAAGGGTGTGTCGATCTGCGATCGGTCGACCTCGAAGGAAAGGTCCAGAAATTGCCGAGCATGCCGGAGGTCACCTTCGGGGTCAGCCCATGCTCGATGGGTCGACGCCTCGGGACGAGGATGTGGGTTGGATGGATGCCGATTCGGGCAACGGGGCATCCCGGCGTCGATCCTGCTCGGGCTGAGCCCACCGCAGCGCGACGCTCCGGCTTCACCGCTGGCACATCCCTTGCGCCTCCTCCCCCATAACAAACGAGGAGGAACCCCGATGGACGCCGTGGTTGGAAAGCTCGAGCGGCTGTCGCCCGCCGACGAGCGGGTGATCGGCTGGCTCGACCGGTTCGAGGCCGCCCTGAAGGCGCGCGATGCCGCGGGCGCGGCGGAGCTGTTTTCCGAGACGTGCTTCTGGCGCGACCTCGTCGCCTTCACCTGGAACATCACCACGCTGGAGGGCCGGGGCGCCATCCGCGACATGCTGGCGGCGCAGCTCGGCGCGGTGGCGCCCGGGAGCTTCACCCTGGAGGAGCCGGCGAGCGAGGCCGACGGCGTCACCGAGGCCTGGATCGCCTTCGAGACCGCGACCCTGCGCGGGCGCGGCTACCTGCGGCTCAAGGGCGAGGAGGCCTGGACGCTGCTGACCGCGGCGCGCGAATTGAAGGGGTTCGAGGAGCCGGGCGGGCCGCGGCGCGAGCGCGGCGTGCATCACGGCGTCGAGCCGGGACGGCGCTCGTGGTCGGAGCGGCGGCGCGACGAGGAGGCCGAGCTCGGCCGCACCCGCCAGCCCTACGCGCTGGTGGTCGGCGGCGGCCAGGGCGGCATCGCGCTCGGCGCCCGGCTCAAGCGCCTCGGCGTGCCGGCCCTCATCGTCGACAAGCACGACCGGCCCGGCGACCAGTGGCGCAGCCGCTACAAGTCGCTGCACCTGCACGACCCGGTCTGGTACGACCACCTGCCCTACCTGCCCTTCCCCGATCACTGGCCGGTCTTTGCCGCCAAGGACAAGGTCGGCGACTGGCTGGAGATGTACACGAAGGTCATGGAGCTGAACTACTGGTCGAGGACCGAGGTCCATTCGGCCCGCTACGACGAATCCGCCGCCGAGTGGGTGGTCGAGCTCACCCGCGACGGCGAGCGGCTGACGCTCCGGCCCAAGCAGCTGGTGCTCGCCACCGGCATGTCGGGCGTGCCGAATCTGCCGCACTATCCCGGCATGGAGCGCTTCGCGGGCGAGAGCCACCATTCGAGCCGGCACCCGGGCGGCGAGGCCTATCGCGGCAAGCGCGCGGTGGTGATCGGCTCCAACAACTCGGCCCACGACATCTGCGCCGACTTCTACGAGAACGGCGCCGACGTCACGATGGTGCAGCGCTCCTCGACCCACATCGTCAAGTCCGACACGCTGATGGAACTGGCGCTCGGCGGCCTCTACTCGGAGGAGGCGCTCGCCAAGGGGATCTCCACCGACAAGGCCGACATGCTGTTCGCCTCGGTGCCCTACCGGATCATGCACGAGTTCCACGTGCCCGTGTACGAGCAGGCCAAGATCCGCGACGCCGACTTCTACGCCCGGCTCGAGAAGGCCGGCTTCCAGCTCGATTTCGGCGACGACGGCTCGGGCCTGTTCATGAAGTACCTGCGCCGCGGCTCCGGCTACTACATCGACGTCGGCGCCTCCGACCTGATCGCCGACGGCAAGATCAAGCTGGCGCACGGCCGGGTCAAGGAGATCGCCGAGGATGCGGTGGTGCTCGACGACGGCACGCGGCTGCCTGCCGACGTGATCGTCTACGCCACCGGCTACGGCTCGATGAACGGCTGGGCGGCGAAGCTCATCAGCCAGGAGGTCGCCGACCGGGTCGGCAAGTGCTGGGGCCTCGGCTCGGACACCACCAAGGATCCGGGCCCGTGGGAGGGCGAGCTGCGCAACATGTGGAAGCCGACCCGGCAGGACGCCCTGTGGTTCCACGGCGGCAACCTGCACCAGTCGCGCCACTACTCGCTCTACCTCGCGCTCCAGCTCAAGGCCCGCATGGAGGGGCTGGACACGCCGGTCTACGCGCTCGCCGAGACGCATCACGCGGCCTGACCGCGGGTGGACCGGCGCGAACCGCCGCGCCGGTCCACCGTCCCGGGGGCCGCTCAGTACCCTTGCGCGCTCCCGGTGTTCCGGCGCGGGTCGTTGGCGCCGTAGTAGCGGAAGGCCCCGACCGGCTTGCCGCCGAGCGTCGGCGCCCCGATCAGGATCGCCGCGAGGTGGTTCGCCGGCTGGGCCGGGCCGAACTTGTGGCCCATGCCCTCCAGGATCCGCTGGGTGTCCGGCGACAGGGCGAAGCGCTCGACATTGGTCACGTCGGGCATCCACTGGTTGTGGAGGCGGGGCGCGTCGGCGGCCTCCTGCACGTTCATGCCGTAATCGATCACGTTGAGGATGCTGTGCAGCACCACCGTGATGATCCGGCTGCCGCCGGGGGTGCCCGTCACGAAGACCGGCTTGCCGTCCTTGGTGACGATGGTCGGGCTCATCGAGCTTAAAGGAGTCTTGCCGGGGGCGACGGCGTTGGCCTCGCCCTGGAGCAGGCCGTAGATGTTCGGCACGCCGACCTTGGCGGTGAAGTCGTCCATCTCGTTGTTGAGGAGCACGCCCGTGCCCTCCGCGGTGATCCGCACGCCGAACCAGTCGTTGAGGGTGTAGGTCACCGAGACCGCGTTGCCGGCCGAATCGACGATCGAGTAGTGGGTGGTGTTGCTGCCCTCGTGCGGGGCCGTACCGGGCTTCAGCTCGGCCGAGATTCCGGCCTTCTGCGGGTCGATCGCCGCGCGGATCTTGTCCGCATAGGCCTTGTCGGTCAGCCGCTCGACCGGGTTCTTCACGAAGGCCGGGTCGCCCAGGTAGGTGTTGCGGTCGATATAGGCGTGGCGCATCGCCTCGATCTCGTAGTGCACGGCCTGCGCCGAGCCCCAGCCGAGCTTGGCGAGGTCGTAGCCCTCGAGGATGTTCAGCATCTCGCAGATCACCACGCCGCCGGAGCTGGGCGGCGGGGCCGAGATCACCCGGTAGCCGCGGTAGTCGCACTCGATCGGGGGCAATTCGCGGGTGGCGTAGCGGTCGAGGTCGGCCTGGACGATCAGCCCGCCCTTCGCCCGGCTCGACGCGGTCAGCGCGTCGCCGACCGCGCCCTTGTAGAAGCCGTCGGGCCCGCGCTCGCTGATCGCCCGCAGGGTCCCGGCGAGGTCCGCCTGGACGAGCCGGTCGCCGACGCCGTAGGGCCGGCCCTGGTTCAGGAAGATCTTGGCCGAGGCCGGGTCCTTACTGAGATCCTCGGTGGCGGTGCCGAGCATGTCGACGTCGCCCTGGTCGAGCACGAAGCCCTCCTGCGCCAGCCGGATCGCCGGCGCCATCAGGTCGGCGCGAGGCTTCGTGCCGTACTTCGCCAGGGCGTAGTCGAGACCCGACACGGTGCCGGGCACCCCGACCGCCAGGAAGCTCTTGGTGCTCGCGCCCTTGATCACGTTCCCGTCCTTGTCGAGGAACATGTCGCGGGTGGCGGCGAGCGGCGCCTTCTCGCGGAAGTCCAGGAAGGTCCGGCTGCCGTCGGCGCGCTGGATCGTCATGAAGCCGCCGCCGCCGAGGTTGCCGGCCGCCGGGTAGACCACCGCCAGGGCGTAGCCGACCGCGACCGCCGCATCGATGGCGTTGCCGCCCTGCCTCAGGACGTCGACGCCGACCTGCGTGGCGTCATGCTGCGCCGTCACCACCATGCCGTGCTCGGCGGCGACCGGCGCCCGCGAGGCGGCGAGGGCCGGCCCCCCCGGGACCGCCACGACGAGGAACGCGGTGAGGAGCGTGGTGCCGATCGCGGCGAGCCTGTGGCGCATGGCGGATCCCTGTTGATTCGCCGCCACGGTACACGAGGGCGGCGCGCCGCTGAATCGCGCGCGCGATTTATCCCGGGAGCGACTTATCCCTTGTGATACGAGATCCGGAAGATGACTTCCGAATCTCGTATCACCAGCGAGCGCGGCGCCTGAGCGAAGCCGCTTTCCGCATCGCGAAGCGATCAATCGGAAAGCGTATGAGACCCATCCCCTTCCGCGCCCCGCGCTCTAGCTGCGGGACGAAGACGCAACCGGGAGGCCTCCATGTCGATGAACCGTCGCACCCTCATGGCTGGAGGCATCCTGGCCGGCCCGGTGCTCGCCAGCGCGCCCGGCCTCGCCGGGGGCGGCGCCGCGCCCGTCGCCGACCTGCCGGGGGCCTACCGGTATGGCGTCGGCGAGGCCTCGGTCCTGGCCCTGCACGAGGGCGGGGTGAAGCGCCCGCTCGATGCGGGCTTCGTGCGCAACGCGCCCCTGCCCGAGGTGCAAGGCGCCCTCGCCCGGGCCTTCCTGCCGACCGACACCCTGCCGATCACCTTCACGCCGCTCCTCCTCACCCTCGGGGGCAAGCGTGTGCTGGTCGATGCGGGCTTCGCCGACCAGGGCCCGCCCGGCACCGGCGGCGTGCTGCGGGGGCTCTCCCTCGCGGGGATCGACCCGGGCACGGTCGACGCGGTGGTGATCAGCCACTTCCACCCCGACCACATCCTCGGCCTCAAGCGCAAGGACGGCAGCCCGACCTTCCCGAACGCCCAGGTGCTGGTGCCGGAGGCCGAGTGGCGCTTCTGGATGGACGACGGCCGCATGGCGAATCCGCCGGAGGCGCTCAAGGCCAATCTCGGCGCCGTCCAGAAAACCTTCGGGAGCGGCCTCAAGGTCGAACGCTATGCCTGGGACAAGGAGGTGCTGCCGGGCCTCACGGCGCTGGGCACCCCCGGCCACACGCCCGGCCACACCTCGTTCCGCCTCGAATCGGGCGGCAAGCGGCTCCTGATCGCCTCCGACATCACCAACCACCCGGCCCTGTTCGTGCGCCATCCCGACTGGTCGGCTTTGTTCGACATGGATGCCGACCAGGCGCGGGCCACCCGCTACAAGATGCTGGCGCTGATGGCCGCCGAGGGGATGCCGGTGGCCTTCTACCACGCCCCCTTCCCGGCCGCCGGCCACATCGCCAAGGCCGGCGCAGCCTACGAGTTCGTGCCGGTGCAGTGGGGGTTGGATCCCGTCTGAGTCCGGCCGGCCGCTGGACGCAACGCCTCCCCCGCGTGCTATGCCTCGTGCCGACGCGGCCGGCGACGGCCCGGCGGCCGTGCGCGTCGATGGAGGCGCGGCGGGATCATCGTTCGGCGGTCGGGACATCCCACATGGCGCGGCGCTTCAACCAGATCGCCTTCATCGCGAGCCCGACGCCCGACGCCCGCGAGGCGGCCGAGATGCTGATGCAGCGCTACGACCACGTCCCGCCCGAGGAGGCGGACGTGGTAGTGGGACTGGGCGGCGACGGCCTGATGCTGCAGGCGCTGCACCGCTTCATGGGTACCGGCAAGCCAATCTACGGCATGAACCGCGGCACCGTCGGCTTCCTGATGAACGAGTTCCACCTCGACGACCTGATCGAGCGGCTGGAGGTGGCGCAGCGCAGCATCGTCCACCCGCTCCTGATGGTGGTGACCGACGTGCTCGGCCTCACCCACACGGCGCGGGCGGTCAACGAGGTCTACATGCTGCGCCAGACCCACCAGACCGCCAAGCTGAAGATCTCGATCGACGGCCAGGTCCGCCTGCCCGAGCTGATCGCCGACGGGGTGCTGGCGGCGACCCCCGTGGGCTCGACCGCCTACAACCTCTCGGTCGGCGGGCCGATCCTGCCGATCTCCTCGCAGCTCATCGCGCTCACCCCGATCTCGGCCTTCCGGCCCCGGCGCCAGGGCAGCGTGTTGCTGCCCAACCACGCCCGCATCCGCATCGAGGTCAAGGACCCGGAATACCGCCCGGTCGCGGCGGTGGCCGACCACACCGAGTTCCGCCGCGTCGCCCGGGTCGAGACCCAGCTCGACCGCTCGACCGACCTCGTGATGCTGCACGATCCCGGCCAGGGCATGGACGAGCGCATCCTGCGCGAGCAGTTCGGCTGAGGCCCGCGACGCGAGGTCATCGCAGCGCACTGGAAGCCGGCCCGCGCCCGCTTAGTTCCGTCGCCTGGCCCCCTGTCGGGGCCTCGCCACGGAGCCTCCGGATGCCCGACCGCCTGCCCTCGCACCCCGTCCGGGGCCGCGCCCGATGAGCGAGAGCGCCCTGCAGCCGGACGATTATCGCAATCTCGCCGAATCGCTGCCCCAGCTCGCCTGGATCGCCGAGGCCGACGGCGCGATCATCTGGTACAATCAGCGCTGGTACGACTACACCGGCACCACCCTCGAGACGATGCAGGGCTGGGGCTGGCGGACCGTCCACCACCCCGACCACCTCGATCGGGTCGAGTCGCGCTTCCGCCGCGCCTTCGCCAGCGGCGAGCCGTGGGAGGATACGTTTCCCCTGAAGGGCGCCGACGGGGTCTTCCGCTGGTTCCTGTCGCGGGCCCAGCCCTCGCGCGACGCCTCCGGGCGGATCCTGCGCTGGTACGGCACCAACACCGACATCACCCGGCGGCGCGCCGCCGAGGAGCGCCTGCGCCACGCCCAGGAGCGCTTCCGCGCCCTCGTCGACAGTGCCGCGGCGATCATCTGGTCGACGGACGCCAACGGCGAGCTCTCGATCGGGCAGTGGCGCTGGACCGCCTATACCGGCCAGAGCGACGAGGAATGCCAGGGCTGGGGCTGGGTCGAGGCGGTGCACCCGGACGATCGCGCCCGGGCCGCCGATGCCTGGGCCCGGGCCGTCGAGACGCGCACGCCCTTCGAGATCGAGTACCGGATGCGCCGGCGCGACGGCGCCTGGCGCCACATGGAGGTGCGGGCCGCCCCCGTCATCGCCGAGGACGGGTCGTTGCGCGAATGGGTCGGCATGCATGTCGACATCACCGACCGCAAGGAGGCCGAAGCCGAGATCGACCGGGCGCGCCACGCGGCGGAGGCCGCCAACCGCGCCAAGAGCCAGTTCATCGCCAACATGAGCCACGAGCTGCGCACGCCGCTCTCGGCGGTGATCGGCTACTCGGAGATGCTGGCCGAGGAGCTGGAAGATCTCGGCCAGGCCGAATTGCTGCCCGACCTGCGCAAGATCGAATCGTCGGCGCGCCACCTGCTCGGCCTCATCAACGACGTCCTCGACATCTCGAAGATCGAGGCCGGCCGCATGACCGTGGCGGGGGAGGACTTTTCCATCCGCGACATGGTCGACGACGTGGTGGCGGCGACCGATTCCCTGGTCGGCAAGAAGCGCAACCGCCTGGTGCTCGACATCCCCGACGACATCGGCGCGATGCACCAGGACCAGGGCAAGCTGCGCCAGGGCCTCGTCAACCTCCTGGGCAACGCCGCGAAGTTCACGGAGGACGGCACCGTCACCCTCTCGGCCCGGCGCGAGAGCGTCGAGGGGGCCGACTGGCTGACCTTCGCGGTGACGGATACCGGCATCGGGCTCACCGAGGAGCAGTGCGGGCGCCTGTTCGAGCGCTTCGCCCAGGCCGACGAATCGACCACCCGGCAGTTCGGCGGGACCGGGCTGGGCCTCGCCATCACCCGCGCCTTCTGCCAGCGGATGGGCGGCGACATCGCCGTGACCTCGACCTACGGCGAGGGCGCGACCTTCACCATCCGGCTGCCGGCGGTGCTGCCGGCCGCGGACGACGAGCCGACGCCCGAGGAGGTGCGGGCGGTCGCCGAGGCCAAGGCGGAGGCCCAGCGCCACGACGTGGTGCTCCTCGTCGACGACGACCCGGCGGCCCGGGAGCTCCTGTCGCGCTTCCTCGAGCGCGAGGGGTTCCGGGTGCGCACCGCCAGCGACGGCCGGGCCGGCCTGAGCCTCGCCCGGGCCCTGCGGCCGCGGGCGATCCTGCTCGACATCGAGATGCCCCGGATGGACGGCTGGTCGGTGCTGCACGCGATCCGCAAGGATCCGGACCTCGCCGCCACCCCGGTGATCATGACCTCGGTGGTCAACGAGCAGGGCCTCGGCCGGGCGCTGGGCGCCACCGACTACCTCGTCAAGCCGATCGACTGGGACCACCTGAAGGCTCTGATGGAGCGCTACCGCCCGGCCGACACCCCCGGCACGGTGCTGCTCGTCGACGACGACGCGGATGCCCGCGAGCGGATGCGCCGCAGCCTGTCGCGGGACGGCTGGACCGTGCGCGAGGCCGAGAACGGCGCCGCCGGCCTCGCCCGCCTCGACGAGGGCCGGCCGTCGCTGGTCCTCCTCGACCTGATGATGCCGGTGATGGACGGCTTCGACTTCCTGACGAAGCTGCGTGCCCGGCCCGACGGCGGCGACGTGCCGGTGGTGGTGCTCACCGCCAAGGACATCACCCCGGCCGAGAAGGAACGGCTGGGCCGCGACACCGAGCGGGTGATCGTCAAGGGCAGCGTGTCCCTGGGCGAGATCGGCCGGCTGCTGCGGACGATGTATTCCGACCGGTCCGAGGAGCCCGTGCCCCCGGCGATCCAGGGCTTGATCGAGGAATTGCAGGCGCGGACGGAGCCGGGGGACGGCTGAGCCGTCCCCCGCCGGGCGGCGGGCTCAGCGCTTCTTGCCCGGCCGCTTGAACACGCCGACGATCTCGACATGCGGCGAGTGGCGGAACTGGTCGACGGGGGTCACGGTCTCGAGCCGGTATCCGCCGCGCACCAGGAGCGCCGCGTCGCGGGCGAAGCTGCCGGCGTCGCAGGAGACGCCGACCACCACCGGCACCTTCGATTCGGCGATGCGCGCGCTCTGCGCCTCGGCGCCGGCGCGCGGCGGGTCGAACACCACCGCGTCGTAGCGGTCGAGCTCCGGCGCCAGGAGCGGCCGGCGGAAGAGGTCGCGGCGCTCGGTCGTCACGGTGCGCAGGCCGCCGGTCTCCCGGAAGGCGCGGTCGAGCGCCTTGAGTGCCCCGTCCTCGCCCTCGACGGCGTGGACGGTGTGGCCCTCGGCCAGCGCCAGCGAGAAGGCGCCGGCGCCCGAGAAGAGGTCGACCACGCGTTTCGCCTTGCCGACCCCCTCGACGACGAGGCGGGCGAGCGTCGTCTCGCCCTCCTGCGTCGCCTGCAGGAACCCGCCGGAGGGCGGGACCAGCCGCGAGCGGCCGGCCGGGATCTCGGGCGGGCGGCGCACGATCAGCACCTCGCCGTGGAGGGAGAGCCGGGCGAGGTCGAGCTCGCCGGCGATGAGCACCAGGGCCTGGCGCGCCCGGTCGGAGGCCGGGCCGTGGCCGCGGATGTCGACGTCGAGGCCGCCCGCGGTCGCGGTCACCTGCACGTCGAGGGGCTTGCCGCCCCCGCCCCCGAGCGGTCGGCTGACCCGCCGGGCGATCTCGGGCGCGCGGTGCAGGGCGGCTTCCGTGACCGGGCAATGGTCGATCGGGACGAGCGCGTGGCTGCGCGCCGCCATGAAGCCGGCCTGCGGTCCGCCGTCCGAGGCGCGCACGTGCAGGGTGATGCGGCGGCGCCCGGTGCCGTGGGCGTCGAGGAGCGGGCCGACCGGCGCCTCGATCCCCACCCGCGCGAGCGCACCGACGACGAGATCGCGCTTCCACGCCGCGTAGGGCGCGGGCGCGAGGTGCTGGACGGCGCAGCCGCCGCAGGTGCCGAAATACGGGCAGAAGGGCGCGATCCGGTCCGGGGACGGGGTCAGCACCGCGTCGAGCCGCGCGCGGGGCGGGCGGGTGCCCTCCTCCGGCGCTACCCGCACGGTCTCGCCCGGCAGGGCGCCGGGCACCACCACGCCGTCTGCCGTCACTCCGTCGCCGCGCAGGCCCAGGCGGGCGATCTCGCAGGTCGTCGTCATGGTCGCCTCGCTCATCGCCCGGTCTCCCGCACGGCACCGATCAGGAATTCGCGGTTGCCGTCGCCGCCCTCGACCGGCGACGGGATCAGGCCGCGGACCGTGAAGCCGAGCGACGCGACGAGGTCCCGGATCGCCGCGCAGACCGCGTCCTGCACCGCCTCGTCCCGCACCAGCCCGCCGCGGCCGACATGCTCGCGCCCGGCCTCGAATTGCGGCTTGATCAACGCCGCCAGGGCGGCGCCGGGCGCCAGGAGCGGGACCAGGGGCGGCAGGACCAGCCGCAGGGAGATGAAGCTCACGTCGATCACCAGGAGGGAGGGCGGCTCGGGAAACGGGGTAAGGGAGCGGGCGTCGGTCGCCTCGCGCGCCGCGACCCGCGGATCGGCCGCGAGGCTCGGATGGAGCTGGAAGCGGCCGACATCGACGGCGTGGACGAAGCCTGCGCCGCGGCGCAGCAGCACGTCGGTGAAGCCGCCGGTCGAGGCGCCGATGTCGAGGCAGGTCCGCCCGGCGGGATCGATCCCGAAGGCGTCGAGGGCGGCGGCGAGCTTGAGCCCGCCGCGGGAGACGTAGGGGTGCGGCGCCTCGGCGACGATGGCGGCACCCCGGGCGATCATGTCGGAGGCGCGGCGCACCACGACGCCATCGGCCCGCACAAGCCCGGCCTCGATCGCGGCCTGCGCCCGCGACCGGCTCTCGAAATGGCCCGCCTCCACCAGGAGGCGGTCGGCCCGCTGCCGCTCGCCCGTCGTCATCACCGTTCCGTTCTCGATCGTCTACGACCGGCCCGTCGTCTTGCAGGCAGGTCGTCCCCGCGGGCGCCGCGCGCCCTAGCTATGGGGCTGCACACGAGGAGAGTTCATTCCATGAGACATATCGTGCTCGCGAGCGCCATGGCCTTCGGCCTCGCGGTTCCCGCCCTGGCGCAGGACAAGCCCGCCCAGGAGGCGCCGGCGGCGCCGACGACCTACGACGCGCCGATCGTCAACAACAAGGGCGACACGATCGGCAAGATCGCGATCCGCGACGGCGCCAACACCCTGGTGATGCGGGTGACGATCCAGCCCGGCGGCCTGCCGGCCGGCTGGCACGGCATCCACTTCCACGCGGTCGGCAGCTGCGCCGATACCGACAAGTTCCAGGAGTCCAAGGCGCACGTCAATCACGACAACGCCAAGCACGGCCTGCTGCACCCGGAAGGGCCGGACGAGGGCGACATGCCGAACGTCTTTGCCGCCGCCGACGGCTCGGTGAATGCCGAGGTGTCGAGCGACACGCCGCTCACCGGCGAGGGCGGCCTGAAGGACAACGACGGCTCGGCCCTGATCATCCACGCCAACGAGGACGACCACCTCACGCAGCCGATCGGCAATGCGGGCGCCCGCATCGCCTGCGCGGTCATCAAGTAACGGCGACCGGGCCGCGTCCGCCGGACGCGGCCCGAATTCGCGCCTCAGCGCTGGCGGCGCGCGACGCTGACGACGTTGCTGGCGGTCGCAGCCTTGGCCTCGCGGGCCGGGAGGATCTCCTCGACGACCTTGACGATCGACGGGGCATCGAGGCCGGCCTCCGCGTACATCCGCTCCGGCGTGTCGTGGTCCTGGTAGCTGTCCGGCAAGGTCAGCGTGCGAACCCGCACCCGGCCGTCGTCGAGAGCCCCGCGCGACGACAGCAGGTGCAGCACCATCGCGCCGAAGCCGCCCACCGACCCCTCTTCCAGCGTCACCAGAACCTCGTGGTTTGAGGCCAGGTCCAGGATCAGGGCCTCGTCCAGCGGCTTGGCGAACC
>NZ_JAZFXT010000006.1:0-256955 GCF_036448855.1 Methylobacterium ajmalii
GAACCCGATCCCATCTCGAACTCGGCCGTTAACCGCCCCAGCGCCTATGGTACTGTGTCTCAAGACACGGGAGAGTCGGTCACCGCCAGACCTGCCAAGCACGTCACACGTTTCCTCGACACAATCCAAACCACGAAGCCCGCCCGGCTCATGCCGGGCGGGCTTCGTCGTGTTCGTGCCCCCTCCCCCTCATGGCGTTCCCCGCACCATCGCCGCCCCTGCCCGCCGTAGCATCTCGTCGAATGAGTCCAGCCATGCCGCAGGACCGACAGCTCCACCACCCGGCATGACCCGCAACGCTCGCGGTGTTCACGAACAGCCGGAGGACCCGACCGGGGGTAAGCGCGTCGGCGTTACCCGCGGACGGACAGCACGAGGCTCCACATCCAACGGGGCCGAAGCGACCAGGGTCCGCGAAACTCATGCCGCGCGAGCCACCAGGAGGGGCGGCAGGGCCTTGAGATCGAGAGGCTTCGACAAGAAGCCGTCGAAGCCAGCCGCGCGGGCGGCGGCCTCGTCCTCGGCCTGGACGTTCGCGGTCAGCGCAACGAGCCGCAGGCGGGGCAGGTTCCGGTCGATCTCGTGGCGACGAACTTGCCGCGCGGTCTCGAGCCCGTCGAGGATCGGCATGCGGATATCGATGAGGGCGAGATCGAACGGCGTCGGCGAGGTGGCCGCCTCCTGCATCCGTGCCACCGCTTCTGCACCGTCGCGGGCCCACAGCACGCAAGCGCCGAGGCGCTCCAGCGCCTTGGTGGCCAGAAGCGCGTTGATGGGGTTGTCCTCCGCCAGCAGCACCCTTGGCCGATGGGAGGCCGGCCGGATCTGCTCCTTTTTTGCCTGCGGTGCCACGATCCGCGGCGGCGCCGGCTCGGCGAGGCGGGCGAGCAGCGACGTGAGCCGCACCGGCTTGATCAGGTAGCGGTCGAAGCCCGCCGCCGCCGGCGAGCCGAAATCGCGCCGGTCGAACGGCGACAGCAGCACGATGCTGCGGGCGATGCCCGATTGCCGGGCCGCGGCAGCGACCCGGCGGACCGCCACGTCGCCGAGGGCCCGGTCGGCGATCACGGCCGTGAAGGCGTTATCCCTCGACAGAGCCGCCAGGGCCGCGGCCTCGGTCTCCACCACCACCGCGGCGGCGCCGGCCCGTCCGA
The DNA here is from genome assembly GCF_036448855.1 of Methylobacterium ajmalii. Lineage (NCBI taxonomy): Bacteria > Pseudomonadati > Pseudomonadota > Alphaproteobacteria > Hyphomicrobiales > Methylobacteriaceae > Methylobacterium > Methylobacterium ajmalii. Next base: position 1,155 of record NZ_JAZFXT010000006.1, read on the forward strand.
GGCGGCGCGCGATGTAGGGCGCCTCGAAGGTGGCCGCAGCGACCACCAGCACGCTGTGCCCGGCGAGATCGGGTGCGTCCGGCCGCACCCGGCCGGGACCTTGCGGCAGCGGCAGATGCACCTGGAAGCAGCTCCCCTCGCCCGGCTCCGACACGACGTCGAGACGTCCACCCATGCGCTCGACGAGGCGCATGGTGATGGCGAGGCCGAGCCCCGTTCCCTCGTGGCGTCGGCTGGCGCTGGCGTCGCCCTGCTCGAACTCTTGGAACAGTACCGGCAGGCGGTCCGCGGGGATACCGGGGCCGGTATCGTGGACGGCGAGCGTCAACCCGCCCGGTTCCCAGGCGGCCGTGATGCCGACGCCGCCGGCATCGGTGAACTTCACCGCGTTGCCCGCGAGGTTGATCAGGATCTGCCGCACCCGGTCGGCATCGCCGACCAGGGTCGCCGGAAGAACCTCGATGTCGGCGGCGATCTCGAGGCCCTTGTCCTGGGCACGAGGTGCCAGCAACTCGACCACGCTCTCGACCAGGGCCGTAGGGTCGAACGGCTCCGCCGCGAGGTCGAGGCGGCCGGCCTCTATCTTCGAGAAATCGAGAATGCCGTCGATGAGCGAGAGGAGCGCCTCGCCGGAGGTCTTCACCGCCGCGGCATAGGTGCGTTGCTCGGGGTTCAGGGGTGTTTCGAGCATCAGGTCGGCCATGCCCATGATGCCGTTGAGCGGCGTGCGAAACTCGTGGCTGACGCTGGCGAGGAAGCGGGATTTCGCCACGCTGGCCGCCTCGGCCCGGCTGCGGGCCTCCTCCAGGTAGCGGGCGGACTCGACCCGCTCGGTGACGTCGCGGCCCGCCCGCAGCACCTCGGGCCGGCCGTCGCGCCCGGTGGCCACGGTCTCGACGAAGGCGAACCAGCGCGGGGAGCCGCCGCCGGCGGGCACGATCGCCAGGTCGACCAGGCGGGCCCCGTCCGCCCGCTGGCGCATCTCGTCCGATTCCGCCACATCCACCTCCCGGGTGGTGCCCAGCAGCGCCTCCGGCGTGGTGCCGAGCAGGGCGGCGAAGCCGTGATTGGCGAAGGTGATGCGGCCCTCGGCATCGCGCTGGACCACGAGCTCGATCTGCGCCTCGACCAGGCTGCGGTAACGTTCCTCGCTCTCCGAGGTGCGCCAGACGAGGTCGTGCAGTCGCTCGACCTCGCCGTCCTGCCGGCTCCGGCGCTCGCCGCTCCAGCGCACCGCCAGCCAGGCGAGGGCCGCCGAGAGACCGATCACCGCGCAGAACCACACCATCCCGCATCCTCCTGCGTCCCGCCCGAGGCTAGGCGGCGGAGCTGAAGGATGGGTTGGGAAAGTCGCTGAGCCGCAGGTTCAGCCGACGGCCGGGATTCGAGGGATGCGGATGACGGTTCGTTGACCTCGCGCGTCACGCGGCCGCCGGCCGCCGGTCGCTCCGGCTGCGGTAGGACAGCGCCTCGGCCAGGTGGAGCCGGCGCACCCGGGCCTCGCCGTCGAGGTCGGCGAGCGTGCGGGCGACGCGCAGGACCCGGTGGAAGCCGCGGGCCGAGAGCCGCATCGCGTCGGCCGCGTCGCGGATCAGCGCCATGCCCTCCCCGTCGGGCCGTGCGGCCTCCTCGATGAGAGTCGCCGGACAGGACGCGTTGGTTGTGCCGGCCGGCTGGCCGGCCTCGGCATAGCGCCGCTCCTGCAGGGCGCGGGCCGCAGCGACGCGGGCGGCGGCCTCGGCCGAGCCCTCGTCGGGCGGCGGCAGGATCAGGTCGGCGGCGGTGACGGCCGGCACCTCGATCTGCAGGTCGATCCGGTCGAGGAGCGGGCCGGAGAGCCGGGCCTGGTACTGGGCGACGCAGCGCTCGTTGGGGCCGCGCCGGCAGGCAAAGCCCGGCTCGGTCGCCTGGCCGCAGCGGCACGGATTCATCGCTGCGACGAGCTGGAACCGGGCCGGGTAGGTGACCCGGTGGTTGGCCCGGGCGATCATCACGTTGCCGGTCTCGAGCGGCTGGCGCAGGGAATCGAGCACCTGGCCGTTGAACTCGGGCAATTCGTCGAGGAAGAGCACGCCGCCATGGGCGAGCGAGACCTCGCCGGGCCGCGCACCGAGGCCGCCGCCGACCAGAGCCGCCATCGAGGCGGAGTGATGCGGCGCCCGGAACGGCCGGCGGTTGGACAGCGCACCGTCCTTCAGCGTCCCGGCCACCGACTGGATCATCGAGACTTCGAGGAGCTCGCGGGGCCCGAGCGGCGGCAGGATCGAGGGCAGCCGGGCTGCGAGCATCGACTTGCCGGCGCCCGGCGGGCCGTTCATCAGGAGGTTGTGAGATCCTGCCGCGGCGATCTCGAGCGCGCGCTTGGCGCCCTCCTGGCCCTTGATCTCGCGCAGGTCCGGCAGCACGCCGGCCGGGGCGGCCACCGCCGGCACGGGCCGGGCCATCACCTGCGTGCCCTTGAAGTGGTTGGCGAGCTGGATCAGGGAGCGGGGTGCCAGCACGTCCATGTCGCCGGCGGCCCAGGCGGCTTCCGGGCCGCTCGCCGCCGGGCAGATCAGGCCGAGGCCCCGGGCATTGGCCGCCATCGCGGCCGGCAGCACGCCTGCCACCGCCGTGAGGCTGCCGTCAAGCGCCAGCTCGCCCAGCACGCAGTAGCCGGAGAGCGCGTCCGCCGGCAGGGCGCCGATGGCGCACATCATGCCGAGCGCGATCGGCAGGTCGTAGTGCGAGCCTTCCTTGGGCAGGTCGGCGGGAGCGAGGTTGACGGTGATGCGCTTGGCCGGCAGCGCGAGACCGGAGGCGATCAGGGCCGAGCGCACCCGCTCGCGGGATTCGGCCACCGCCTTGTCGGGCAACCCGACCACCGTGAAGGCGACGGCGCCGGGCGTGATCTGCACCTGGACGTCGACGGCGCGCGCCTCGATTCCCTCGAAGGCGACGGTGGCGACGCGGGTGACCATGCGGGCGGGACTTTCGGGCTGCTGTCCTGCCGCAACGTTAGTGGGCGCACCCACCGGGTACAACCCAGATCTGAAAAACAGTTCTCCGGACACGAAAAAGCCCGGCGCGATGGCCGGGCCATTTCCTCTCGGTCCCCGGACCCCGTACGCCCGTCGGCGCGACGCGGATCCGTGGCGAAGCGTTGCGCTGGCGCGCGTTACGCCTGGGCGGCCTGCAGGCCCTTCACGCGGGCGGCGAGGCGCGAGACCTTCCGAGACGCGGTGTTCTTGTGCACGATCCCCTTCTGGGAGGCGCGCATGATCTCGGGCTCGGCGCTGCGCAGGGCGGTCATGGCGGTGCCGTGATCGCCGGACTCGATCGCCTCCTCGACCTTGCGGATGAAGGTGCGCATGCGGCTGCGGCGCGAGCGGTTGACTGCCGTACGCTTGGCAATCTTGCGGGTCATCTTCTTGGCCGACACGGTGTTGGCCATCGGCGTTCCTCATTCTCAAAGCGAGGCCCGAGCGATCCCGGCGGGATCGTGGCGTCGCGTGTCAGGGCATGGAAGCACGGGCAACCCGCCGGACGAAAGCCCGCAGGTCCGCGATCCGCGGTCTATAGACGCGACCGGGTGGATCGTCAACGCCGGACTCTCTCCGGCATCGGAACACCCTGACGCGTCATTGGTTGAGCTTCTCACAAGACACGGGAGATCACCATGATCCGCTCCGCTTCCCTCCTCGCCGCCGGCCTTCTCGCGCTCGGCGCCGTCGCGGTCCCGCACCAGGCCGAGGCCAAGGGCTGCATCAAGGGCGCCATCGTCGGCGGTCTCGCCGGCAAGGCGGTCGGCCACGGCAAGGCCGGCGCCGCGGCCGGCTGCGCCGTCGGCCACCACAACGCCAACAAGAAGGCGAGCCAGGCCCAGGGCCAGTAAGCGCAGGGTCCTTGGGCGCAGGGTCCTTGGGCGTAAGATCCTTGGGCGCAGGCCGGTAGGCCGCGCCCGGCGACGGGATTATAAGGGGGCGGCTCCGGGAACGGGGCCGCCCTTTCGCGTGTGGAGCCCGCATGACGTCCCCCGACGGCGCCCTGGTCCTGTTTTCCGGCGGACAGGATTCCGCCACCTGCCTCGCCTGGGCCCTCGACCGCTTCGCCCATGTCGAGACCCTCGGCTTCGATTACGGCCAGCGCCACCGCATCGAGCTCGATTGCCGCGCGCAGCTGCGTGCCGAGATGACCCGGATCGTGCCGGCCTTCGCCGGGCGGCTCGGCGACGATCACACGCTCTCCCTCGGGGCGCTCGGAGAGGTATCCGAGACCGCGCTCACCCGGGACACCGCCATCGCCATGGAGGCGGGCGGCCTGCCCAACACCTTCGTGCCGGGCCGCAACCTCGTCTTCCTGACCTTCGCGGCGGCCCTGGCCTATCGGCGCGGCTTGCGCCACATCGTGGGCGGCATGTGCGAGACGGATTTTTCCGGTTACCCCGATTGCCGCGACGACACGATCAAGGCGCTGCAGGTGGCGCTCAACCTCGGCATGGATCGCCGCTTCGTGCTGCACACACCGCTGATGTGGATCGACAAGGCCGAGACCTGGCGGCTCGCCCGCGACCTCGGCGGCGAGGTCCTGGTCGACCTGATCGTGCGCGAGAGCCACACCTGCTATCTCGGCGAGCGCGGCGCGCTGCATGCCTGGGGCCATGGCTGCGGCACCTGCCCGGCCTGCGCGCTGCGTGCCGCCGGCTATGCGCGCTTCCGCGCCGAGGATGCGTGAGCGGCGCTTGCCCGCCGCCCTCCCGTTCGCGCAGAGTGCGCCGCAAAGAATGGGAGGACACCTGACATGACCGCCTGCATCGTCGGCTGGAGCCATACGCCGTTCGGCAAGCACGATTCCGAGACCGTCGAGAGCCTGATCGTCCGCGTGACGAACGAGGCGCTCGCCCATGCGGGGATCGGCCCGCAGGACGTCGACGAGATCGTGCTCGGCCACTACAACGCCGGCTTCACCCCGCAGGACTTTACCGCCTCCCTGGTGCTCCAGGCCGATGACGGGTTCCGGTTCAAGCCGGCGACCCGGGTCGAGAATGCCTGCGCCACCGGCTCGGCGGCGGTGCACCAGGGCATCAAGACCATCGAGGCGAAGCGCGCCCGGGTGGTGCTGGTGGTCGGCGTCGAGCAGATGACCCGCACGCCGGGCCCCGAGATCGGCAAGACCCTTCTCAAGGCCTCCTACCTGCCGGAGGACGGCGACAACCCGGCGGGCTTTGCCGGCGTGTTCGGCAACATCGCCGGGGCCTACTTCCAGCGCCACGGCGACCAGTCCGACGCGCTGGCGATGATCGCCGCCAAGAACCACCACAACGGCGTCCAGAACCCCTACGCGCAGATGCGCAAGGATCTCGGCTTCGAGTTCTGCCGGACCGAGTCCGACAAGAATCCGTTCGTGGCGGGCCCCCTCAAGCGCACCGACTGCTCGCTGGTCTCGGACGGCGCCGCCGCGGTCGTGCTCGCCGACACCGAGACGGCGCTCCGCATGCGCCGTGCCGTCGCCTTCCGGGCGACCGCGCATGCGCAGGACTTCCTGCCGATGTCGAAGCGCGACGTGCTGAAGTTCGAGGGCGCAGCCGCGGCCTGGGCGCGGGCGCTCAGCCAGGCCGGCATCACCCTCGACGACCTGTCGCTGGTCGAGACCCACGACTGCTTCACCGTCGCTGAGCTCATCGAGTACGAGGCGATGGGCCTGACCCGAGAGGGGCGCGGCGCCGACGCGATCCGCGAGGGCTGGACCACCAAGGAGGGCAAGCTGCCGGTCAACGCGTCAGGCGGGCTGAAGGCCAAGGGCCACCCGATCGGCGCCACCGGCGTGTCGATGCACGCGCTGTCGGCGATGCAGCTCTGCGGCGAGGCCGGCGGCATGCAGATTCCCGATGCGACGCTCGCCGGGGTGTTCAACATGGGCGGCGTCGCGGTGGCGAACTACGTCAGCGTGCTCGAGCGCATCAAGTAGGGAATGGGGGTCGCAGGACCATGACGGCGTTCCTGGTCCTGCTGCTCGCCTACACGATCAGCCAGTTCGACCGCGGCTTCCTGGCGATGGTCGCGCCAGATCTGGGGCCCGATCTCGGCCTCGCGCCCTCCGACCTGGCGCTGCTCTCGGCCGGCTGGTTCCTGGCCTTCGCGGTCGGCCAGGTCCCGACCGGGCTCCTCCTCGACCGGATCGGGCCGCGGCGCACCGTGGCGGGGTTCCTGGTGCTGGCGGCCCTCGGCGCCGGGCTCCTCGGGCTCGCCCAGGGCTTTGCCGGTGCCGCCTGCGCCATGGCGCTGATCGGCCTCGGCTGCGCGCCGGCCCTGATGGGCGGGCTCTACCTGTTCGGGCGGTCCTATCCGCCCGAGCGCTTCGCCATGCTGTCCTCGCTGATGATCGGGCTCGGCACCTCGGGCGACCTCCTCGGTTCCACGCCGCTGGCGCTCGCCAGCCACGCCTTCGGCTGGCGCACGATCCTGTTCGGCCTCGCCCTCGTCACCCTGGCGGCGGCGGGTCTGATCCTGTGGCTGATCGCGGATCCGCCGCGTCTGGCCGATCCGGCCAAGGGCTCGGGTAAGGGTTCGGACAGGACATCGGTCTGGCGCGGCTTCGCGGACGTCGCCCGGATGCGGGCCCTGTGGCCGGTCTTCCCGGTGGTGTTCGTGAGCTACGCCGTCGTCATCGCGACCCGCTCGCTCTGGGTCGGGTCGTATCTCGGCGCCGTCCACGGCCTCGACGCGCTCCAGCGCGGCAACGGCACCCTCGCGATGAGCGCCGCCATGGCGGCCGGCGCGATCGGGTACGGGCCGCTGGAGCGGCTGGTGCGCGATCCCAAGCGCACGGCCTTCGCGGGCTGCCTCGTGACCGGGCTGGCGCTCTCAGGGCTCGGCGTGTTCGGCAGCGGCTCCACCGCGCTGGCCGTCGCGCTGCTGGCACTGACCGGTGCGGCCGGCCTGAGCTACGGGATCCTGATGGCCCATGCCCGGCGGTTCTTCCCGGCCCACCTGCTGGGGCGCGGCGTCGCTTTCATGAACATCGTCTTCATGGGCGGGGCGGCGGCGATCCAGGGCCTGTCGGCCCTGTTCGTGCTGGAGACCGGCGGCCTCGGCCCCGACGCGCTCTACGGCCGGCTGTTCCTGGCTTACGGGCTGGCGCTCCTCGCCGCCACCGCGGTCTATGCGGCCGCGCCGCGGGAGCCGGCTTTCGGGTCGCGCGCTTCCGGTGACCCGGAGCGCGGGACGGACGGCGCTACCCCGCCTCCCCGGGCGTCCGCGCCCGCAGCGCCAGGGCGTGGAGCCCGCGCTTGAAGGCATCGTCGAGGAGCGCGTTCACCATGCGGTGGCGCTCGACCCGGCTCTTTCCCTCGAAGGCCGCCGACACCACGTCGAGTCGGAAGTGAGTTTCCCCGCCTTCCCGCCAGCCGGAATGGCCGGCATGCTGGTGTGATTCGTCGACGACGCTGAGCGCCGTCGGCGCCAGCCGCTCTTCCAGCGTCGTCCTGATCCAGTCGCCCAGGCTCATCGCGCACCCGTCCTTAACCTGCTTCGGATCGAGTGGCCGGAGCGGGCATCCCCCGTCAAGCCGTCCGGTTCCGCCTGCGGCATCAGGCCCGGAGCCCTTGTGCCCGTCCCCCCGCCCCTCATAATCGCCCCGTCATGGATTTGAACTCGCCCCTGTTCGACCGCATCCGCATCCGGCCCTCGTGCGACGAGCCGAAGAAGGCCGAGGGTCCGGCCTGCGACCGGCCGGGCTGCACCCAGCCGGGGCTCCACAAGGCGCCCAAGGGGCGCAAGCAGGAGGGCCAGTACTGGCGCTTCTGCATGCAGCACGTGCGCGAGTACAACGCGTCCTACAACTACTTCGACGGGATGAACGACGCCGCCGTCCAGGCCTACCAGAAGGACGCGGTGATCGGGCACCGGCCGACCTGGGCGATGGGCGTCAATCCGGGGGCCAAGACCGGCGCGAAGCCCGACACGCCGCAGCGCGACTGGGACTACGTCGATCCCCTCGGCATCCTGCGCGGCGAGGGCGCGGGCCCCGCCGCCTCGCGCCGCGCCCGGGCCGAACCGCCGACGCCGCGCTACTCGGCGCCGGTGCGCAAGGCGCTCGACGTGCTCGGCCTCGACGAGAGCGCCGACTCCGCGGCGATCAAGGCACAGTACAAGGCGCTGGTGAAGCGCTTCCACCCCGATGCCAATGGTGGCGAACGGTCGTTCGAGGACCGCCTGCGCGACATCATCAAGGCCCACGACACCCTGCGGGGCGCCGGCCTGTGCTGAGCCCGGCCCCGGCCAGGTCGCCGGCTTCCGGGTCGCCGGCTTCCTGGCCGGTCCCGCGCCGGGCACGGATCTCGCATCCCTGATCCGGCGCGAAGGGGGGTCGAAACGCGGCGCCTGCCCCATATATCCGGGTCAGGCACGTTTGCGCCGGCTTCCCCCGCAGCTTAAGGACAAGCGGCGCCCGCCGGTCTCCTCCGCGCCGTCGCGACATTCGCAGGCCGCCCATGCCGGGCCGGCCTGCCCCGACGAGGCTCCGTATGCTTGCTGATGACACGCCACCCGCACTCCCGGACACGACCGTCTCGGTGCGCAAGGTGTTCGGGATCGATTCGAACCTCGAGGTCCCGGCCTTCTCGGCCACCGACGAGCACGTGCCGGATCTCGATCCGGACTACCTGTTCGACCGCGAGACCACCCTGGCGATCCTGGCCGGCTTCGCCCGCAACCGCCGGGTGATGATCACCGGCTATCACGGCACCGGCAAGTCCACCCACGTCGAGCAGGTCGCGGCCCGGCTGAACTGGCCCTGCATCCGCATCAACCTCGACAGCCACGTCTCGCGCATCGACCTCGTCGGCAAGGACGCGATCGTGCTCAAGGACGGCAAGCAGGTCACCGCCTTCCAGGACGGCATCCTGCCCTGGGCGCTGCAGAACAACGTCGCGCTGGTCTTCGACGAGTACGATGCCGGCCGGCCGGACGTGATGTTCGTGATCCAGCGCGTGCTCGAGGTGTCGGGCCGCCTGACGCTCCTCGACCAGAAGCGGGTGATCCGGCCCCATCCCGGCTTCCGCCTGTTCGCCACCGCCAACACGGTCGGCCTCGGCGACACCTCGGGCCTGTATCACGGCACCCAGCAGATCAACCAGGGCCAGATGGACCGCTGGTCGATCGTCACCACCCTCAACTACCTGCCGCACGACCGCGAGGTCGACATCGTGCTCTCCAAGGCGCCGCATTACCGCGGCGAGGGCGGGCGCGACATCGTCAACAAGATGGTGCGGGTGGCCGACCTCACCCGCAACGCCTTCATCAACGGCGACCTGTCGACCGTGATGAGCCCGCGCACGGTGATCACCTGGGCCGAGAACGCCGACATCTTCAACGATATCGGCTTCGCGTTCCGGGTCACCTTCCTCAACAAGTGCGACGAGCTGGAGCGCGCGCTGGTGGCCGAGTTCTACCAGCGCTCCTTCGGCAAGGAGCTGCCCGAGAGCGCGGTCAACGTCGCGCTGAGCTGACGGCGCCGAACCCATCGTCCGACGGCCGGGCCCGGTCCCGTTGCGCGAGCGCCCGTCAGGGTGCCCGCGCGCGGAACCGGGCCTGGCCGGGACGACGATGGTGCCTCCCGGGCGCTCGTGCGGCAGGCCTCGATGCTGCATCCCTTCGACCTCGACTCGCTGAAGAAGTAGCCGCGCCATGTCCATCTCCAACCGCAAGCCCGGCGAGAAGCGCGAGTCCGTCGCCGAGCCGCTGAAGCGCTCGGTGGCCGGGACGTTGCGGGCCATCGCCCGTAAGGCCGAGATCGAGGTCACCTTCGCGACCGACCGGCCGGCGCTCACCGGCGACAAGGCCCGCCTGCCCGAGCCGCCGCGCAAGCTGTCCCCCGGCGACGTCGCGATCCTGCGCGGCCACGCCGACTCGATGGCGCTGCGCCTTGCCTGCCACGACAACGCCGTCCACCGCCGCCTGGCACCCGAGAACGCCGCCGCCCGCGCGGTCTACGACGCGGTCGAGCAGGCCCGGGTCGAGGCGATCGGCTCTCGCCGGATGGCCGGTGTGGCCGGCAACCTCACGGCGATGCTGGAGGACCGCTACCACCGCGGCGGCAAGTACGAGGAGATCACCGACCGGGCCGACGCGCCGCTGGAAGATGCCGTCGCCCTGATGGTACGCGAGCGCCTGACCGGCCAGGCGCCGCCGCAGGCCGCGCAGCGCATCGTCGGGCTGTGGCGCGAGTTCATCGAGGATCGCGCCGGGCGCAACCTCGACGGGCTGATGGGCACCATCGAGGACCAGCGCGCCTTCGCCCGCTCGGTGCGCGACCTGCTCTCCTCCCTCGACATGGCGGACGAGGCCCCACTCGACCCCGACGACGAGGAGAACGACGACGAGAACGAGGCCGAGTCCGACGAGCAGCAGGCCGGCGAGGGCGAGGCCGAGCAGCAGAGCCAGGGCGACCGGGCCGAGATGGAGGTCTCGGACGAGGCCTCCGACGAGATCGAGGAAGGCGCCACCGAGGCCGCCGACGCGCCGTCGGGCGAGTTGCCGGAGGATGCCGAGGACGCCGATTCGGAGGAAGCCTCCGAGTCGTGGCGCCCGCCGGGCCCGCGGGCGAACGAGCCGCGCGGTCCCGACTACAAGGTGTTCTCGCAGAAATACGACGAGGTCATCCACGCCGAGGACCTGTGCGACGCCGACGAGCTGGCGCGGCTGCGCTCCTACCTCGACAAGCAGCTCGCCCACCTGCAGGGCGTGGTCGGGCGCCTCGCCAACCGCCTGCAGCGGCGGCTCCTGGCGCAGCAGAACCGCGCCTGGGAGTTCGACCTGGAGGAAGGCCAGCTCGACCCGGCCCGCCTCGTGCGAGTCGTGATCGACCCCCATCAGCCGCTCTCGTTCAAGCACGAGAAGGACACCAACTTCCGCGACACGGTCGTCACCCTGCTCCTCGACAATTCGGGCTCGATGCGCGGCCGGCCGATCACCGTGGCGGCGACCTGTGCCGACATCCTGGCCCGCACGCTGGAGCGCTGCGGCGTCAAGGTGGAGATCCTCGGCTTCACCACCCGGGCCTGGAAGGGCGGGCAGTCGCGCGAGGCGTGGCTGCAATCGGGCAAGCCGCCGACCCCGGGCCGCCTCAACGACCTGCGCCACATCGTCTACAAGTCGGCCGACGCGCCGTGGCGGCGGGCGCGCAAGAACCTCGGGCTGATGATGCGCGAGGGCCTGCTCAAGGAGAACATCGACGGCGAGGCGCTGGACTGGGCCCACAAGCGCCTGCTCGGCCGGCCCGAGCAGCGCCGCATCCTGATGGTGATCTCCGACGGCGCCCCGGTCGACGACTCGACCCTCTCGGTCAACCCGGGCAACTACCTGGAGCGCCACCTGCGCTACGTGATCGACGAGATCGAGACCCGCTCGCCGGTGGAGCTGCTCGCCATCGGCATCGGCCACGACGTGACCCGCTACTACCGCCGGGCCGTCACCATCATCGACGCCGAGGAGCTCGGCGGGGTGATGACCGAGAAGCTGGCCGAGTTGTTCGAGGAGGATGGCGGCCCGGTGCCGAGGCGCAGGATGGCGGCCGGCGGACGGCCCTGACGGTCAGCGCCGTCCTCCGAGCCTGATCGACCGATTCACCGATCGATCGGGCACGACCGCCTCGAACTCGCTGCGTTATCCTGAGGCTCGCCGCTGGCAAGAACCCGGGATCCATAACTGCTGGCCATGCAAGAACCAGGTGATCGGCGTTCCGCCTCCTCCTGTACAGTCAGCGATTATGGATCCCGGGTTCCGCTGCGCGGCCCCAGGATGACGATGGAGGGTATGAAGTCCGCTGGTGGACGCGAACGACCCGAAAAGCGTATCGACGGCCAACGCGAAAAACCCCCGGGTGCCAGCGGCACATCCGGGGGTTTTTCGTCGTCGTCCCGAGGAAGGAGGCGCCGGGCGCCTCCACCGCGAAGAAGATCAGGCCGCCTCGGCCAGCTTCTTCTCGATCTCGCGCTTCAGCAGGCGGGCGTTCTGGGACAGCTCGGTCTCGCCGGCCTTGACCAGGAACGCGTCGAGGCCGCCGCGGTGTTCGACCGTGCGCAGGGCGTTCGCCGAGACGCGCAGGCGGACCGAACGGCCGAGCGTGTCGGACAGCAGCGTGACGTTGCACAGGTTCGGGAGGAACCGGCGCTTGGTCTTGTGGTTCGAGTGGCTCACGAGGTGGCCGGTGAGCACCCCCTTACCGGTGAGCTCGCAGCGACGCGACATGGTCTTCTATCCTCAACTGGTCATCGTTCGGCGAGGGACCACGCAACGCGAGAGCCGGGCGTGCTGCGCACCCCGGCATGAACCGGACCCCGCGAAGTCCCTGGAAAGCACGCGCCTATAGAGGGGGAAGGCGGGTCCCGTCAAGGCGGGAGCCGCCGATCGCGAGGGGCGCAGGACCTCGACGGCTGCGATTGTCGCAGCCCACGGGCATCCCGGTCAAGCGATCCGGGCGATGCCGGCCGGGGGCGCCGGCCGGGCCGGGTCCGGTCGAGGATGCGGGGCCGCGCCGGCGAGACGATCCGTTAACCCTAACCGCGCCACGATAGGGCCAGATTCTCCCCGCCTCCTCGGCGGCAGGCGACGGCGATCGAGATCGGTTCCCGCATGCGTTCCAAGCCCTTCCACCCGACAAGGGCCTTCCTCCCGACACGGGCCTTCCCCTCGGCTCGGGCCCTCCTCCCGCTCGCCCTGGCGGCGGCACTCTCCCTCCCGGCCGGCGAGGCGACCCCGGCCAAGGCCGCGCGCAGCCGCGCGCCGAAGGCCGGAGAGACCGCCGTCACGGTCGATTACGGCATCATGCTCGCCGGCGTGCCGATCGGGACCGCGCAGGTGACGGGGGCGATCGAGGGTCCGCGCTACACGATGGACGTCAGCGCCCGCCTCACCGGGCTCGTCGGGGCGATCACCGGCGGCTACGGCTCGGGCCGGGCGAGCGGCACGGTCACGGCCAAGCCGGTGCCCGCGGCCTTCGCGCTCTCCTCCCACAGCGCCAGCGCCTCGATCACCGTGCGGATGGCGCTCGCCCGCGGCAACGTCGTGGCCTCCGACATCGCCCCGCCGCTGGTGCCGGACCCCGAGCGCGTGACCGTCAGCGAGGTGCACAAGCGCGGCGTCATCGACCCGGTGAGCGCCCTGATGATGCCGGCGCAGGGGCGCGGCGAGCTCATCGACCCGCAGAACTGCAACCGCACCATCCCGGTCTTCGACGGCGCGAGCCGGTTCAACGTCGTGCTGAGCTACGGCGAGACCCGCAGCGTCCAGAAGCCCGGCTATGCCGGGCCGATCCTGGTCTGCAACGCCCGGTACCAGCCGATCGCCGGCCACAGGCCCGACCGGCCGGGGGTGAAGTTCATGGAGGACAACACCGAGATGTCGGTGTGGCTCGCCCCCGTCGAGGGGACGCGGGTGCTGCTACCGCTCCGCATCGCGGTGCGGACCCAGCTCGGCCTCAACATCATCGAGGCGACGCGCTGGTCGCGCAGCGGGCAAGGGCCGGCCGAGGCGGTGGCGCAGGCCGCCGCCCAGCCGGTCGAGACCCCGACGGACGGGCGCTGAGCACTGATGCGCGCGCTCGCCCTCCTGCTCCTCCTGGTGCCGGCCCCGGCGCTGGCGAACGGGCCCGATTGCGGCGGCGACGCCTATTCCTCGGCCGTGGTCGGCCCCAACCCGCCGGGGCCCCTCACCGCGGTGCCGGACACGCTCTGCGCCGATCTCGAGCCCGGGCCGGCGGCCGGCACGCGGATCGAGGTGATCGCCCCGGGCCTCGCCCCGCCCTACGGCGATCGGCCGCCGCCATATGGCGATCGGTACGCCCCCGCCCCATATGGGGGGAGGCCGCCGCTGGGGCCGCGTCCGCCCTACGGTCGCGGTCCGGAGCGCTGACGGGGCCGCGGCGCGATCCTCGGCGCCGTGAAGCCCGACACGACGCGGCGGCCGCGCCGGAGCCCTTCGTCAGGGCCGCCGGAGGGCCTCTCGCCAGGTCCCCGGAGAACCCGGTTCCGCCCCCGGCCCCGAGGACTTCAGCCCCGCCCGATGACGCGCCGCTCCCTCTCTCCGCAGGCCCGCTTGCGCGGCGCCACGGCGGTGCTCGGTCCGACCAATACCGGCAAGACCCACCTCGCCATCGAGCGGATGCTCGGCCATCCGACCGGCATGATCGGCCTGCCGCTGCGGCTGCTCGCCCGCGAGGTCTATCACCGCGTCGTCGAGCGGGTCGGCCCCGAGCGGGTCGCCCTCGTCACCGGCGAGGAGAAGATCAAGCCGAACCGGCCGAGCTACTGGATCTGCACCGCCGAGGCGATGCCGCGGGACAACGAGGTCGATTTCGTCGGCATCGACGAGATCCAGCTCGGGGCCGACCGCGACCGCGGCCACACCTTCACCGACCGCCTGCTGCACCAGCGCGGGCGCGAGGAGACGTTGCTGATCGGCTCGGCCACGATGGAGCCGCTGGTCAAGTCGCTGATCCCGGGCATCCACGTCACGACGCGCCCCCGCCTGTCGCAGCTGAGCTTTGCCGGCAGCCGCAAGCTCTCGCGCCTGCCCCACCGCAGCGCCATCGTCGCCTTCTCGGCCGAGGAGGTTTACGCCATCGCCGAGTTGCTGCGGCGCCAGCGCGGCGGCGCCGCGGTGGTGCTCGGCGCGCTTTCGCCGCGCACCCGCAACGCCCAGGTCGAGCTCTACCAGTCCGGCGAGGTCGATTATCTCGTGGCGACCGACGCGGTCGGGATGGGGCTCAACCTCGACGTCGACCACGTCGCCTTCGCGTCGAACCGCAAGTACGACGGCACGCGCTTTCGCGACCTCTCCCCGTCCGAGATGGCGCAGATCGCCGGCCGCGCCGGGCGCCACCTGCGCGACGGCACCTTCGGCACCACCGGACGCTGCCCGCCCCTCGACGCCGAGATGGTCGAGGCGCTGGAGAGCCACACCTTCGAGCCGTTGCGGATGCTGCAATGGCGCAACCCCGACCTCGATTTCCGCTCGGTCGACGCGCTGCGCCGCAGCCTCGGCGAGCATCCGAGCGAGCGCGGGCTCACCCGCGCGCCGACCGGCGACGACGAGGCCGCCCTCGACCTCCTCGCCAAGGAGGACGACATCCGCGACTACGCCACGTCGCGCAGCGCGGTCGAGCGGCTGTGGCAGGTCTGCGGCGTGCCGGACTACCGCAAGTCTGCGATCCAGACCCACGCCGACCTCATCGCCCAGCTCTTCCGCTTCCTGATGCGGGGCATGGCCGGGCGCATCCCGGTCGACTGGTTTTCGCAGCACGTCGCCATGGTCGACCGCACCGACGGGGACATCGACGCCCTGTCGCAGCGCATCGCCCACGTGCGCACCTGGACCTTCGTGGCGAACCGACCCGACTGGCTCGCCGACCCGGAGCATTGGCAGGGCGAGACGCGTCGGGTAGAGGACAGGCTGTCCGACGCCCTGCACGAGCGGCTGGCGAGTCGATTCGTCGATCGGCGCACCAGCGTGCTGATGCGGCGCCTGAGAGAGAATACCATGTTGGAAGCTGAGATCACCGCGGGCGGCGACGTGACGGTCGAGGGACAGCACGTCGGCCACCTGCACGGATTCCAGTTCGTGCCGGATCCCGGTGCCGAAGGCCAGGAAGCCAAGACCCTGCGCAGCGCGGCCGAGAAGGCGCTGGCGAGCGAGATCGAGGCGCGGGCCGACCGGTTCGCCGCCGCGGCGGACGCGGCGCTGGTGCTCTCGAACGACGGCACGATCCGCTGGACCGGAAACCCGGTCGCCAAGCTGGTCCCGGGCGAGAAGCTCTACGCCCCCGGCCTGCGCCTGCTCGCCGACGAGCAGCTCACGGGTGCCGCCCGCGAGAAGGTCGAGGGCCGCCTCGAGGCCTGGCTGAAGGCCCATATCGTGCGCCTGCTCGGCCCGGCGCTGGAACTCGAGACCGCCGCCGACGTGACCGGGCTCGCCCGCGGCATCGGCTTCCAGGTCGCGGAGGCGCTCGGCGTGCTGGAGCGCGCCAAGGTCCTCAACGAGATGCGCAGCCTCGACCAGGACGGTCGCGGGGCCCTGCGCAAGCACGGCGTGCGCTTCGGCGCCTACCACATCACCATGCCGGCGCTGCTCAAGCCCGCGCCGCGCACGCTGGCGGCGCAGCTCTGGGCGCTGCAGAACGGCGGCCTCGACCAGCGCGGCCTCGACGAGATCGCGCATCTCGCGGGCTCCGGCCGCACCTCGATGCCGGTCGATCCCGAGATCGCCAAGGGCCTCTACCGCGCGGCCGGCTTCCGGGTCTGCGGCGGCCGGGCGGTGCGCGTCGACATCCTGGAGCGCCTGGCCGACCTGATCCGCCCGGCCATCGCCTACGTGCCCGGCACCACCCCGGGCGCGCCGCCTCCGGGCGCGGCCGACAAGGACGGCTTCGTGCCGACCGTCGGCATGACCTCGCTGGTCGGCTGCTCGGGCGAGGACTTCGCCTCGATCCTGAAGTCGCTCGGCTACGTCGTCGACCGCCGGCCCGGCCCGGCCATCACGGTCGCCCTGCGCCCGTCCGCCCCGACGGTGCCGGTGCAGCCCAGGACTGCTGGGGAGACCGCCGCGACCGCGACCGACGGCGAAGCCGGCGAGACGGCTCAGGACCCCGCCGCGCAGGAAGATGCCCCTCAGGAAACCGGGGCTCAGGAAACCTCCACTCAGGACGCTGTCCCCCAGGACGGTTCCGACCACGGCAACCCGGCCCCCGAGGCCGTGACCGCCGGTGCGCCGGCCGACGAGGCACCGGCCGAGGCGTCGATGGAGGACGCTCCCGTCGAGGCGGCCGCCGCCGAGGAGCCCGCTCCGACGGCGGAAGCGGTGGGCGACGAGGCTGCGGTCGCGACGAGCGAGCCCGAGACGGCCGAGGCCACCGAGGGCGCCTCCGACGAGGGCCGGTCCGAGCCGGTCGCGGCTGCCGGGGCCGAGGCGGGTGCCGAGGACGCCGCTGCTGCGGATGCCCCCGCCGAGCCGGCCGAGCCGATCGTCATCGAGGTGTGGCGGATGCACCGCCACCAGCGCAACCACGCGCCGCGTCACCAGGGCCGCGGCCGTCCCCAGGACGGCCAGGGCCCGCGCGAGGGCCAGCAGCGCGACCGCTCCCGCGGCTTCCCGCGCCCGGACCAGCGTCCGGAAGGCGGCGAGGGTGCGCCGGCCGAGCAGCGGGCCAACCGCTCCGGCCCGCGCGAGGGGCAGCGCTGGGGCGACCGGCGACCGGCGGAGAACCGCCCCGCCGGCGAGGGTCGGCCCGAGGGCCGCTTCGAGGGCCGCGGCGGCGAGAACCGCGGCAACCGCGACGGGCGGCCCCCGCGCGGGCCGCATCCGGGCGGTCGCGAGGGCGGTCGTCCTCCGCAGGACCGCCGCGACGGCGCCCCCCGCGGCGGCGGCATGCACGAGGCCCGGCCGCCGCGGCGCGACCGCGCCCCGGACCCGGATTCGCCCTTCGCCAAGCTCCTGGCCCTCAAGGCCCAGATGGAATCGCGGGACGGCGACAAGCGATGACCGAAGCGCGGTGACCGGCGATGCGTGAGGACCGTCAGCGGCTCGACAAGTGGCTGTGGTTCGCACGCTTCGCCAAGACCCGCTCCCTCGCCGCGCGCCTGGTCGAGGACGGCTACGTGAGGGTGAACGGCCATCGGGCCGACGCCCCCGCGAAGGCGCTGGCGGTCGGCGACGTGGTCACCGTCGCGGCCCAGCACGTCACGGCGGCGGTGCGGGTGCGCGATCTCGGGATGCGCCGGGGTCCGGCTCCCGAGGCCCGGCTGCTCTACGCCGATCTCGCCGCGGATCCCTCGGCCGATCCGGCGGACGGTGCTCCCGGCGACGCGGCCGGCTGAGGCCGCGAAAGCGTGACGCGAAGGCGACGCCGGGCGGCAACGCGACGTCCACCGCCACGGTTCGGCTTGCAAGCCCGCCCGCCCGGGTCTAAGGCCCGCCCCATACGTCCGGGCGCCGCGCACGAGCGCCCTCACCTGCGTCGAGGTTTCAGCGGCCCATGACCTACGTCGTCACCGACAACTGCATCAAGTGCAAGTACATGGACTGCGTGGAGGTGTGTCCGGTCGACTGCTTCTACGAGGGCGAGAACATGCTCGTCATCCACCCGGACGAGTGCATCGATTGCGGCGTGTGCGAGCCCGAGTGCCCGGCCGAGGCGATCAAGCCCGACACCGAGCCGGGCCTGGAGAGCTGGCTGAAGCTGAACGCCGACATGGCCAAGGGCTGGCCGAACATCACCCAGAAGAAGCCCGCCCCGGCCGACGCCAAGGAGTGGGACGGCAAGACCGGCAAGTTCGAGGCGCATTTCTCGACCAATCCGGGCTCGGGCGACTGAGGCCTGCCGACGGGGGCCGCCGGCCGGGGAAGACGACCTCTTCCCTGCCCGCATGGCGGCCCTGCGATCGCCCCGCCAAGCTGGTGAAAGATGGTGCAAGGTGCCCGCGTCTCCACGCCGGGCGCCTGAATTTTTTTGATTTTAGGGCCTCTTCGTGCTAGCTTCCTGCTTGCCGTCGCTTGCGTCCGACGTGCTGCCCTCGACCACCGAGCGGGATTTCATCGATGGGGCGACGGGGCATGCGACCAGCCGTGGTGGATCCTATCCCGCCTGCGGCGCGTTCGGACGTTCCTTAGCTATGGTTTGACAGGGACTGACGGGCATCTCTTCGGGGACGTCCGGCAGGCGCGTATTTTTCGCCGGGCGCCCTGACCCGGATGAACGATCCGGTCGCGGACATTGCCGCGAACGGTGACCTGGAGGCCACCCCCGCATGACGACCGCCAAGAAGACGACAGCTGCCCGGCAGGGTTTCAAGACCGGCGAAGCGGTCGTGTATCCGGCTCACGGCGTCGGCCGCATCACGGCCATCGAGGAGCAGGAGATCGCCGGCTACAAGCTCGAGCTGTTCGTGGTGTCGTTCGAGAAGGACAAGATGGTCCTGCGGGTCCCGACCGCCAAGGCGAACTCGGTCGGCATGCGCAAGCTCGCCGAGCCCGAGCTGGTCAAGAAGGCGCTCGACGTGCTCACCGGCCGCGCCCGGGTGAAGCGCACGATGTGGTCGCGCCGGGCCCAGGAATACGAGGCGAAGATCAATTCCGGCGACCTGATCGCCGTCACCGAGGTGGTGCGCGACCTGTTCCGCTCCGACGCCCAGCCCGAGCAGTCCTACTCCGAGCGTCAGCTCTACGAGGCGGCCCTCGACCGGGTGGTGCGCGAGATCGCGGCGGTGAACCGCATCACCGACACCGAGTCGCTCAAGCTCATCGAGCAGAGCCTCGCCAAGTCGCCCCGCCGTGCCAAGGGCGCCGAGGCCGAGGCCGACGGCGAGGACGTCCAGGACGAGGCCGAGGCCGCCTGAGGCCGCTCTCCCCCATAACGGATGAACGAAAGCCCGGCCCAGCGCCGGGCTTTCTCGTTTTCGGGGATCCGGTACGCCTCCCGGCCGCTCTCGTGCGGACATCCCTGCCTCGAAGACCCGCAGACCGCCCGCTTCCACCCGCCCGACCGCTTCGTCTCCCCAAGCCTGCCCGATCCCCACGCCCACGACGAAATCGCGCCCTCGCGGGATTTTTTCGCAATGCGGGAACCGATGACCGGCTCGTGCCGTTGTCGCAGGCCTTGCGGTGCAACGGGCGCGCTCCATGCCGCGTCTCGACGTCATCGCGACACACAGCGCTCACCAACGTGGCGGAGGCGGGGATGGCGGAAATCGCAGGCATACGTCGGCAGTTCGTGCGGGTCGCGATGGACGCCCCCTTCCTGGAGCGGGAAGAGGAGCGCGGCCTCGCCGTCCGGTGGAAGGACGATCGCGACGAGCAGGCGTTGCACCGGCTGATCTCCGCTCACATGCGTCTCGTCATCGCCCTCGCGGGCCGGTTCCGCCATTACGGCCTGCCGATGGCCGACCTCGTCCAGGAAGGCCATGTCGGCCTGATGGAGGCGGCGGCCCGGTTCGAGCCGGAGCGGGAGGTGCGGTTCTCGACCTACGCGACGTGGTGGATCCGCGCCTCGATCCAGGACTACATCCTGCGCAACTGGTCGATCGTCCGCGGCGGCACTTCCTCGGCCCAGAAGGCCCTGTTCTTCAACCTCCGGCGCCTGCGTGCCAGGCTGATGCAGTCGACCGACGAGCGCGTCGGCGACGAGATCCACCGCCGCATCGCCACCGCCATTGGCGTCTCCCGCGAGGACGTGGCGCTGATGGATGCCCGCCTGTCGGGCCCCGACATGTCCCTCAACGCCCCGATCGGCGACGATGGCGACGCCTCGGCCGAGCGGGTCGACTTCCTGGTCGACAACGCCCCCCTCCCTGACGAGACCGTCTCCGACGCCGTCGACGGCGAGCGCCGCCTGACCTGGCTGCGCCAAGCCCTGACCGTCCTGTCGGAGCGCGAGCTGCGCATCCTGCACGAGCGGCGCCTCGCCGAGGACCAGGCGACCCTGGAAGCCCTCGGCCACCGCCTCGGCATCTCCAAGGAGCGCGTTCGCCAGATCGAGAACCGCGCCCTCGAGAAGCTGCGCCGGGCCCTGGCCGAGCGGTTCCCACAGTCGAATGCCGGGATGAGCGCCTACGTCTGAGCGTCGATCGGTCTGACCGATCGCACCGACATCCTTCCTCGTCCTGTCGCGCCGCGGGCCCGGCAGGACAGGGGAGGATGTTTTCGTTTTCCGTGCGGGTCGCTACGGGTTCTGTTGGCGGCCCCGCTATACCGCCACGACGACCGCGACCTCCCGTTCCCCCTCCACCGCCCAGGCGAGCCGTGCCCCGTCGGACAGGAGCCGCGAGCCGGCCCGCAACGACAGTCCGGCCCGGGCGAGGCGCCAGGCCGACCCGTCGGCGATGGGACGGACCGAGCGCGGTTCTGCGATCAGACCTTCGCCGGTCGCCTTCAGGAACGCCTCCTTCACCGACCAGAGCTCGAGCGCGTGACGCGCCCGCGCGCCCGTCGGCAAGCCGCGATAGGCGTCGAGTTCCGCCGGGTGCAGGAAGACCGGTGCGATCCCGTCCCAGTCCACCGGCCGGACGGATCCCTCGACGTCGACGCCGATCCGGCCCGCGGCGGACAGCCCGACCGCGACCCAGCCGCCGCCGTGGCTGAGATTCAGGTCGAGGGCGGGACGATCGGGCAGGAAGGGCCGGCCGTTGCCGTCTCGCGCCAGAACGATCGTTTCGGGATCACGGCCGAGATGCCCGCCGAGCAGATGGCGCAGGAGCCCGTGGGCCGCCTTGCGCTCTTGCCGGTCCTGGGGCCGCAGGAAGCGGGCGATGCGGGCGGCCTCGTCCGGCGGCAGGGCGCGGCGATCCGGCGGCAGATCGGCCGCCACACATCCGGCGGGCGCCGCCGCCACCAGCGTGCCGCCGACATACGCGAGGGTCGAAAGGTCCTGCACGCCTGCTACCCCGCCGCGGGCCGTCCGCACGGCGTGCTAAAGCACGGGCGTACGGCCCGCGTCACGCCTCCTGCAGATCGTAGAGGGCGGCGAGCTCGGCGTCGTCCAGTGTGATGCCGCGGGGCGCCAGCTGCTCGGCGAAGTGGCGCGACGCGAAGGCGATGAAGCTGCGCGTCTTGGCCGGCAGGAGCCGGGAGGTGGTGACGATGCAGACCGGGCTCGGCGCGCCGCACCAGTCCGGCAGCACCCGCTCGAGGCGCTCCTCCGCCACGTCCTGCTCGACGTCGATCACCCGCAGGAGGGCGATGCCGCGTCCCGAGGCGGCGAAGCGCCGGGCCATCGTCTGGCTGTTGCTGGACACGGTGGCACCGACGGAGACCGACGCCGTCCGGTCGCCGGACTGGAGCGGCCAGGCGTTCGAGGCCGCCGGCGCCCCGACCACCACCGCCTGGTGGCGCGCGAGGTCGGAGGGATCGTCCGGCCGCCCAGCCCGGTCGAGGTAGACCGGGGCGGCGAACAGGCCGTTCTCGAGTTCCGCCACCTTGCGGGTGATCAGCGAGGTCTCCCGCGGCACCCCGACGGCGAGCGCCAGGTCGTAACCCTCCTGGGCGAGGTCGACGAGGTGGGGCCAGAGGTCGAGATGCACCCGCACCTGGGCGAAGCGCTGCGAGTACTCCGCCGCGACCGTCGAGAGGTGGTGCATCACCCAGGGGTCGGGCGGCGCGGCGATCTTGAGCAGGCCGCTCGGGCCCTTGGCCTGCGCGATCAGTTCGTCGAAGGTGCGCTGCGCCTCCTCCACCAGGCGGATCGCCTGCGCGTAATAGGCCTCGCCGTGCGGCGTCAGGACGAGCTTGCGGGTGGTCCGGTCGAGCAGGCGCAGGCCGATCGCGGTTTCGAACTGGGTGATGCGCCGCGAGAGGGAGGAGATCGGCACGTCGAGCGCGGCGGCGGCCTGGCTGAAGCTCTTCCGCTTCGCGACCTCGACGAAGAGCGCCATGTCGCGGAGGACTTGCGGGTGGGCCAAACGGAAACCTCCGGGCATCGGGTGGCGACGCGCCTTGGCGCATCCCGACCTCATCCTCTAGATGATATGCTGCAACTCTAGATAAGGAAACTCCGGGCG
The DNA here is from genome assembly GCF_036448855.1 of Methylobacterium ajmalii. Lineage (NCBI taxonomy): Bacteria > Pseudomonadati > Pseudomonadota > Alphaproteobacteria > Hyphomicrobiales > Methylobacteriaceae > Methylobacterium > Methylobacterium ajmalii. Next base: position 23,677 of record NZ_JAZFXT010000006.1, read on the forward strand.
GACGTAAGGTTCGTTTTTCCATGCGTCGGCGGCGTTTCGCCTCGACGCGCGAGGGGGAGCCGGCGGAGCCGCGAGGATGAGCCGGCAACGCAACTCCGGCCTGCACAACCTTGCCTACAACCGTATTCTCGCATCAGGGCCGGGCCCGGTTGACGCAGGGCACCTCGGCGGGGCAACACCGCCGCGCCGGCGCGGACGACGCGGCGTCGGCGGACCGGAGCCTCGCATGTCCCATCCCGTCTCGCCGCTCGCGCCCAAGCATCAGCCCGAGCTGCCGCCGATCGCCGGCGTGCGCCTGGCCACCGCGCAGGCCGGCATCCGCTACCGCGGCCGCACCGACGTGCTGCTGGTGCTGCTCGATCCGGGCACCCGGGCCGCCGGCGTCTTCACCCGTTCGAAATGCCCCTCGGCCGCGGTCGACTGGTGCCGCGAGACCCTGGGCGGCGGCCAGTCGGCCCGGGCGCTGGTGGTCAATTCCGGCAACGCCAACGCCTTCACGGGCCTCAAGGGCCGCGAATCCGTGCGGCTCACCGCCGAGATCGCCGGCAAGGCCGCGGGCTGCGCCCCCGGCGAGGTGTTCATCGCCTCGACCGGCGTGATCGGCGAACCCCTCGACGCCACCAAGTTCGACGGCGTGCTGGCCGAGTGCGCCGGCCGCACCGGGCCGGGCGCCGAGCGCTGGACCGAGGCGGCCAGCGCGATCATGACCACCGACACCTTCCCGAAGCTCGCCACCCGCACGGTGTCGATCGGGGGGACCGCGGTGACGATCAACGGGATCGCCAAGGGCGCCGGCATGATCGCCCCCGACATGGCGACGATGCTGTCCTTCGTGTTCACCGATGCCGACCTGCCGGCCCCGGTGCTGCAGGCGCTCCTGACCAAGGGCGTCGCCACGAGCTTCAACTGCTGCACGGTCGACGGCGACACCTCGACCTCCGACACCCTGATGCTGTTCGCGACCGCCAAGGCCGGCAACGCCCCGGTCGCCTCGGCCGACGACCCGGCGCTGGGCGAGTTCGCCGCGGTGCTCGACGACCTCCTCGCCGAGCTCGCGCAGCTGGTGGCCCGCGACGGCGAGGGCGCGCGCAAGTTCGTCACCGTCGAGGTGGGGGGCGCCACCGACGACGCCTCCGCCCACCGGATCGCGATGTCGATCGCCAACTCGCCGCTGGTGAAGACCGCGGTGGCGGGCGAGGACGCCAATTGGGGCCGGGTGGTGATGGCGGTCGGCAAGGCCGGCGAGCCCGCCGACCGCGACCGCCTGGCGATATGGTTCGGCGACGTGCGCGTGGCCGTCGAGGGGGCCCGCGATCCCGGCTACGACGAGGAGGCGGCCTCCGCGGCGATGCAGGGCGACGCGGTGACGATCCGGGTCGATCTCGGCCTCGGTGCCGGCAAGGCCCGGGTCTGGACCTGCGATCTCACCAAGGCCTACGTCGAGATCAACGGGGATTACCGCTCGTGAGGGCGGCCGCCGGGCTCCTCGCGCTCCTCCTCGCCGGGCCCGCCCTCGCCGAGGAGGCTCCGGCCCGGATCGGCGTCGTCGGGCGGGCGAGCCGCGAGGTGGCGCCGGACTTCGCCACCGTCGAGGTCGCGGTCGAGAGCCGGGGGGCGACGCCCGCCGCCGCCCTCGACCAGAACTCGACCGCCGCCCGCAAGGTAGTGGAACTCGCCGGCGAGTTCGGCATCACCGGGCCGGACCTCGCCACCGCGGCGGTCTCCCTGCGCCCCGCCACCAAGACGGTGCGCGACCCCGGCGGCCAGATGCGGGACGCCCCCGACGGCTTCCAGGCCACCAACGCGGTCAGCGTCCGGGTGCGCGACCTCAAGCGCCTGGGCGCCCTGATGCGGCGCCTCATCGACGGCGGCGCCGACCGGATCGGCGGCGTGGCGTTCGGCCTGTCGGATCCCGGCCAGGCCGAGAATACCGTGCGGGCCGACGCGGTGCGGGACGCCAAGCGCCAGGCCGAGACCCTGGCCGAGGCGGCGGGCCTGCGCCTCGGCCGCCTCGAGAGCCTGGTCTCGCCGCCCCGCCAGGGTGGGGCGATGCCAATGCAGGCCCGCGCCTTCGCGGCCAAGGGCATGCCGGGCGGCCTCGCGGTGCCGGTCGAGCCCGGGACCCTGACGGTCGAGGCGAGCGTCGAGGCCACCTACGCGGTCGCGCCCTGACGGGGCGCGATCCTTACCGACGTCCCTCCTCGCGCGAGCCCGCCATGGCCGATCCGTTGAAGCTCCTCCTCGTCGTGGCGGTCGCCCTCGTCGATCCCGACGGGCGCGTGCTGCTGGCCCAGCGCCCGCCGGGCAAGACCCTGGCAGGGCTGTGGGAGTTTCCCGGCGGCAAGATCGAGCCCGGCGAGCGGCCGGAGGAGACGCTGATCCGGGAGCTGGCGGAAGAGCTCGGCATCACCGTGAAGGAGGCGTGCCTCGCCCCCCTCACCTTCGCCAGCCACGCCTACGAGAGCTTCCATCTGCTGATGCCGCTCTACGTCTGCCGGCGCTGGGAGGGGTTTGCCCAGCCGCGGGAGGGGCAGGCGCTCAAATGGGTGCGGCCGCGCGACCTCGCGAGCTACCCGATGCCCCCGGCCGACCTGCCGCTGCTGCCGGCGATCGTGGATCTGCTCGGGCCGTAGGATTAGAGGCGTCGCAGCCTGCCTCGTTCAGCGGGACAGGGCTGACATTCCTTTGATTATTGGAGTACCGCGAAGGCAGAGCCCGGAACCGCAGAGTGCCGAGGACACTACCGCCAGCGTACAGATTGGCTACCTCGCTGCCGCGTATCTTGATCCCGGGCTCCGCTTCGCGGCTCCGGACTGACGGCGAGCGTGTTTCTACCATCGGCCGCGATCGCGAACGTCAGAGCGGCTGCCCGGCTCGAATCGGCCGATCCTCAGCGCGGGTTCGGATCCATCGGGTCGCCACCGCCCGGCCGCGGGCCGTCGTTGGTCGGGAAGAAGCGTCGCGACGGCGTCTGGCGCGGCTGGACCGGCGTGCCGCGCAGCGGCTCGACGTCGACCTGGCCCTGGCGGTTGACCTGGCGGGCGCGAGGCGCCTCGTCGCCGCCGCGGGCCTGCTCGCGGCGCTTGCGGCCCTCGGGCTTGGCGGCGGCCACCGGCGCGTCCTCCTGCTCCTTCGGCTCGGCGATGAGGTCGGTGCCGCCTTTGCAGTCGACCAGCCACACGTCGTAGATCGGGTGCTCGATCGCGTGCAGGCCCGGGCTCGAGGCGAACATCCAGCCGGTGAAGATGCGGCGGTACTTGTTCTCGAGCGTGACCTCGTCGACCTCCAGGAAGGCGGTGGTCTTGGCGCTCTCGGTCGGGGGCCGGGTGTAGCAGACCCGCGGGGTGAGCTGCAGCGCGCCGAACTGCACCGTCTCGTCCACAGCCACCTCGAAGGAGACGGTGCGGCCGGTGATCTTGTCGAGGCCGGCGAACACCGCGGTCGGGTTGCGGATCTTGTCGGCCCGGGCCGGCCCGGAGGACAGCGCGCCGCCCAGGACGGCAGCACCCAGAACGACACCGCGGAGGAGCGGGAAGGCGCTCGCGGCGCGGCGTGCGGTCATGCGGCTCAAAACCCAATCGCTCCCGGCTGGAAGTTCGGCGGCCCCTGGCGCGGCCTCCGGCACCCGGGATGACCGGGCGCGCGGGCTCGGTCGGCCCACCCGCGATAGACACAAGGAGGATGGTGGAAAAAGGGCGGTCTACTCGCCCGGGACCCACGGCACGTAGTCGCCGGTCGCCGCCGGCCGCTGGCCGTAGGAGAGCTGCGAGCCCCGCGGACGGTAGGCCGCGACCGTGCCGGTGAGGTTCTCCTCGTGCGGCTTCTGCCACTCGCGCGGGACGTAGGTCTCCTCGGAGGGCGGCACGTCGGTGGCGTGGCAGAGCCAGCCGCGCCAGCCGGGCGGCACCTTCGAGGCGTCGGCGTAGCCGTTGTAGATCACCCAGCGGCGCTCGGAGCCGACCGAGGCGTCGATCAGGGGCCCCTGCGCCCGGTAGTAGCGGTTGCCGAGCTCGTCCTCGCCCACGAAGCTGCCGCGGCGCTTGGTGTAGAACTCCAGGCTGACGGTCGAGCCGCTCCACCAGGTGAAGATCCGAAGCAGGGTGTCTTTCAGCGCCATCGCGACCGTCTCTCTCGCGGGGAGCCCCCGGGAATGGGAGGTCCGGCCCCCCGTCGTCGCGCGGGACTATGGTGAGATGCCCCCCGGATGTCCAGCGCGTCCCGCGCCGCAACACGATTCCCCGCGCGGCGGCGGCCGACCCGGTCGTGGTGCCGAAAGTGACCGAAAATCCCCACCCGCCTGTGAACAAGTCAAGCTCCGGACGCGGCGCGGCCTGTGGGCGGCGGGGGACGGAGCGCGATTCTCCCAAGCCGGAAGCGCGCTTAGCCGGGGGCACGGCGCTATCCACAGGAATCCGCCCTTCGACACAACATATAGCGAGGAACGGAGTCGGCTGACACAAGTTATTGACGGGAAGCCACCGAGATCGGTAGTTTCCAGACGACAGGACGGGCGGCTCCCCGAGAGGCGCCGAGGCTCGTCCGCCGAATCTTTCGCGCCCCGCCCTTCCCTTGAAACCGGCGGACCCCGCATGCGTGCGGGCGGTCCCCGGCTGTTCGTGACCGGAGAGTATCCCATGCGGTTCGAGCGTCGCATCACCACCGCGGGGCAGTCGCCCTACGCCAGCATCCCGTTCCGCAAGGCGGTGAGCGAGATCCGCAACCCGGACGGCTCGGTGGTCTTCCGCCTCGACGGGATCGACGTGCCGGAGGCCTGGAGCCAGGTCGCCTGCGACGTGCTGGCCCAGAAGTACTTCCGCAAGGCCGGCGTGCCGGCGGCCCTGAAGAAGGTCGAGGAGAACGGCGTTCCCTCGTTCCTGTGGCGCTCGGTGCCCGACGAGGCGGCCCTCGCCGCCCTGCCCGAGGGCGAGCGGACCGGCTCCGAGACCTCGGCGACGCAGGTCTTCGATCGCCTGGCCGGCTGCTGGACCTACTGGGGCTGGAAGGGCGGCTACTTCACCAGCGAGGAGGACGCGAGCGCGTTCCACGACGAGCTGCGCGCGATGCTCGCCCGCCAGATGGTGGCGCCGAACTCGCCGCAATGGTTCAACACCGGCCTGCACTGGGCCTACGGCATCGACGGCCCGGCGCAGGGCCACTTCTACGTCGACTACAAGACCGGCGAGCTGACCCAGTCGGCCTCGGCCTACGAGCACCCGCAGCCCCACGCCTGCTTCATCCAGTCCGTCGCCGACGACCTCGTCAACGACGGCGGCATCATGGACCTGTGGGTGCGCGAGGCCCGCCTGTTCAAGTACGGCTCGGGCACCGGTTCGAACTTCTCGCGCCTGCGCGGCGAGAACGAGAAGCTCGGCGGCGGCGGCAAGTCGTCGGGCCTGATGAGCTTCCTCAAGATCGGCGACCGGGCGGCGGGCGCGATCAAGTCCGGCGGCACCACGCGGCGCGCCGCCAAGATGGTGATCGTCGACATCGATCACCCGGACGTCGAGGCCTTCATCGACTGGAAGGTCAAGGAGGAGCAGAAGGTCGCCGCCCTCGTCACCGGCTCCAAGGTGGTGTCCAAGCACCTCAAGGCGGTGATGAAGGCCTGCGTCAACTGCGAGGCCGCGGGCGACGCCTGCTTCGACCCCGACCGCAACCCGGCGCTCAAGCGCGAGGTCAAGGCCGCCCGCAAGGTGATGGTGCCGGATGCCGCGATCAAGCGGGTGATCCAGTACGCCCGCCAGGGTTACACCGACATCTCGTTCCCGATCTACGACACCGACTGGGATTCCGAGGCCTACCTGACGGTCGCCGGCCAGAACTCGAACAACTCGGTCTCGCTGACCGACGACTTCCTGCGCGCGGTCGATGTGGATGCCGACTGGTCGCTGACCCACCGCACCACCGGCAAGGTGGCGAAGACCGTGAAGGCGACCGAGCTGTGGGACAAGATCGCGGAGGCCGCCTGGGCCTCGGCCGATCCGGGCCTGCACTTCAACACGACGATGAACGACTGGCACACCTGCCCGTCGGGCGGGCGGATCCGGGCCTCGAACCCGTGCTCCGAGTACATGTTCCTCGACGACACCGCCTGCAACCTCGCCTCGGCGAACCTGCTGGCGCTCTACGACCGGGGCGCCAAGAGCTTCGACGTCGAGGGCTACGAGCACCTGTGCCGGCTCTGGACCGTGGTCCTCGAGATCTCGGTGCTGATGGCGCAGTTCCCGAGCCGCGAGATCGCCGACCTCTCCTACAAGTACCGGACGCTGGGCCTCGGCTACGCCAATATCGGCGGCCTCCTGATGACCATGGGCCTGTCCTACGATTCCCGTGAGGGCCGGGCGATTGCCGGCGCGCTCACCGCCATCATGACCGGCGTGTCCTACGCCACCTCGGCCGAGATGGCGCGCGAGCTCGGGCCGTTCCCGGCCTACGAGGAGAACGCCGACGCGATGCTGCGGGTGATCCGCAACCATCGCCGGGCCGCCCACGGCGAAACCGAGGGCTACGAGTTCCTCAACACCAACCCCGTCCCGCTCGATCACGCCGGCTGCCCGCAGGGCGAGCTGGTGGAGCGCGCGAAGGCGGCCTGGGACCGGGCGCTGCAGCTCGGCGAGGAGCACGGCTACCGCAACGCCCAATCCACGGTGATCGCGCCGACCGGCACGATCGGCCTCGTGATGGATTGCGACACGACTGGCATCGAGCCCGACTTCGCGCTGGTGAAGTTCAAGAAGCTGGCCGGCGGCGGCTACTTCAAGATCATCAACCGGGCGGTACCGGACGCGCTGCGCACGCTCGGCTACCGCGAGGCCGAGATCGCCGAGATCGAAGCCTATGCCGTCGGCCACGGCTCGCTCGGCCAAGCCCCGGCGATCAACCCGGGTAGCTTGCGCGCCAAGGGCTTCACCGACGAGAAGATCGCGGCGGTGGAGGCGGGCTTGAAGTCGGCCTTCGACATCAAGTTCGTGTTCAACCGCTGGACCCTGGGCGAGGACTTCCTGACCCAGACCCTCGGCGTGCCGGCCGACAAGCTCGCCGACCCGTCCTTCGACCTGCTCGCGTTCCTCGGCTTCGGCCGCAAGGACATCGAGGCCGCCAACGTCCATGTCTGCGGGGCGATGACGCTTGAGGGCGCGCCGCACCTCAAGCCGGAGCATTACGCGGTCTTCGACTGCGCCAATCCGTGCGGCCGGATCGGCAAGCGCTACCTCTCGGTCGAGAGCCACATCCGCATGATGGCGGCGGCGCAGCCCTTCATCTCGGGGGCGATCTCCAAGACCATCAACATGCCGAACGACGCCACGGTCGAGGATTGCAAGAACGCCTACCGGCTGTCCTGGACCCTGGCGCTGAAGGCCAACGCCCTCTACCGCGACGGCTCGAAGCTGTCGCAGCCCCTCAACTCCGCCCTCGTCAGCGACGAGTCGGACGACGAGGAGGATGCGGTCGAGGCCCTGCTGGCGCAGCCGGCGGTGGCCAAGACCGTGGCGGTGACCGAGAAGATCGTCGAGCGGATCGTCGAGCGCGTCGAGCGCCTGCGCTCCCAGGAGAAGCTGCCGAGCCGCCGCAAGGGCTACACCCAGAAGGCCAAGATCGGCGGCCACACCATCTTCCTGCGCACCGGCGAGTACGACGACGGGCGCCTGGGTGAGATCTTCCTCGACATGAACAAGGAGGGCTCGGCGCTCCGGGCCTTCATCAACAACTTCGCCATCTCGGTCTCGCTCGGCCTGCAATACGGCGTGCCGCTGGAGGAGTACGTCGACGCCTTCACCTTCACCCGCTTCGAGCCGGCCGGCTTCGTCCAGGGCAACGACGCGATCAAGAACGCCACCTCGGTGCTCGACTACGTCTTCCGCGAGCTGGCGATCTCGTATCTCGGCCGCAACGACCTCGCCCATGTCGACCTCTCGGAGCTCGGCAACACGGCGACGGGCGTCGCTCCGGCCAAGCCCAGCGCGTCCGACGCGACGGTGGCCACCAACGTCTCCCGCGGCCTGCTGCGGGGGTCGGGCGACCGGCTGACCCTGATCCACGGCGGTCCCGCCGGCGCCACCCCGGGCGTCGCCGCGCCGGTGACCGGCCAGTCGGCCCCGGCCGGCGGCACCGTCCACGCGGTGCGGGGGGCGGTGGCGCTCAAGACCGAGCCGAGCCTCGCCGGCAAGGTCGAGGCGCTGGCGGAGGCCCTGCCCTTCGCCAAGCCCGAGGCGGTGCCGGCCGGCCGCAGCGTCTCCGACCGCCGCGCCGAGGCGAAGATGAAGGGCTATGTCGGCGAGGCCTGCCCGGAATGCGCCAACTTCACGCTGGTGCGGAACGGGACCTGCCTGAAGTGCGACACCTGCGGTTCGACGACCGGCTGCAGCTGAGACCGGCTCGCGCCGGAGGATCGGGTCCCGGCGCAGGCCGGATCCGTCCCCCGGTGGCGGACGACCCGATATGAGGGCATGAACGGGCCACATTCTCCGGGATGCGGCCCGTCGTGCGTGCGACGGGGCCGGATTCGATCCTCGCCATGCCCGCCCGCCTCCACTCCCTCCGCACCCACCTCCTCACTCTCTGGGCCCTGCTCCTCGCCTCGGCAGGCGCCACCGGCTATCTGCTGACCGAGTTCTACGCCCAGTCGGCCGCCGTGCAGGTGGCGCAGGCCGAGGTCGAGGTGGCGCGCTCCTGCCGCGAGATCGGCGACCGGTTCGCGTTCTTCACCGCCGGCTGGAGCGGCGGGGCCACCGAGATCGACGACACCCTGAAGGGGCAGCTCACCGACGTGGTGGTGACGGCGCTCGCCGGCCATCCGGGGGTGGAAGGCGGCATCTGGACAGCAGGCGCCGGCTCGGCCGCCTACGCCTTCCCGACCTACGAGGGCACCGGGCCGAAGACCGACCTGCCCTCGGCCGAGATCGACACGATCCGGCGCATCAACGCCGAGACCCTGGGCGGCGAACGGCCGGTGGCGACGCGGCGGATCTCCCGCACCCAGACCCTGGTGTTGCAGGGCTGCCCCCTGCGCGGCCCGATCCACGGGGCGACGGCCTGGACGATGACGCGGGTCCATACCGACGCGGGCCGGGCCTACGGCCAGCTCCTCGCCGGGTTCGGCTTCCTCGCCGCGACGGTGCTGGGCTCGGCGCTGATCCTCGGGCGGTTGCTCTGGGTGCTGGGGCGGCGGATCGCCCGGCTCGAGGGCCAGCTCGGCCGCGAGACCCCGGAGGGCGACCTGCCCCGCCTGGCGCCGACGGGCCTGCGCGAGCTCGACCGGCTGGTCGAGGCGCTGAACGCCGCGGGCCTGCGCCTCGGCACGGCCCGCCAGCGCGCCGCGGAAGCCGAGCGCCTCGCCGCGCTGGGACAGCTCACCGCCGGCATCGCCCACGAGATCCGCAATCCCCTGGCGGCGATCCGGCTCAAGGCCGAGAACGCGCTGGCGAGCCCCGACCCGGCCCGGCCCCGGGCCGCCCTCGATCTCGTGCTGGCGCAGGTCGCCCGGCTCGACCGGCTGACCCGCGACCTCCTCAGCCTGACCCAGCCGCGCACGCCGGTCCTCGCGCCCGTCGACCTCGCGGCGGTGCTGGAGGAGAGCGCGCACCTCCACGACGACCTCGCCCGCGAGCGGGGCGTGCGGATCGTGGTCGCGGAGGTGCCGGAGCGGCGCGTCCGCCTCGACGAGGCGCAAGTTCGGCGCGCCCTCGACAACCTCGTCCTCAACGCCCTCCAGCACAGCCCGCCGGGCGGCACGGTGAGGCTGTCGGCCCATCTCGGGAACGGCCGGGTGCGCATCCGCGTCGCCGACCGGGGACCGGGCGTCGCGGCGGCCCTGCGCGAGCGGCTGTTCGATCCCTTCGTCACCGGCCGGCCGGACGGGACCGGCCTCGGCCTGGCGATCGTGCGCGAGATCGCCCGCGCCCATGGTGGACGGGTGCACCTCGCCGCCCCACCTCCCGCAAGCCCGTCCCCCGACGCGCCGGATCCCGGCGCGACCTTCGAGATCGACCTGCCCCTCGTCGATCAGCCCGCAATCGATCCGCCAGACACGGATCCGCCCGAGACCGCCCCGTGACGGACAGCCGCCCCGCCCGCATCCTGATCGTCGACGACGAGCCGGCCCTGCGCGAAGGGCTGGCCGAGACGGTGAGCGATCTCGGCCATGTCCCGATCCTCGCTGCTTCGGGGGCCGAGGCGCTGGCGCGGGTCGCGGACGATCCGGCCATCGCCGCGGTGCTCCTCGACCTGCGGATGCCGGGCGCGCTCGACGGGATGGCGGTGCTCCAGCGCCTACGGGCGCAGGCCGTCGCGCCCCCGGTCGCGGTGCTGACCGCCTATGCCAGCGCCGAGAACACCATCGAGGCGATGCGGCTCGGCGCCTACGACCACCTGACGAAGCCGGTCGGCCGGGCCGAGCTGGCCGACCTCCTCGGCGGCATGCTGGCCCGCCCGGCGCGTCCGATCGAGCCGCCCGCCCCGGCGGCGGCGCCGGGCCTGATCGGCACCAGCGAGGCGATGCGGCGGGTGCAGAAGGCGGTCGGCCTCGCCGCCGACAGCGACACCACCGTGCTGCTGCAGGGCGAGACCGGCACCGGCAAGGAGGTCGCCGCGCGGGCGCTGCACGCCCATGGCCGCCGGAGCACCGGCCCGTTCGTGCCGGTCAACTGCGCGGCGATACCCGCCGACCTCCTGGAGAGCGAGCTGTTCGGGCACCTGCGCGGCGCCTTCACGGGGGCGACCCAGGACCGCGCCGGCGCGTTCCGGGAGGCGTCGGGCGGCACGCTGTTCCTCGACGAGATCGGCGACATGCCCCCTGCCATGCAGGCCAAGATCCTGCGGGCGCTCCAGGAGCGGGTGGTCACGCCGGTCGGCGGCCGGGCCGTCCCGGTGGCCGTGCGGGTGGTGGCGGCGACCCATCGCGACCTGCCGCGCCTCGTCGCCGAGGGCGGCTTTCGCCAGGACCTGTTCTACCGCCTGAACGTCGTGCCGATCGCCCTGCCGCCCCTGCGCGAGCGCCTGGCCGACATCCTGCCGCTCGCCGAGCACTTCCTCGCCCTCGCCGGCGCCGGGACGACCCGCCTGTCGCCGGAGGCCGCCGCCGCGCTGATGCGCCACCCCTGGCCCGGCAACGTGCGCGAGCTGCGCAACGTGATCGAGCGCGCGGCCCTGCTGGCGCGCGGCCCGGTGATCGGGGCCGGCGATCTCGGCCTCGGCGGATCGGTGCCGGAAGACATCGAGGCGGCCCTGCCGGCCTGGCTCGGCGACGATCTGCCGACCGCCGTGGCGCGGCTCGAGGAGGCGATGATCAGCCGGGCCCTGCGGGCGAGCGGCGGCAACCGCGCCCGGGCCGCGAAGGCGCTCGGCATCCAGCGCCAGCTCCTCTACGCCAAGATCGAGCGGCACGGCCTCGGGCGCGAGGCGTCCGAAAACCCGACGGAGGGTGTCGGGATTCCCGACGCCTGAGCCGTCGCGCACCGCGTTTCGTCGAGATCTTTCAAAGACTTACCGTCTGGCACGGAAATTGGGATGTCGCGGTCGAGCCGGCCGTCCGCCGGCGCGAACGAGCGACAGCCATGACGACAGGCGCACCCGCGCTCCGCCTCCGGGCGGCCGGCCTCGCGGCCCTGCTCCTCGCCGCCGGTCCGGCCGCGGCGCAGGACAACTCGGTCTGGGATCCCGGCACCCTGCCGGAGACGAAGGGGACGGTGAAGCAGTACACGCTCACCCCCCGGGGCGAGGTCGACGGGCTGATCCTCGCCGACGGCACCGAGGTGAAGCTGCCGCCGCGCCTGTCGGGCGCCGTGGTGTTCACGGTCCGGCCGGGCGACGCGGTGTCGGTGCGGGGCATGCGCGCCCGGGCGCTGCCCCTGGTCGACGGCGCCCAGATCCGCAACGAGGCCACCGGCGCGACCCTCGTCACCCTCGGGGGCCCGGAGCCGGCCGCCGCCGAGACGGTCGTGAGCGGGCGCATCGCGGCCCTGCTGCACGGGCGCCGGGGCGAGGTGAACGGTGCGATCCTCGACGACGGCACCACCCTGCGGCTGCCGCCGCACGAGGCGGCGCGCCTCTCGAGCGTCCTGCAGGCCGGCCAGCCGGTCAGCCTGCGCGGCGCGGTGACGAAGAGCCCGCTCGGGGCGGTGGTCGAGGTCCGCGCGCTCGGCGCGAGCCCGGACAGCCTCTGGGAGGTCGGCGGCCCCCCGCCCCGTCCGCCGGGCCCTCGCGGCGAGCCCCGCCCGCCCGGCGGCCCCGACGCGCCGCCGCCGCCGCCCCCGCCGCCCGGTGGGCCCGGCGCGGCTCCTCCGCCTCCGCCGCCTCCCGGAGGTCCCGGTGCGGCTCCGCCACCTCCGCCCCCCGGCGGCCCGGGCGCTCCGCCCCCGGCACCGCGCCGGTTCTGATCCCGGCCGTCCGGGGACGGCCCGCCTGAAGACGACCTGCGCGGCGCGGACGTCCCGCGCAGGTGCTTAATCCCGATGGCATCGCAACTTTTCGCGATCCCGCCGGTTCTCGGCTCCGGATAGGCCCGTCCTTCCTCAGGGAGACATCACGGTGAGCACGGCACAATCCCTCCCTGCCTCTGGGTCCGGCGCGCCCGACCGACAGCCGTCGCGGCGGGCATTGCGGGGGCTCGACGCGCTCAACTTCACCCTGGCGGACGTGCGCGACGGCCTCGGTCCCTACCTCGCCATCTACCTCATTGCCGTGCGCGGCCCGGACCAAGGCTGGAACGAGGCGACCACCGGCATGATCATGACGATCGCCGGCATCGCCGGCCTGATCGCCCAGACGCCGGCCGGCGCGCTCATCGACCGTTCTCGGCACAAGCGCACCATCGTCATCGCGGCGGCGCTCGCCGTGACCCTGAGCTGCCTGGCGCTGCCCTTCATCTCGAACTTCTACGCAGTGGCCGCCACCCAGTCGCTCGCCGGCATCGCCGGGGCGATCTTTCCGCCGGCGCTCGCCGCCATCACCCTCGGGGTGGTGGGGCCCAAGCTCTTCGCCAAGCGCATCGGCCGCAACGAGGGCTTCAACCACGCCGGCAACGCCGTCTCGGCGGCGCTCGCCGGGGGGCTGGCCTACCTGTTCGGCCCGATCGTGGTCTTCTGGCTGATGGGCGTGCTCGCCGCGCTCTCGATCGGCGCGATGCTGATGGTGCCGGAGGACGCGATCGACAACGACCTCGCCCGCGGCCTCGACAGCGCCGAGGACCAGTCGGGCGGCGAGCAGCCCTCCGGCCTGACCGCGCTCCTCCAGAACAAGTACCTGATGCTGTTCGCGCTTCTGGCCGCGATCTTCCACCTCTCGAACGCCGCGATGCTGACCTCGGTCGGCCAACTCCTCACCCACCTGTCGGGCAAGGAGAACGCCACCTCGCTGATCGCGATCTGCATCGTGGCGGCGCAGTGCGTGATGGTGCCGGTGGCGATGTTCGTCGGGCACAAGGCCGACGCGATCGGCCGGAAGCCCATCTTCCTCGCCGCCTTCGGGGTGCTGGCGCTGCGCGGTGTGCTCTACACCTTCTCGAACAACCCGTTCTACCTCGTGGCGGTGCAGCTCCTCGACGGCATCGGCGCCGGCGTCTACGGCGCGCTCTTTCCGATCGTGGTGGCCGACCTGACCCGCGGCACCGGGCGGTTCAACGTCAGCCAGGGCGCGGTCGCGACCGCCCAGGGCCTCGGCGCCTCGTTGAGCGCGACCCTCGCCGGGCTCATCATCGTCTCGGCCGGCTACTCGACGGCCTTCCTGACGCTCGCCGGCATCGCGGGCCTGGGCTTCGCCCTCTACCTGCTGGTGATGCCCGAGACCCGGGGCTTCGAGCCGGCCCAGGCCGGCACGCCCTCCGGACCGAACCGTCGGCCCGCCCTTCTGGGGGTCTGAGCCCGGCCATGACGATCCCCCTCGCCTTCGCCCATATCGGCGACCTCCACCTCACCGGGGCGGAAGCCGACAACGCCCGCGACTTCGCCGCCATCGTGGCGCAGCTGAACGAGGTGGAGGGGCTCGACTTCATCTTCGTGCCCGGGGACAACGCCGATAACGGCCGCCCCGAGCAATACGCCCTGGTGCGGGCCGGCCTCGACCGGCTCCGCCTGCCGGCCCATGTCATCACCGGCGACCACGACATGGAGGGCGGCAGCCTCGACGCCTTCCATGACGGGCTCGGGGTACCGCACCTGCCCTACGCGGTCGACATGCGCGGCGTGCGCTGCCTCTTCCTCGACATGTGCGGGCCGGGCTCCGGCGGGCCGGATTTCCGCCTCGGCCCCGCCCAGGTCGCCTGGCTCGCCGACGAGCTGGAACGGGCCGGCGACACGCCCTGCGCCCTGTTCATGCACAGCTACCCGGCCGACCTGAAGGGCGAGGGCGAAGCCGAGCGCGTCGCCGACCTCGTCCATCGCGGCCCGGTGCGCCTCGTCGAGATGGGGCACACCCACTACAACGAGCTCGCCAATGACGGACGCACCGTCTACGCGGCGACCCGCTCGACCGGGCAGATCGAGGAGGGCCCGGTCGGCTACGCGATCGCGGCGATCGACGGCGGCGTGGTGAGCTGGCGCTTCAAGGAAATGGCGCGCCCCTGGCCGTTCGTGCTGATCACCGCCCCCGCCGACCGGCGCCTCGCCTGCGACGCCGGCCACATGGTCGGCGAGAGCGTGACCCTGCGCGCCCTGGTGCTGGGACCGGCCGAGACGGTGGAGTACCGCATCGACGACGGGTCGTGGCGGCCGATGGCGCGGGAGGACGGGGCACGCTGCTACGCGGCCACGATCGCCTGGCCGGCGGATGCCCGGGCGATCGAGGTCCGGGCGACGGGCGCGGGCGGCACCGACACCGACGCGATCGAGCCGGCGAGCGATCCGACCGGCCTGCCCACCTCCCGCGGCATCGGCAGCGACGCGGACGCGCTCGGCGCCTGGGAGGCGCGCGGCCTCATGGGGACGCAGCTCGGCCCGAACAGGAACGGGCGGCAGTGGTGATGGAGAACCGCCTGCTTCCCGAGGCGAACCGCAACGGCTGAAACCCTTCCTACACGCGACCTCGTCCCGAGGTGCGACCGACGGGAGCCTCGAAGGAGGCCTCCAGAATCCACCGTGATCCCCGGGGCCCTCCGTCGAGGCTCGTTTCGCTCGCACCTCGGGATAGGGTCGCGGGTGGGAGCGCCGCGAACGCGGGTGGTCCCAAGCCGAACACCCTTCAGATCCTCCCGACAGTGACGACAGGACCACTCCTCCGATGGCCGCGCTGACGCTCAGCCCCAACCTCGCGACCTGGGCGATCGCCGCCCTCGCCACCCTCGGCGTGATCGTGCGCCCGTTCTCCTGGCCGGAGGCGATCTGGGCGGTCGCGGGCGCCCTCGCCCTCGTGCTCCTCGGCCTGATGCCGGCCGGCACCGCCTGGGAGGGCGTCCTCAAGGGCACCGACGTCTACCTCTTCCTCGTCGGCATGATGCTGATGTCGGAGGTCGCCCGGAAGGAGGGCCTGTTCGACTGGCTCGCCGGCATCGCGGTGCGCACCGCCAAGGGCTCGGCCACCCGGCTCTTCACCCTGGTCTACCTCGTCGGCACGGTCGTCACGGTCTTCCTGTCGAACGACGCCTGCGCGGTGGTGCTGACGCCCGCGGTCTATGCCGCGACCCGGGCCGCCAAGGTCGAGAACCCGCTGCCCTACCTGTTCATCTGCGCCTTCATCGCCAACGCGGCGTCGTTCGTGCTGCCGATCTCGAACCCGGCCAACCTCGTGGTCTTCGCCGAGCACATGCCGCCGCTGACACGCTGGCTCGCCCTGTTCGGCCTGCCGTCGCTGCTGGCGATCGGGACGACCTACCTCGTCCTGCGGCTCACCCAGAACGGCACCCTCAAGCAGCAATCGGTCGCCACCGACGTCGAGGCGACGGCGCTGTCGCGCACCGGCATCGTCGCGGGCCTCGGCATCGTGGCGACCGGCGCGGTGCTGATCGGCGCCTCGGCGCTCGGGCGCGACCTCGGCCTGCCGACCTTCGTGGCGGGGCTCGCCACCACCCTCATCGTGCTGGCGCTGCGTCGCGGCAGCGGCGCCGTGGAGGTGGTCAAGGACGTGTCCTGGAGCGTGCTGCCGCTCGTCGCCGGGCTGTTCGTGCTGGTCGAGGCGCTGGAGAAAACCGGCGTGCTGGCGATGATCGCCGACGCCCTGAAACAGGCCGCCACCGCCGCGCCGACCGAGACCGCCTGGGGCGCCGGCGCGCTCATCGCCATCGCCTGCAACCTCGTCAACAACCTGCCGGCGGGCCTGATCGCCGGGGCCGCGGTCCAGGCCGCGCACGTCCCCGAGAAGGTCGCGGGCGCCGTGCTGATCGGCGTCGATCTGGGGCCGAACCTCTCGGTCACCGGCTCACTCGCCACCATCCTGTGGCTCACCGCCATCCGCCGCGAGGGCCAGGACGTCAGCTTCTGGAGCTTCCTCAAGCTCGGCCTGGTGGTGATGCCGCCGGCCCTCGCGCTGGCGCTCGCAGGTCTTCTTCTCGTCTGACCGCTCCTCCTCGTCTGATCTCCTCCCACAGGAAGGTTTTTCCGGTGTCGATCGCCGCGCTCCTCTATCCCTTCATCCTGGTCGCCGGTGCGCTCCAGGCGCTCGGCAACGCGATGAACGCGCAGCTGCGCGGGCACATGGTCAATCCGTGGCTCGCCGCCACGGTGTCGTTCCTGCCGATCGTGTTCGTCTTCACCACCCTGTTCCTGGTGATGCCGACGCCGCTGCCGACCCTCGAGACCCTGGAGAAGATGCCCTGGTACGCCCCCCTCGGGGGGCTGGCCG
This sequence comes from Methylobacterium ajmalii, assembly GCF_036448855.1. Taxonomy (NCBI): domain Bacteria; kingdom Pseudomonadati; phylum Pseudomonadota; class Alphaproteobacteria; order Hyphomicrobiales; family Methylobacteriaceae; genus Methylobacterium; species Methylobacterium ajmalii. The sequence goes on from NZ_JAZFXT010000006.1 coordinate 40,444, forward strand.
GCGCGGTCGCGGTGTTCGGCGGGCTCGCCTTCATCGACAAGGTCGGCGCCGGGCCGTTCAACGGCCTGACCCTGACCGCCAACATCATCACCTCGCTCGCCCTCGACGCCTTCGGGCTGTTCGGGCTCCAGGCCGCCGGCTTCAAGCCGCTGCCCTGGCTCGGCGGGCTCCTGATGGCGGCCGGCGTGGTGTTCATCGCGAAGACCGCGGGCAAGAAAGACGAAGGCGAGGGCCACAGCCTGAGCGGCAAGCTGCTCTACCCGTTCATCCTGGTGGCGGGCGCCCTGATGGCGATCGGCGTGGTATGGAATTCGCAGCTGCGCGGGGCGCTGGTGAACCCCTGGCTCGCCGCCACCGTGTCGTTCGTGCCGGTCGTCTTCGCCTTCGCGCTGATGTTCCTGCTGAAACCCACGCCGCTGCCCAAGCGCGCGGACTTGGCCGGGGTGCGCTGGTGGATGCCGCTCGCCGGCATCACCGGGGCGGTCGCGGTGTTCGCGGGCCTCCTCTTCGTCGACAAGGTCGGGGCCGGCGCGCTCAACGGGCTCCTCATCACCGCGAACCTCCTGACCTCGGTGGCGCTCGACCATTTCGGCTGGCTCGGCATGCGTCAGGTCAAGGCCGGCCCGCCACGGCTGCTCGGCGCCGCCCTGATGGTCGGCGGGATCGTGCTGATCTCGGTGTTCTGACGGGGGAAGCGCCGGACGGGACCCGCCCGTCCGGCGGGTCGCCGCCTATTCCGCCGCCGCCAGCGCCGGCCGCTTGTCCGCCACCCCGTCCAGGGCCGCCGGGCGCGGGCCGCCGGTCGCCCAGTCGAGGAGTTCCACCGTGTGGACGATCGGGATCGCGGTGCCCTTCCCGATCTGCGTAGCGCAGCCGATGTTGCCGGTGGCGATCACGTCGGGGCGCACGCGCTCGATATTGGCGACCTTGCGGGCGCGCAGATGCGCGGCCAGCTCCGGCTGCAGGATGTTGTACGTCCCGGCCGAGCCGCAGCAGATGTGGCCCTCCGGCACGTCCTTCACGGTGAAGCCGGCGCGCGCGAGCAGCGCCTTCGGCTCGGTGCGCAGGCCCTGCCCGTGCTGCATCGAGCAGGCGGAGTGGTAGGCGACGACGAGGTCGGTCTCGACCACCGGCTCGGACAGGCCGAGGCTCGTCACGTATTCGGTCACGTCGCGGGCGATCCCCGCGACCCGGGCCGCCTTCTCGGCATAGGCCGGGTCGTCGCGGAACATGAAGCCGTAATCCTTGATCGTGGTGCCGCAGCCCGAGGCCGTGACCACGATGGCGTCCAGCCCCTCGCCGTCCATCTCGGCGATCCAGGCATCGATCGTGCGCCGGGCCAGCGCGTGCGAGGACTCCTCCTGGCCCATGTGGTGGGTGAGTGCGCCGCAGCAGCCCTCGCCCTTGGCCTGCACCACCTCGACGCCGTGGCGGTTCAGGAGCCGGATCGCCGCCTCGTTGAAGTCCGGCCGCAGGACGCTCTGGGCGCAGCCGCGCAGGAGCGCCACCCGGCCCCGGCGCGGGCCGGCGGCGGGGAAGCGGCCGGGCCTGTCGTGCGCCGAGCGGGTCGGCAGCGAGGCCGGCGCGAGGTCGAGCATCGCGGCCAGCCGATTGCCGACCTTCGGCATCCTCGCGGCGATGCCCCGGAACGGCCGGCCGAGGGTGGCGCCGAGGAGTGCCAGGCGGAAGCGGTTCGGATAGGGCAGCACGCGCGCCAGCACCGCGCGCAGGAACCGGTCCTCGGCCGGGCGGGAATAGGTCTTTTCGATATGGGCGCGGGCATGGTCGACGAGGTGCATGTAATGCACCCCCGACGGGCAGGTGGTCATGCAGGACAGGCACGACAGGCAGCGGTCGACGTGCTTGACCACCTCGGGGCTCGCCGGCTTGCCGCCCTCCAGCATGTCCTTGATCAGGTAGATGCGCCCGCGCGGCGAATCGAGCTCGTCGCCGAGCAGCAGGTAGGTCGGGCAGGTGGCGGTGCAGAAGCCGCAATGCACGCAGGTGCGCAGGATCTTCTCCGAGGCCGCCATGGCCGGGTCGGCGAGCTGCGCGGGGGTGAAGCTGGTCTGCACGGCGTTTCCTCGGGCGGAGTCTCGGAGGACGTTTCTTGGTGGGCCGTTCCGTCGGGCCCTCGGCTCCCCCGTATCTAGACCATTTTCAAGGTGGCGGGAGCGGCTTTCGGGGCCGCCCCCCGCGCACGGTGCCGCACGAGGCCGCCCGCCTCCCCATCAGGCGCTGCCGATGGCGACGCCGGCGAGCAGCACCAGCACCCCGCCGAGCACCACCTGGAGCGCGGCGCGCCAGAACGGCGTCTCCATGTAGCGGGTGCGGATCGCCGAGATCGCGCAGAGCTCGACGACCACCACCAGCGCCGCCAGCACGGTGGCGATCGCGAAGGCGTTCGACCAGGAATCCGGCACCAGGTAGGGCAGCGTGTGGCCGAGCCCCCCGACCGTCGTCATCACGCCGCAGACGAGGCCGCGCAGCCAGGGCGAGCCGCGCCCGGTGATGCTGCCGTCGTCCGACAGGGCCTCGGTGAAGCCCATGCTGATGCCCGCGCCGATCGAGGCGGCGAGGCCGACCAGGAAGGTCTGCCAGTTGTTGTGGGTGGCGAAGGCGGCGGCGAAGAGCGGCGCGAGCGTCGAGACCGAGCCGTCGATCAGCCCGGCGAGGCCCGGCTGGACGTAGCGCAGCACGAACAGGCGGTGGGCCGCCCGCGCCTCCTCGGCGGCGGCGTCCCCGCTCTCCTGCTCGGCCGACAGGGAGGCGGCCCGGTCGCCGTGGCCGCGCTCGATCTCGGCGAGCCGGGTGAAGAGCTGGCGCACCCCGAGATCGCGGGAGAGCTCCGCCGCCCGCTCGTAGAAGGCGGCGGCCTGCGCCTCCATCCCCTGCGCCTCCCGCCGCATCCGCGCCGCGTCGAGCCCCTGCCACCAGACCGGCCGGCGGCGGGGAAACCCCTTCACGTCCTCGCGCCGCAGGGGCGGCAGGTGCTCGCCGAAGCGCTGGCGATACGCCGCGTAGAGGTCGTCGCGGTGCCCCGCCTCCTCCTCCGCCATCGCCTCGAACACCCCGGCCGAGCCCGGCAGGTCGGCCCGCAGGCCCTCGGCGAAGCTGCGGTAGATGCGGGAATCCTCCTCCTCGCTGGCGATGGCAAGGGCCAGCACCTCGCGTTCGGTGAGATCGGTCAGGGCCTTCACGGGCATGCTCCAGTCTGGAATGGCTCCAATCTATAGATTGGATTCATTCCAAACAAGTGCTGGCGTGCGTCGCGCCATCCGGGGCCGGGCGTCGCGCGGACGATGGCCCTCGACGACCGGGCCGGTCTCGGGCATCCTGCGGCGTCGCCGGTTGCGTATCTGCCCCAACGGCATCTTTGACATCGTGAACGGTATCAGAGAGTTAGCTGGCAGAGGCTCCCCCGCACTCGCGGGGATCGACCCCCCTGCCAGTGGATCACCGCTCGGGCGTAGGCGGCTCCCCCGCACTCGAGGGGGATCGACCCCACTGCATCTCGACGATGGTGACGCGCCGCGTGGCTCCCCCGCACTCGCGGGGATCGACCCTCGCGATAGGCGCCCTTCACCGCGTCGAGCCCGGCTCCCCCGCACTCGCGGGGATCGACCCCCCACGAAGGTGCCGCCGGCCGGGCCCCGGATGGCTCCCCCGCACTCGCGGGGATCGACCCATCAGCCGCCGGAGGACCGGGATTTGGGCAATGGCTCCCCCGCACTCGCGGGGATCGACCTCACACCTGGATTGCGAAGCCGGGCCGCCCCAGGGCTCCCCCGCCCATGCGGGGATCGACCCGCCACCTTCACCAGGATCAACACGCAGCTCGTGGCTCCCCCGTCCTCCGCGGGGATCATGTCCGCCTCGGAATGCGTGCGTTGCCGCACGCCGCTGCCCGCATCTGCGCCCGCGCGGCGGTTGCCTCGCGGGCCCGAACGGAGCATGACGGCGCCCGGATTCGCGCGGGCTCCCTTGTCGTCCCGCGGGTGCGGGGCCGCGCGGGGTCTTCTTACCGCGCACCGAAGAGCCCGTCCTCCCGAACGAAGTGCTGCCGATGAGCGTCGTCACCCGCATCGCCCGCAGCCGGGCCGCCCAGGAAAGCCTCGGGTTCCTCGGCGCGAGCTACCTGAAGCTGGTGCAGGGCACGAACCGCTTCAGCCTCGATCCGCCGGGCGCCTACGACTGGCTCACGCCGCTGCGGCCCTTCATCATCGCGATGTGGCACGGCCAGCACCTGATGGTGCCGTTCGTGCGCCGGCCGCAGGACCGGGCCGCCACCATGGTGTCGCGCTCGGTCGACGGCGGGGTGAACACCGCGGTCCTGGAGCGGATGGGCGTGCGGGTGATCCGCGGCTCGGGCGCGCGGCGCGCGCGCGACATCTGGGCCAAGGGCGGGGTCCAGGCCCTGCGCGGCTGCCTCAAGGCCCTGGAGGACGGCGAGTCGGTGGCGTTCAGCGCCGACGTGCCGAAGGTGTCGCGGCGCTGCGGCGAGGGCATCGTGATGCTGGCGCGGATGTCCGGCCGCCCGGTGGTGCCGACTGCCGTCGTGACGAGCCGCTACCTGCAATTCGACAGCTGGGACCGGGCGAGCCTCGGCCTGCCCTTCGGCCGCGGCGTGATGGCCTTCGGCGAGCCGATCAGCGTGCCGCGAGACCTCGACGCGGCGGGGATCGAGGCGGCGCGCCTGCGCATCGAGACCGAGCTGAACGCGGTCCATGCCCGGGCCTTCGCGCAGGTCGGCCGGATCGATCCGGTCCATACCCGCAAGGGCCATACCCGCAAGGGGGCCTCGGCCCGATGAGGCGCGAGGAGACCCGGCCTCGCGAGCAGCGACCCGGCGACCTGCCGGCCCTGCTGCGCGCCTACCATTACGGGCTGATCGCCGGCGAGCCGGCGCTCGCGGGGCTGCTCGCCTGGCGGCGCCGGCGCGGCAAGGAGGACCCGGTGCGCCTGCCCGAGCGCACCGGCCGCCCCGGCAGGCCGCGGCCGGCGGGCCCGCTGGTCTGGGCCCACGGCGCCAGCATCGGCGAGGCCCTGTCGCTCCTCGGCCTCGTCGAGCGGCTGACCCGGCGCGGCTTCACGGTTCTCGTCACCTCCGGCACCCGCACCTCGGCCGAGCTGCTGGCGCGGCGGCTTCCGGCGGGGGCGCTGCACCAGTTCGTGCCCCTCGACGCGCCGCGCTACGTTGCCCGCTTCCTCGACCATTGGCAGCCGGACCTCGCCCTCGTCGCCGAATCGGAGTTGTGGCCCAACACCATCCTGGCGCTGCACGCCCGCGGGGTGCCGCTGATCCTGGTGAACGGGCGGATGTCCGAGCGCTCGGCCCGCGGCTGGGGGCGCACCCCGGCGGTCGCCCGCGCGCTGCTGTCGCGGGTCGCGCTCTGCCTCGCCCAGAGCCGGGAGGAGGCGGAGCGCTTCGCCCGCCTCGGCGCGCCGCGGGTCGAGACCGGCGGCAACCTGAAATTCGATGCGGGCCCGCCCCCGGCGGAGCCCGAGGCGCTGCGCCAGCTCCAGGGCGTGATGCAGGGCCGTCCGGTCTGGCTCGCCGCCTCGACCCACCCGGGCGAGGAGGCCGCCGCCGCCGCGGTCCATCGGGCGCTGGCGCGGACGCATCCGGGCCTCCTCACCATCGTGGTGCCGCGCCATCCCGACCGGGGGGCGGAGGTGGCGGCCCAGGCCGCCGCCGCGGGGCTGCGGGTCGGGCGCCGCGCCACCGGCGGGCAGCCGCACGACAAGGTCGATCTCTACGTCGCCGACACGGTCGGCGAGCTCGGCCTGTTCTACCGCCTGTGCCCGCTCGTCTTCGTCGGCGGCTCGCTCGCCCGTCACGGCGGCCAGAACCCGATCGAGCCGGCCCGCCTCGGCGCGGCGATCCTGACCGGGCCGCATGTCCGCAACTTCGCCCAGGTCTACGGCGCTCTCGAACGCGCCGGCGGCGCCCGGACGGTCCGGGACGGGCAGGAACTGACGGCGGCGGTCGACGGGCTGCTCGGCGATTCCGAAAGCCGCCGGGCGATGGCCCGGGCCGGCGCGGCGGCGATCGAGGCGGCCGGCGGCGCCACCGACCGGGCGATGGCGGCGCTCGAGCCCTTCATCTGCCAGCTGATCATCGCCGGGCGGTTCGCCTCGTGAGGCAGGCGCCGGGCTTCTGGTGGCACGAGACGCCGGGCCCGGCGGCCCGGCTGCTGGCGCCGATCGGTCACGTCTACGGGGCGCTCTCCGCCCGCCGAATGGCGCGGGCGGGCACCCGGGTGCCCGCCCCCGTGGTCTGCGTCGGCAACTTCTCCCTCGGTGGCACCGGCAAGACGCCGACGGCGCTGGCGGTGGCGGTCCTGCTGCGCGACCTCGGCCGGCGCCCGGCCTTCCTGAGCCGGGGTTACGGCGGCAGCCTGACCGGTCCCGTGCGGGTCGATCCCGCCCGGCACGGCGCGGCGCAGGTCGGCGACGAGCCGCTGCTGCTGGCCCGCGCCGGCCCGGCTTTCGTCGCCCGCGACCGGGTGGCGGGCGCGCAGGCCTGCCTGGCGGATGGCGCCGACGTGGTGGTGATGGATGACGGGCTGCAGAACCCGGGCCTCGCCAAGGATCTGTCCATCGCGGTGTTCGACGGCGCCGTGGGGCTCGGCAACGGCCGGGTCTTCCCGGCGGGTCCGCTGCGGGCGCCGGCCGCCGCGCAATGGCCCCGCATCCACGCCGCCCTGGTGATCGGCGAGGGGGCACCGGGTGCTCGGATCCTGGCCGAGGCGCGGGCGCGCGGACTGCCGGCGCTTCGCGGCCGGCTGGTGCCCGATCCGGCGGCCGCCGCGGCGCTGGCGGGACGCCCGGTCCTGGCCTTCGCGGGGATCGGGCGGCCGCAAAAGTTCTTCGCGAGCCTGCGCGAGATCGGGGCGGAGATACGCGAGACCCGGGCCTTCCCGGACCACCACGCCTTCACGGCCGCGGAGGTCGCGGGCCTCGTCGCGGACGCGGCGCGGGCAAACCTCCTCCTGGTGACGACCGAGAAGGACCGGGTGCGCCTGCCGGACGACCTGCCGGTGGCGACGCTGCCGGTGGTGCTGGCCCTCGACGAGCCGGAGGCGCTCGCCGCGCTGCTGCGGCGGCTCCGACCGCTACCCGGCCCGTGAGTCCTGGCGCAGGCGCACCATCACGGCGTCGGGATCGGCATAGGCCTCCTGGCGCGCCACGCTCCAGTAGCGCAGGGCATCGAGCGGGATCTCGACGCCGGTCACGCCGCAGCGCACGAACCGGCCGGGCTTCACCACCCGCAGGTTGCTGTCGCCGTACTCGACGACGGCCTCGCCGGACCCGTTGCGCTCGAACCGTCCCAGCATCGCCCCGGATCCCTCGCCTCTTGGAAAGACGACGGGTTTAAGACCACCGCACCGGCTTGTCGACGGGCTCGACGGCGGGCGCCGGTCCGGCCATGATCGGGTCTCGCCGTCACGCAGCCGGAGCCGGGATGGACCCGATCGACACCCTGTTTTCCGCCGCCCGCGCGGTCCAGGGCCGCGCCCACGCCCCCTATTCGCGCTTCCGCGTCGGCTCCGCCGTCCTGGACGAGGCCGGGGCGGTGCATGCCGGCTGCAACGTCGAGAACGCCGCCTACCCGGTCGGCACCTGCGCGGAAGCCGGGGCGATCGCCGCGATGGTGGCGGCCGGCGGCCGGCGCATCGCCGCGATTTTGGTGCTCGGCGACGGCGCGGCGCTGGTCACCCCCTGCGGCGCCTGCCGCCAGCGCATCCGCGAATTCGCCGCCCCCGACACGCCGATCCACGTCGCCGGGCCGGAGGGGCTGCGCCGGACCTTCACCCTCGACGAGCTGCTGCCCGCCTCGTTCGGGCCGGACAACCTCGCGTGAGCGAGAGCGATCCCCGCATCGCCGCGGCGGCCGCCTATGTGCGGGCCCGCCTCGGAGACGAGCCCTTCGCCCTCGCCCTCGTGGCCGGCACCGGGCTCGGGCCCCTGGCCGGGCGGCTCACCGAGGCGGTCGCCCTGCCCTACGGCGAGATCCCGCACTTTCCCGCCTCCGGCGTCTCGGGCCATGCCGGGCGGCTGGTGGCCGGGCGCCTCTCGGGGCGCCGGGTGCTGCTGTTCCAGGGCCGCGCCCACGCCTACGAGCACGGCGACGCCGCCGCGATGCGGGTGCCGGTCGGGCTGGTGGCGGCGCTCGGCGCCCCGCCGCTGCTCCTCACCAACGCCGCCGGCTCGCTCCTGCCCGAGGCCGGGCCCGGCCGCCTCGCCCTCGTCACCGACCACGTCAACCTGTCGGGCATGAACCCGCTCTACGGCGAGGCGTCCGACGCCCGCTTCGTGCCGATGGTGGACGCCTACGATCCGGCCCTGCGCGCGGCGCTGAAGCGAGCGGCGCGGGCTTGCGGCGTGCCGTTGGCGGAGGGCGTCTACGCCTGGTTCTCGGGCCCGAGCTTCGAGACGCCGGCGGAGATCCGCATGGCTAAGGCGCTCGGCGCCGACCTCGTCGGCATGTCGACGGTGCCGGAGGTGATCCTCGCCCGGTTCTTCGGCCTCAGGGTCGCGGCCCTGTCGCTGGTGACGAACTACGCCGCCGGGTTCGAGGCCGGGACCGGAATCGGCGCGCCCCACCACGCCGAGACCAAGCGCGTCGCCGAACAGGCTGCCGACGATGTCGGGCGCCTCGTCGCGGCGCTGCTCTCCCGCGACCTCTGACGCTCTCTTCCGGGATCCCATCCATGACGCTGCTGCCGCAGGAACTGATCCGCCTCAAGCGCGACGGGCAGGCGCTGCCGGACGACGCCCTCGAGGCCTTCATCGCCGGGCTGACCGACGGGCGGGTGACCGAGGGCCAGGCGGCGGCCTTCGCCATGGCGGTCTTCTTCCGCGGCCTGTCGCTGCCCGAGCGCGTCGCGCTCACCCGGGCGATGACCCGCTCCGGCACCGTCCTGCAGTGGGACCTGCCGGGCCCGGTCCTCGACAAGCACTCGACCGGGGGGGTCGGCGACACGGTGAGCCTGCCGCTCGCCGCGATGGTCGCGGCCTGCGGCGGCTACGTGCCGATGATCTCGGGCCGCGGCCTCGGCCATACCGGCGGCACCCTCGACAAGCTCGACAGCATCCCGGGCTACACCACGGCGCCGGACGTCGACCTGTTCCGGCGCGTCACCCGGAAGGTCGGCTGCGCGGTGATCGGCCAGACCCCGGACCTCGCCCCCGCCGACCGGCGGCTCTACGCCATCCGGGACGTCACCGGCACGGTCGAATCCCTCGACCTGATCACCGCCTCGATCCTGTCGAAGAAGCTCGCGGCCGGGCTGCAGGGCCTCGTCATGGACGTGAAAGCGGGTTCCGGCGCCTTCATGGCCCGTACCGAGGAGGCGCGGGGCCTCGCCGAGAGCCTGGTGACGGTGGCGAACGGCGCCGGCCTGCCGACGCGAGCGCTCCTCACCGACATGGACCAGCCCCTGGCCTCGGCCGCCGGGAACGCCGTCGAGGTCGCGTATGCCCTCGACTACCTGGCCGGCCGCCGGCGCGAGCCGCGCTTCCACGCCGTGACGGTGGCGCTCGGCGCCGAGATGCTGGTCCTCGGGGGCTTGAGCCCCGACCTCGCCGACGCGACCGCCCGGCTGGAGGACAGCCTGGCCTCGGGCCGCGCCGCGGAGGTGTTTTCCGGGATGGTGACGGCGCTCGGCGGACCCGCCGACCTGATCGCGGCGCCGGAGCGCCACCTGCCCCGCGCCGGTTTGGTGCGGGCGATTCCCGCGCCGCGGGCGGGCCGCGTCCAGGCCATCGCCACCCGGGACATCGGCGTCGCGGTGATCGGCCTCGGCGGCGGCCGGACCCGGCCGCAGGACCCGATCGACCACGCGGTCGGCCTCACCGACCTGGCGGCTCTGGGAGCCGAGGTCGGGCCGGAGCGGCCGCTCGCGATCGTGCATGCGCGCAGCGAAGCGGAGGCGGATCGCGCCGAGGCCGCGGTCGTCGCGGCCTACCGGATCGGCGGGGATGCCCCGCCCGCCAGGGAGGTGATCCTGGAGCGGGTCGGCTGACCCGTCCCTACGCCAGGCGCCCGGCCCACGGGGCGGGTGATGACAACACGGCGTGCCTGCCTCCTCCGCCGTCCGGAAGAGGGTCATGCGCTTTCATCGCGAAACCTTACGCCGGACGCCCCGAGGTGGGGCGAGCCGGCCTTCCGCCCGGCCCTCTTCAGGCCCGGGCGCGGCCGAGCCCGATCGCGTCCATGCTGGCCTGGTCGCGGGCATTCTCGGCGACGCGCTCGCCCGAGCGCTCGCGGTCATCGAGGATCTCGACCTTCTTCAGCTCCTCGAACGCCTCGGCGAGGGCCGCCTTGGCCTCGGCGAGCTGCACGTCGAGGTCCTGGGCGGAGCGGCGGATGTTGTCGCGGCGCTGGGCGGCGGCGCGGGCATAGGTCGGGTAGGCGAAATGGGCGGGGTCGGAGATCCCGGCCCGCTGCTCCTCCTGGCCGATCTCACGGTCGAGGTCGGCGGCCATGCGGGCGAAATCGGCGATCATCGCCTCGATTTGCGCGACCTTGCGGCGCTTCTCGTCGGCCTGGAAGCGGCGCAGCCGGATGAGCGTGTCCCGCGATTTCATTGTTACTCCACTCCCGCCAGCGGCATGCGGCCGAGCCTCGCCCGTCGCGCGCCTTCACGAGGCCGCAGGGCGGGCGGCCCGCCCCACCCTCACGGCCCGCCGACGATCGCGGCGAGGCGCTCATAACCCTCGCGGATGGAGGTTGCTTCTTCCTTACCCTGCCCCAGAAAAGCCTCCAGATCGGGCATCAGGCCGATCGCCTCGTCGACCTCCGGCGAGCTGCCGGGGCGATAGGCGCCGAGCCGGATCAGCTCCTCCATGTCGGCATAGGTCGAGAGCACCCGGCGGGCGCGGCGGACCACCTCGAGGTAGTCCGGGTCGCAGGAGCGCGGCATGGTGCGGGAGACCGAGCGCAGCACGTTGATCGCCGGGTAGCGGCCGCGCTCGGCGATGGCGCGCTCCATCACGATGTGCCCGTCGAGGATGCCCCGCACCGCGTCGGCCACCGGCTCGTTGTGGTCGTCGCCCTCGACCAGCACGGTGAACAGGCCGGTGATCGCGCCGTCCCCGGTGCCGGGCCCGGCCCGCTCGAGGAGGCGCGGCAGCTCGGAGAACACGGTCGGCGTGTAGCCCTTGGCGGTCGGCGGCTCGCCGGCGGCGAGCCCGATGTCGCGTTGGGCCATGGCGAAGCGGGTGATCGAATCGACCATGCACAGCACCTGCGCGCCCTGGTCGCGGAAGTGCTCGGCGAGGGCGAAGGTGACGTAGGCGGCGTTGCGGCGCATCAGCGCCGGCTCGTCGGAGGTCGCCACCACAACGATCGAGCGGGCGAGGCCCTCCTCCCCGAGGTCGTCCTGGAGGAATTCCTGCACCTCGCGGCCGCGCTCGCCGACGAGGCCGATCACCGCGACGTCGGCGGCGGTGTAGCGCGCCAGCATCGAGAGCAGCACCGACTTGCCGACGCCGGAGCCGGCGAAGATGCCCATGCGCTGGCCCGCGCACATCGTCAGGAAGGTGTTGAGGCAGCGCACCCCGAGATCGAGGGGCGGGCCGACGCGGCGGCGGGCATGGGCGGGGGGCGGATCGGCCCGGAGGCCGTAGGGCAGCGGGCCGGGCGGCAGCGGGCCCTTGCCGTCGATCGGGCGGCCGAGCGCGTCGATCACGCGGCCGAGCCAGGCCCGGCTCGGACGGATCGCGCCCGCCCCCTCCCCCCGGACCCGAGCCGGGCAGCCGCGGCGCACCCCCTGGAGCGAGCCGAACGGCATCGCGAGCGCGTGGGGGCCGGAGAAGCCGATGATCTCGCACGGAACGGCGGTGCCGGCGGCCTCGTCCACCACCACGTCGAGCCGGCCGCCGAGCCGCATCGCCGCGACCGGGCCGGCGACCTCGACGAGCAGGCCCCGCACCGCGACGACCCGGCCGAACGTCTCGACCTCGTCGATGCCGGCCAGCGCGGCGCGGGCGGCATCGAGGCGCCCCGGGCCGGTCACGGCAGCATCCTGTTGATACGAAGCGGTTTCCCGATCCCTGCCGCTGCCATTGCCGGATTCCATCAACGATCCATTTACCCCTCTCCTTAACACTGAGGCAGATGGGATCCACGGCGGGCTCCCGGAGGTTCTCCGGGGGCGTGGCGCGGACGCAACATCACGGGCGGGCGTCAATGGCGGGAGCCATTTAGCCGGCCCGGCGAGGCGGGATGCGGGTATGGTGTCGCGATTCGGCCGGAACGGAACGCAAACCCGCAAGGGCCCTGCCCGTCACGCGGTTTCATAACCGCTTGCGGGACGTGAACAGGGTTTGTTAACCGTTAAGGCATAGCGTCGCGGTTCGGAAGACAACGGGCGTCCCCCACGGGCCGGTGGGAGACGGGCGGCGGGGGCTTGCCTTAACCCTTGAGGGCCAGGGCTTGGGGACCTGAGATGCGGGTACTTCTGATCGAGGACGACAGCGCGACAGCGCAGAGCATCGAGTTGATGCTCAAGTCCGAAAACTTCAACACGTATACGACCGACCTCGGCGAGGAAGGTGTCGATCTCGGGAAGCTGTACGACTACGACATCATCCTGCTCGACCTGAACCTGCCCGACATGTCGGGCTACGAGGTTCTGCGCTCCCTCCGGGTGGCGAAGGTCAAGACCCCGATCCTGATCCTCTCCGGCATGGCCGGGATCGAGGACAAGGTGAAGGGCCTCGGGTTCGGTGCCGATGATTACCTCACCAAACCTTTCCACAAAGATGAACTGGTCGCGAGAATCCACGCGATCGTGCGCCGGTCGAAGGGCCACGCGCAGTCGGTGATCACCACCGGCGACCTGATCGTGAACCTCGACCAGAAAACCGTCGAGGTATCGGGCGCCCGGGTGCATCTCACCGGCAAGGAGTACCAGATGCTGGAGCTCCTCAGCCTGCGCAAGGGCACCACGCTGACCAAGGAGATGTTCCTCAACCATCTCTACGGCGGCATGGACGAGCCGGAGCTGAAGATCATCGACGTGTTCATCTGCAAGCTCCGCAAGAAGCTCGCGAATGCCAGCCAGGGCAAGAACTACATCGAGACGGTCTGGGGCCGCGGCTACGTGCTGCGCGAGCCGACCGAGGAAGAGAACCGCATCGCGGTCTGACCGTCCGATCCCCCCTGGGGGACGGAACGGACCAAAGAACCCCGCTCCGGCGGGGTTTTTTTGTGTCTGGAGACAATCGGGACATCGACGGGGCGGGGCCGTGTACGACCGGCCGCGCGCCCGTCCCGCGCCGCGCCTGGCAGGACGAAGCCGGCATCTCGGGAGCGGCGAGCCGAGCCTCCGGCCGGTCGGCGGCGACAGTAAGAGGCCCTCGTGCCGCAGGGCGGACGGCGGCGGCTCCAGGATCGCAGCACGACAGCGGCCGACGCCGGGAACCCGACCGATTGGCGGGAGCGGACGAGGAAGACGCGAGACCCTGAGCGGGAGGATCGTGGGGCAGGACGATCTTTCCTGTCCCGCCTTGCGCCAAGCTGTGCCGGGCTCCGGCCGCGCCGTCCGGAGGGGATCGCCGGCCGGCTCGTCATGGCCGCGGCGAGACGCGAGGACCGGTGGACCGATCCTCGCGGGCTCGCGGTCCCGGGCCGCGGGGCCGATCCGTCAGCGCGAGGCCCAGCGCAGGCCGGCGAGCGCGGCGGCCGCGCTCGGAGCGGCCGGCGTCGCCGCAGGGCCGGCGGCCGGCGCGGCGAATCCCGGATAGCCCGGGACCGCCGCCGCGTGGCTCGCGGCCAGCGCCGGGCTCGTGGACAAGCCGGGGCTCGACAGGCCTTGGCTCGCCGCGGCACGGCCGTGGCGGTACAGGCCGCGATGCTCGGGGTCGGGCACCAGCGTCTCGGTGATGCCGATCACCGTCTCGGCGGCGCCGAGCAGCACCGCGCCGTCGGGCGCGAGCTGGTCGGCGATCCGGCGCAGCACGTCGGCCTTGGTCGCCGTGTCGAAATAGATCAGCACGTTGCGGCAGTAGACGATGTCGAAGGTGCCGAGCTGCTCGAACGGCTGCAGCAGGTTGAGCGGCCGGAAGTCGACCATCTGGCGCAGGGACTCGGCGATCCGCCACTGCTCGCCCACCTGGGTGAAGTGCTTCAGCATCAGCTGCACCGGCAGGCCGCGCTGGACCTCGAACTGGTTGTATAGGCCGAGCTTGGCCTTCTCCAGCACCTCGGTCGAGAGGTCGGTGGCGATGATCTCGACCCGCCAGCCGGCGAGGCGGGGCGCGGCCTCGGCCAGCATCATCGCCAACGAGTACGGCTCCTGGCCGGTCGAGGCGGCGGCGCACCAGATCCGCAGGCGGCGCTGGTTGGCCCGGGCGACGAGCGCGCCGGGCAGCAGCACGTCGCGGAAGAGGTCGAACGGCGTGCGGTCGCGGAAGAAGAAGGTCTCGTTGGTGGTCATCGCCTCGACCACGGCGCGCTCGATCGCACCGTCCCGGGCGACCCGCAGGCAGCCGACGAGCTCGGTCAGCCCGGCGAGGTTGAAGCGCCGGCAGACCGGCGACAGGCGGCTCTCGACGAGGTAGCGCTTCTCCGCCGTCAGGGCGAGGCCGGAGCGCTGCTTGAGGTAGGCGCGGAGGAAATCGAACTCGGTCTCGGTCATTGGTGCGGCATCCTCCCCCGGATCCGTGGCAGGACGCGCATCAATGGCCCGGGCCGGCGATGGCGGAGCGGAGGGCCGGGCCGAGGCCCGACAGCGGCAGGATGTCGTGGGCGTAGCCGGCCCGCACCAGGCTGCCGGGCATGCCCCAGACGGTCGAGGACGCCTCGTCCTGGGCCAGCATGACGCCGCCGGCATCGACCAGGGCCTTGGCGCCCTTGGTGCCGTCGGATCCCATGCCGGTGAGCACCACCGACAGGGTGGCGGCGCCGTAGACCTCGGCGGCGTCGCGGAACATCACGTCGACCGCCGGGCGGCAGAAGTTCACCGGCGGGCCGTCGTTGAGCTGGATCACCGCCTCGGCGGCGGAGCCCGACAGGCCCATGTGGCGCCCGCCGGGGGCGACGTAGACGACGCCGGGGCGCACCGGCTCGCCGTGCTTGGCCTCCGCCGCCGGCAGGCCGATCCGGGCACCGAGATGCTCGGCGAACACCGCGGTGAAGACCGGCGGCATGTGCTGGACGATCAGGATCGGCACCCGCCGCAGGGTGGCGGCGCCGATGCTCTCCAGCACCTCCCCCACCGCCCGGGGACCGCCCGTCGAGGCGCCGACGAGCAGGCAGCGGGGTGCGGCGACCCGCAGCGGGCGTGGTCGGGTCGAGATCGCGGACGGCGCGGCGGCCGGGCGCGGCGCGGGGGCCGAGAGCGGCGAGGCGACCCGCTCGACCGGCGCGGCGGCGCCGAAGCCCGGCCGCTCGGACAATGCCGCGGGGCGGGCGCGGGGCCGGTTGCGCAGGTCGGCGCCGAGCATCCGGATCTTCTGGACCAGGTCCTCGCGGAAGCTCGCCTGGGTGGTGACGCCGCGGTTGCCCTCGGGCTTGGGCAGGTAGTCGATGGCGCCGAGCGCCAGGCAGCGCAGCGAGATCTCGGCGTTGCGCTGGGTCAGGGTCGACATCATGACGACCTGGAGCCCGGGGCGCTTGGCCAGCATCTTGGGCAGCGCCTGGGTGCCGTCGAGCTCCGGCATCTCGATGTCGAGGAGCACGATGTCGGGCTGGACCCGGTCGAGGGCATCGAGCGCGATGCGGCCGTTCGCGGCGGTGCCGACGATCTCGCACCCGGCTTCCTCGAGCCACCGCGAGACCAGGCCGCGCACCACCACGGAATCGTCGGCCACCAGGACGCGGATGCGCGGTCCGGCGCTCGGGGACGGGTTGGAAGGCGCGGCGGAGGCGGCCATGGCGTTTCTCGGTCGGCGCCGCGCAGGCGCGGGCCAGGGGGATCGGTCCCGGGTCGAGCCGGGGCTTCTTGTCGGGCCGGCCTCGCGAAAGGCCGACGGTACGACCGGCCTCGGGCGAGGCCGACGGCGCGGACGGCCCTAGAGTGCCTCACGATCGCGTTGCAATCGCGAAGCTTTCTAGGTTTTTGATTTTGCCGCATTTTCTCCGACGAACCGGTATCCGCTTCGTCGAAAAATGCTCTAGGCCAGGCCGACCGCCTGGAGCTTGGCGGTCATGATGTCCTTGTCGAAGGGCTTCATGATGTACTCGTCGGCCCCGGCCTGCAGCGCCCGGGCGATCGACGCGACGTCGTTCTCGATGGTGCAGAACAGAACCTTCGGGTGGTCGCCGTCCGGCAGGCGCCGCAGGGCGCGCAGGACGTCGTACCCGTCCATGTGCGGCATGTTCCAGTCGAGGAGCACCGCGTCGGGCATCGCCGACCGGCATTGCTCGACCGCCTCGCGGCCGTCCTCGGCTTCCGCCACCCGGAAGCCCAGGCCCTCGATGATCCGGCGGGCCACCTTGCGGATCACCGCCGAGTCGTCGACGATCAGGAACGTTCTCATCCGGCCGTCCCCGCGTCAGGCGGCGGTGGCGGCGGGCCGCTCGTCACCGAAGGCCAGGACCGCCTCGACGTCGAGGATGATCAGCAGGCGTCCGTCGAGACGGTGCACGCCGCGCGAGACCGCGCGCCAGCGGGTGTCGAGGTGGACCGGGTTCGGCTCGTAGGTGTCGTTGGCGAGCTTCATCACCTCCCCGACCTGGTCGACGAGCAGGCCGTAGGCCTCGCCGCCATGCTCCAGGCCGACCGCCATGTTGCGGCCGTCGCCGGTCCGGTCGGGCAGGCCGAGGCGCCGGCGCAGGCAGAGCGCCGTCACGACGCGGCCGCGCAGGTTGAGCAGGCCCTTGATCTCCGGCGGCGACAGCGGGACGTCGGTGAGGTTGGTGGCGATGAAGACGTCGTGCACCCGGTCGATCGGCAAGCCGAACAGCTCGTCGCCCAGGAGCACGGTGACGTAGTCGGTGGTCTCGCCGGTGGCTTGCGCGGGGGTGCCGGCGGTGTTCGTGTTGGCGGCCATCATGGGCGGGGCTCGGGCGTGTGAGGGGGATCGGGCGCCCGGACGCGGCGTGAGCGCGTCCGGGCGATCGCGGTCAGCGGGTCACGCCGCGGCGTCGAGGGGGGCGCTGGCGATCTCGTTGACCGCCGCCACCAGGCCGGAGCGATCGAACTTCGCCACGCAGTCGGCGACGCCCAGCGCCCGGGCACGGGCGATCGAGTCCGGCGCCATCGTGCCGGCGAGCGCCACCACCGGCATCTCGGCGAGACGGCCGCCGGCCTTGCGCATCGCCTCGATCAGGTCGAAGCCCGAGCGGCCCGGCATCTCGAGATCGCAGACCACGAGGTCGGTCCGGGCCTCGCCGAGGAGATGGCGCATCGCCTCCTCGGCATCGGCGGCCTGGGCGACGCGGAAGCCCGCCGCCTTGAGCACCGGGGTCAGCATCTCGCGGAAGAACGCCGAGTCGTCGACGAGGAGCAGGCTCGGCGCCTTGGGCACCGCGCGGTGGGTCGGCTGACCCCAATCGTCGTGGGCGAGCGGCAGGTAGTGGGCGATGTTGACGATCTCGGTCGCCCGGTTGCGCACCACCGCCGAGCCGATCAGGTCCGAGCGCTCGGTCACCAGCTCGACATCCAGCACCTCGTCGACGATGTCGACGATCTCGTCGACCACGAGGCCCATCGAGCGCTCGCCGTCCGAGAACACCACCAGGGCCTGGGCGCCGTCGCGCTTCATCGCCTGGGCCGGATCGGCCGGGACGAGGGGCATCAGGCGGCCGCGGTACTGGATCAGCGGGCGCCCGCCGACCCACTCGATCTTCGAGGCGTCGATCTCTTCGAGGCGCGTGACCAGCGAGAGCGGCACCGCCTTGAGCGCGTCGCCGCCGCCCTTGAACACCAGCAGCGTCACGGCCTGATCGCCCGCGTTCTCGTCGCCCTCGGCCTCGGCCTCGATCTCGCCGGGCTGGCCGCTGGCCGTGCCCGAACCGACCATCCGGGCGACGCCGTTGGGGTCGATGATCAGCACCACCGCCCCGTCGCCGAGGATGGTGTTGCCGGAGAAGAGCGGGATGTGCCGCAGCTTGGAGGACATCGGCTTCACGACGATCTCCTCCGTGTGGAAGACGCCGTCGACCAGGATGCCGAAGCGCTGGCGCCCGACCTGGCTCACCACCACGAAGCCCTCGTCGGTCGAGGCCGGGGCGTCGGGCGCGTCGAGGCCGAGCATCGCCGCCACCGGGACGATCGGCAGCAGGCGGTCGCGCAGGCGCAGGACCGGCGAGCCGTTGATGCGCTCGACCGCGTGGTCGGTGCCGGGCTGCACCCGCACCAGTTCCAGCACCGAGACCTGCGGGATCGCGAAGCGGTGCTCGCGGGCCGAGACGATCAGCGCCGCCACGATGGCGAGCGTCAGCGGGATCTTGATCGTGAAGGTGGTGCCGGCGCCGAGCTGGGTCTGGATGTCGATCGTGCCGCCGATCAGCTCGATGTTGGTCTTCACCACGTCCATGCCGACGCCGCGGCCGGAGACCGAGGTGACGGCCTTGGCGGTCGAGAAGCCGGCGTGGAAGATGAACTTCGCCACCTGGGCGTCGGTCATCCGCTCGACCTCGGCCTCGGTCGCGACGCCGCGCTCGACCGCCTTGCGGCGGATCGCCGACAGGTCGAGGCCCTTGCCGTCGTCGGCGATCTCGATCGTGATCGTGCCGCCCTCGTGGAAGGCGTTGAGGCGGATCGTCCCCTTCTCGGGCTTGCCGGCGGACTTGCGCTCCGCGCCCGACTCGATGCCGTGGTCGGCCGAGTTGCGCACCATGTGGGTGAGCGGATCCTTGATGACCTCGAGGACCTGGCGGTCCAGCTCGGTCTCGGCGCCCTGCATCACCAGGTCGATCTTCTTGCCGAGTTCCGACGAGAGGTCGCGCACCACCCGCGGCAGCTTCTGCCAAGCCGAGCCGATCGGCTGCATGCGGGTCTTCATCACCCCTTCCTGCAGCTCGGCGGTGACGTGGGACAGGCGCTGCAGCGGCACCTTGTAGTTGCCGTCCTCGTGACGGCGGGCGATCTCGAGGAGCTGGTTGCGGGTCAGCACCAGCTCGGACACCATCGTCATCAGGTGCTCGAGGGTGTCTACGTTCACCCGGATCGTCTGGACCTTGCTGACCGGGCCGCTCTCGCTCTCGGCGGCGGGCTGCGGCTCGGACCGCGCCGGCTCGGCGCGGCGGGCCTCGGCGGGCGCGGCGGCAGCGGCCTCCTGCCGGACTGGCTCCGGACGTGCCGCCGGCCGGACCGGCTCGGGCGCCGGCATCGGGGCGAGGGCCTCGGGGGCGGGTGCCTCGATCTCGACGGCGGTGTCGCGGAAGGCGCGCTCGAGATCGTCGAGGGAGACCTCGCCGGGCTTCAGGGCGCGCTCGAGCACCTGGGGCACCAGGGTGCCGGAGGCCGCCGGGGCGGCGACGGGAACCGGCTCGGGCGCCGGAACCGGCTCCTCCGACATGCGCTCGAGGGCGCCGATCAGGTCCTCGTCGACCCCCGCCGGCTCGCCGCCGGTGCGCTCGAGCTCGGCCAGGATCACCTTGATCCGGTCGAGGGTCTGGAGGATCAGGCTGACGGCCGGGCTCGTCACCGGCATCCCGTCGCGGAACTTGCCCATCAGGGTCTCGGCGGCATGCGCCAGCGCCTCGAGGCGCGGCAGGCCGAGGAACCCGCAGGTGCCCTTGATGGTGTGCACCAGACGGAAGATGTTCCGCAGGATCGTCTGGTTGTTCGGATCCTGCTCGAACCGGACGAGCTCGAGGTCGACAGTGTCCAGGTGCTCACCGGACTCCGTCAGGAACTCACGCAACAAATCGTCCATCGCGGCCACTCGTCGATCCACGCAGGATCTCTGCGCAGGCCTACGCTGCCACGGGAGCCTTTATGATCCGTTGCCGCCAATCCTCATACTGTACCCGCTCCGGGCATAACCGCCCGGAATCGGGGGAAAATCCGGCTCGCCGGAGAGAACCGCGAAGAGACCGGGGCTCGAACTGGCCGCCGGCCCTAGGGTTAGATGCCGTTACCGCCGTCCCGGTGGTCGTCGGAATCCCGGACGTCCTCGACATCCCCGGCCGGGGCGGCGGCCGGCTCGGCCCGGATCGTGACCGTGTCGCCCTCGATCGAGAACCGCACGTCCATCTCGGCGGCGCGGGCGACGAGGCCGGCATAGAAGGGCTGGATCGCGTGGGCGTCGACGGTGCCGCTCTCCGGCGTCCCGGCGATCAGCTTCTCGACGTGGGGCGGGATGCGCGCGTAGGCGCCCTTGGCGGTCAGCACGAAGACCGGGGCGTCGCCCTCGCCGGTGATCGAGACGTCGATCACCCCGCCGCGGGGGATCGCCGTCACGGCGATGACCACGAGGTTGAGGACGAGCTTCACCTTGTTCTTCGGAAACAGCGCCCGCGGCGCGCTCCAGGTCAGCTTGGTCTTCTCGTCGCCGAACATGCCGCGGGCGACGTTCTCGGCGTCGGCGAGGTCGATGCTGGCCCCCGCCGAGCCCGCGGCCCCGAAGGCGATGCGGGCGAATTGCAGCCGGGCCGAGGCCTGCCTGGCGCTCTTGCGGATCAGGTCGAGGGCGAAGTCGCGCATCTCGGCGCTGTCCTCGTCCTCCAGCACCTCGAGGCCGTTGACGATGGCGCCGACCGGGCTGATCACGTCGTGGCAGACCCGCGAGCAGAGCAGCGCCGAGAGATCGAGGGCGTCGAGGGTGACGGTGGTCATGGGGCGCTCCGCGGGGCCGGCAGATGGGGCAGTCGGATGAAGGCGTGGATCGCGGCGGCTCCCGCCACGGTTTGCCGGCACGGATAGCCGCCGCGCGCCGGTTTGAAAAGGCGATCACGCCGCGGCCGGCCGCGCGGTC
Source organism: Methylobacterium ajmalii (assembly GCF_036448855.1). Taxonomy (NCBI): domain Bacteria; kingdom Pseudomonadati; phylum Pseudomonadota; class Alphaproteobacteria; order Hyphomicrobiales; family Methylobacteriaceae; genus Methylobacterium; species Methylobacterium ajmalii. The sequence goes on from NZ_JAZFXT010000006.1 coordinate 61,324, forward strand.
ATCGACAAAGCCGCCGGCTGCGGGCATGACAACCGCATGACGTCCGCCCTCATGACGCCCGCCCTCGCCCTCGACCGTCTGCCCACGCCTTCCGAGCGCGACGTCGTCGCGGCCCGGCTCGCCGGGATCGCCGCGGCGGCCGGCGAGATCCTGCGGGAATTCGAGCGGGGCGGGTGCAGCCACCGCCTCAAGGCCGACGGCTCGCCGACGAGCCAGGCCGACCTCGCCGCCGAGGCGCTGATCGTCGCCGCGCTCGGCGAGACCTGGCCGGGCATCCCGGTGATCGCCGAGGAGACCGCGGCCGAGGCCGCACCGGCGGCCCTGTTCTTCCTGGTCGATCCCCTGGACGGGACGAAGGACTTCCTGAAGGGCACCGGCGAGTACACGGTCAACATCGCCCTGGTGGCCGGCGAGCGGCCGGTCGCCGCCGCCCTCGCCGCACCCGCCCTCGGCCGGGTCTGGGCGGCGGGCGCCGGGGCCGCGGAGGCCGCGCTCGTCGAGGGCCGTCCCGGTCCGTTCCGCCCCGTTTCGGCCCGGCCGCTCCCGCCGGAGGGGATGACGGCGCTCGTCAGCCGCAGCCACGGCGAGGCGGCGGACGAGGCCTGCCTCGCGGGCCTGCCGATCGGCCGGCGGCGCGGGGTCTCCTCGGCGCTCAAGTTCGGGCTCCTCGCCTGCGGCGAGGGCGACGTCTACGTCCGCTGCGGCCCGACGATGGAATGGGATACGGCGGCCGGGGACCACATCCTCACCCAGGCCGGCGGCTGCCTCGTCGGCCCGGACGGGCGCCCCTTCGGCTATGGCCGCCGGCCCGGCCAGTACCGCAACGGCCCGTTCGCTGCCTTCGGCGACCCGTCGCAGGCCGGACGCGCCGTGCTGCCGGAGCGCTGCCCCGAACGGGGCGCCTGACCGGGAGCGCCGGCTCTCAGCCGCCGATCGCGGCGGCGGGCCGCAGGTCGGGCCAGCGCGCCTCGGCCGCGTCGAGCAGTTCGGGCGTGGCCCGCGCCCGGCGCTGCGCGTCCCGGAAGAGGTAGAGGCGGCCGTCGTACAGGCTCGCCACCAGGGGATCGGCGTCGACGAGGCGCCCGGCGGCGACGCCCTCCGGGTCGCAGCCGCCGAGCCGCGGCGCGTAGACCTCCGGCGCGCGCGAGAAGGCGCCCCGGTTCGCCGCGCTGGAAAAGCGCCAGACGAGACCCGACCAGACGTGGTCGTGCCCATCGGCCCCGGAGACCGGCTCGGACCCGAGCCGGTAGGAGACCGCGTCGTAGCCCCTGAGGGCGAGCCCGGTCAGGGGATCGGCCGCGTAGAGCGACGGCACGCCGAGCGGCGTCTCGGCCCGGGCCGGCCCGAGGATCGCGGCGGCGGGGAGAAGCGACAGCAGGCCGCGGCGCGTTAACCAGATCTTGCCCATATCCGCAGCATTCGTGGCATCCCGCCGCCGTCCGCGCCGGCCCTCCGACGAGAATCGGCCGGGCCGGTCACGACCTCCTTTAAGCCGGGATGCCTAACGAATGCTCTCAGCCTCCTCCGCCTCCTCGGCCCGGCAGAGCGCCGGAGTGTCGCGCCGGCGCGCCCTCGCGGCCCTGCTGCTCGCCGCCGCCGCCCTGCCCGCGGGCCTGCCCGGGCCCGCCGCCGCGCAGGGCCGCCGCCCGGGCGATCCGGGCACGTTCCAACCCCAGGAGATCGTCGATTCGGGCCACCAGTTCTTCGGCTCGGTCTCGCGCGGGCTCGCCCTGACGGTCCAGGAGGCGACGCGCCGCTGGGGCGAGCCGAACGGCTACATCCTGGGCCAGGAGGCCTCGGGAGCGATCATCGGCGGCGTGCGCTACGGCGAGGGCACGCTGTTCACCCGCAATGCCGGCCAGCGCAAGGTGTACTGGCAGGGCCCGTCCCTCGGCTTCGACGTCGGCGGCGACGGGGCCCGCAGCATGATGCTGGTCTACAACCTGCCGCGGGTGAACGCCCTCTACCGCCGCTTCGTCGGCATGGACGGCTCGGCCTACGTGGTGGGCGGCTTCGGCATGTCGGCGGTGACCGCCGACAACATCGTGGTGGTACCGATCCGGGCCGGCGTCGGCGCCCGGTTCGGGATCAATATCGGTTATCTGAAGTTCACCGACTCGCCGACCTGGAACCCCTTCTGAGGATCCGGCGGAGGGTCCGGACCGCGCGCGACGCGCCGGCCGGGCCGCGCTGGTCCTCGGGAGCGTCCCGTGGCAGGGTCCGGCCGCGACGCCGGTCCTGCTGCGCCGGGGCGCGTCGATCCGTTGCAACCGTCCGTGCGGGGCCCCGCCCGGACGCCGAGAAAGTATCGCCCGGGTGATCGAGTCCCTGATGTTCGTGGCGCTGGGGTTCCTCGGCGCCAGCCTGTGCGCCCTCCTGGTCCTGCCGGCGCTCAACGCCCGGGCCGAGCGCCTGACGCGCCGCCGGCTCGAGGCGCTCTACCCGATGTCGATCGTCGAGCTGACCGCCGAGAAGGACCACCTGCGGGCCGAGTTCGCGGTGCGCGAGCGCCAGCTCGAGCGCCGGGTCGAGGAGGCGCAGGCGACCCGGCAGGCCGAGATGGAGGAGACCGGCCGGCGCACCGTGCGCCTCGGCGCGCTCACCGCCGAGATCGAGCGCCGCGACGCCCGGCTCGCCGAGCTGGAGCGCGACCTCATCGAGGCCCGGGGTGGCCTCGCCCGCGGCGAGGGCGAGCTGGCCGAGGCCCGCACCGCCCGGGCCGCCGCCGAGGAGGCGATGCGGGCGCTGGAGGGCCCCTACCAGCGGGCGCTGTCCGACCTCGCGACCCTGCGCCAGGAGCTCGAGACCGTGAGCCGCGGCCAGGCCGAGGCCGAGACCGCCCGGGGCATCGCGGAGGAGCAGGTGCGGGCCGCCCGCGGCCGCGTCGCGGAGGCGGGGGAGAGCGTCGCCACCGCCGCCCGCGGGCAGGTCCAGGCCCTGGAGGACGCGCTCGCCGACCTGACCGCCCGCCACGCCGCCGAGATCGAGGGTGCGCGCGCCGAGATCGCGCGGCTGCAGGAGGCCGTGCGGACGGCCGGCACGCCGCCGGCCGAGATCGCGAACCAGAACGCGCTCCTCGAACGCCGGATCGCCGAGGTGGCCGACGCCCTGATGCAGGGGCGCGAGATCGTGCAGGGCCGGCCCGAGCCGCGCATGCCGCCGGCGACGCCGCTATCCCCGTCCGCGCCGCGCACCGCGCCCGCGACGGCCGGCTGACGGCCCGACGCGGTGTGCCGTGCGGCACATCGCGGTCGCCCCGGCAGGTCCCCCGACCGACCGCGCGAGATCGGAAATGGCCCGGAAACATCGGGCAAGCCCTTGCCAGCGCTCGAACTTTCCGTCCGGTCCGGTCCGCCGCGGCGCCACCTCGGCCCGTTGCGGCGCGGCCTGCGGCACCCCGCGACCCTTGTCAGGTCGCCGGTTTCGGGCCATCTCGCTGCGACTTCCCACGTTTTGCAAGGCTTCGACAGACATGATGCTCAGGCCGATGTCGCTCGCCCTCCTGACTGCCGGCAGCCTGATGCTGCTCGCCGGCCCGGCTTCGGCCCAGCGGGACGACCCCAACCTGAAGAAGTACTGCACCGGCGATTACATGACCTATTGCGGCAACCTGCCGCCGGAAAGCCCCGAGGTCGATCGCTGCTTCGAGAAGAACATGAAGAAGATCTCGGTCAACTGCAAGCGCGCGATCGATTTCTACGAGCAGACGCAGAAGAAGTAAGGCGGACCCGGGCTCGCCGCGGCACGCACGGGCCCGTGTTCCGGGCGCGAGCCGGGCTCAGGCCGAGGCCTGTTCCCGGTTCGCGGCTTCGAGGGCCTCCGCCAAGTCCTCGATGCTGAAGGGCTTGCGCAGGACGGTCTCGCCGGGAGCCGGGCGGGGCCCCTCCTGGTCGCTGTCCGGCGGGTGGCCGGTGGCGAAGACCACCCGCAGGGCGGGCCTCCGCCGCCGCGCCTCGGCGGCGAGCGTCGGCCCATCGATGCCCGGCATCACCACGTCGGTAAACAGCACCGCCACCTCGCGCTCGCCGTCGAGCACCGCGAGCGCCGCGGCTCCGTCCGCCGCCGTGACTGTGCGATAGCCGAGCTCGCCGATCGTCTCGGCGCTGGCGAGCCGCACCGCGGCATCGTCCTCGACCACCAGGATCGTGCGCCGGGCCCGGTCGGGCGAGGGGGCGGCGAGCCGCGCCCGCCCGGCATCCTCGGCCGGCAACGCGTCCCGGCTCACCGGCAGGGTCAGCGTGATGGCGGTGCCCCGCCCCGGCTGGCTGTCGATCCGCACCCGCCCACCCGACTGCGTGACGAAGCCGTAGACCTGGCTCAGGCCGAGCCCGGTGCCCCGCCCCTGCGGCTTGGTGGTGAAGAACGGCTCAAAGGCCCGTGCCACCACCTCGGGCGGCATGCCGGTGCCGGTGTCCCGCACGGTGATCGACACCCCCTGCGCGCCGTCCTCCAGGCTGCCCTGCGCGATCTCCAGGGTGAGGCGCCCGCCCCCCGGCATCGCGTCGCGGGCGTTGACCGCGAGGTTGAGGATCGCGTTCTCGAGCTGGTTCTGGTCGACGAAGACCGGCGGCGGGTCGGCCATCAGCCGGGTCTCGACCTGCACGGTCTCGCCCAGCGTGCGGCGAAGCAGGTCGACCATGCCGGCGACGAGGCGGTTCGGGTCGGTCGGGCGCGGCTCCAGCGGCTGCTGCCGGGCGAAGGCGAGGAGCCGGTGGGTGAGCTTCGCCGCCCGATCGGCGCCGTCGAGGGCGCCGGCGATGAAGCGGCCGACATCGGTGTCGCCCCGGGCGATGCGGCGCTGCACCAGCTCGAGCGAGCCGGTGATGACCGCGAGCAGGTTGTTGAAGTCGTGCGCGATCCCGCCGGTGAGCTGGCCCACCGCCTCCATCTTCTGCGACTGGCGCAGCTGGCTCTCGGCCGAGAGCCGCTGGGCGTGCTCGCGCTTGAGGTCGGCAAGCGCCTGCTCCTCGGCGCGAGCGCGGGCCAGCGCCAGCCAGGCCATCAGCACCAGGGTCAGGGCCGAGACCGTGGCGACGAGGCCGTAGATCCGCAGGTTGTCGTACCAGCGGTCGAGGGCGACGACGGTCTCGACCGAGAAGGCGACGTCGACCGGATAGTCGCCGATCCTGCGCCAGGCGTAGAGCCGCTCGGCCTCGCCGGGCGGTGTGCCGGTGATGGCGCCGCCCTGGGGCCTGGCGCGGATCGCCCGCAGCAGCGGATCGGCCGGGCCGAGCCGCTCGTCGGCCTCCGGGCCGGGCGGCTCGCGCACCAGCACGGCGCCGTCGGCGCGCAGCAGCGTCGCCCGGTGGGCGGTCGGGGCGGCGATCTCGGCGTAGAAGCGGGCGAAGTACTCGGTACCCAGCGCGATCACGATCACCCCGTCGAAGCGCCCGTCCTCGGTCGAGCGCCGCCGGCTGACCATGAAGGCGGCGGAGCCGTCGGGCTCGCGCAGGGCCGGGCTGACATAGATGCCGATATCCTTCGGGCGGTGGACCGAGAAGACGTCGCGCTCGGCGAGCTCGCGGCCGAGGTCGCCCTCGCGGCTCGAGGCGCGGATCCGTCCCTGCGGATCCACCACCCAGACCGCCCGGGCCTGCGCCAGCGGCGCCTTAAGGCTGGCGAGGAAGCCGCCGGTCGCCGGGGCCGATATCTGGGTCCAGCTGCGGTCGAAGACGTAGTCGTCAACCCGGTCCATCGCGAGCTCGGCGGTGTCGAACACCTTCGAGGCGTGCTCGTGCATCACCGCGGCGGTGCGCACGACGGCGCTGTCCTCTTCCCGCAGGACCTCGGCCCGGTTCCACCACGCCGCACCCACCAGGACGACGCACGGCACCAGGAAAGCCGCAGCGACGAGGAGCTGGTGCAGCCGCACCGTCGAAAGGCTCACGGGACACTCACAAACGCGACGGGGAGCCGACGCGGCGATCGGCGAGAAGCTTAACCGTTCATTAACGGAAAGGCGAGCGAAACGATCGCCGCCCCGTCCTGCCGGCCCGCGGCTTCCCGGGCGGTGTGGCGCCCGGGCATCGGCCGCGAACCCTCCGGGGATCCCTGCAGGACATTCCCTGCGGCGGGAGCCGCCGCGGGCGGGCCCGGCCGCACTCTTCCGGCCCGGGCTCCAACGCTCCCTTAACGGCCACGCTCGAATGCGGTGCAACCACAGCGCCGGGCGGGCTCGCCTCGCGCGGCGCGGGCCGCTATGGTGCCGCCGCCACGCTTGTCCCCGGATCTCGCCCGTGTTCCGTCCCCGCCTCCTCGTCCTCCTCGGCCTGATCGCCCTCTCGGTCGCCGCCTGCGGCCGGCGCGGGCCGCTCGAGCCGCCGCCCGCCGCGGTGCCGGCGGCCCAGCCGAAGGCGAGCCCGGGTGCCGGGACCGCGCGGCCGAAGACGGGCGCGGCGGCGGTCAACACGCTGCCGGGCGGCGTCGGGCTCTCCGCGGGGGGCTCCGCCCCCGACGAGGAGGACGAGCTGCCCGCCGCCGCGATCGCTCCGCCGACCGGGCTCCCGGCCCCGACCGAGTCGTCCTCGCGCCGGCGCAAGGGCTTCACGGTGCCCCAGGGGCCGTTCCCGCTCGACCCGCTGCTGTGACCGCGCCGACGTGAGGGTGCAAAGGCGGTCCGGTTTCGTGTAGAGGGCGCGTCGCGCCGGATGCGGCGCGGCAGCGCCCCTTGGCGTCGGTCCCTCTCCCGGTCACTTCGCCATGCATCACTTCACCTACCGCAACGGCATGCTCCACGCCGAGGACGTCGACCTGTCGCGACTCGCGGGCGCGGTCGGCACCCCGTTCTACTGCTACGCCTCCGCCACTCTGGAGCGGCACTACCGGGTCTTCGCCGAGGCGTTTTCCGGCGACAACGCGCTGGTCTGCTACGCCATGAAGGCGAACTCGAACCAGGCGGTGCTCGCCACCCTGGCGCGGCTGGGCGCCGGTATGGACATCGTCTCGGAGGGCGAGCTGCGCCGGGCGCTGGCCGCCGGGGTGCCGGGCGAGCGGATCGTGTTCTCGGGCGTCGGCAAGACCGAGGGCGAGATGGCGGCCGCCCTCGACGCCGGCATCCTGTGCTTCAACGTCGAGAGCGAGCCGGAGCTGGAGCAGCTGTCGCGGGTGGCCGCCGCCAAGGGCGCGACGGCGCCGGTCTCGATCCGGGTCAACCCGGACGTCGATGCCCGCACCCACGCCAAGATCTCGACCGGCAAGTCGGAGAACAAGTTCGGCATCCCGATCTCGCGCGCCCGCGAGGTCTACGACCGGGCGGCGCGCCTGCCGGGCCTGTCGCTCGTCGGCGTCGACATGCATATCGGCAGCCAGATCACCGATCTGGCGCCCTACGACAACGCGGCCGCCCTGCTCTGCGGGCTGGCCCGCGACCTGATGGCGGCGGGCCACCGGCTCCACCACGTCGATTTCGGCGGCGGCCTCGGCATCCCCTACCGCGACGACAACGCCCCGCCGCCGGACCCGGCCGCCTTCGCGGCGGTGCTGCGGCCGCACTTCAAGCCGCTCGGCCTGAAGCCCGTCTTCGAGATCGGCCGGATGATCGCCGGCAATGCCGGCGTGCTCGTCACCCGCGTGCTCTACGTGAAGCACGGCGAGGGCCGCACCTTCGTGATCGTCGATGCGGCGATGAACGACCTGATCCGCCCGACCCTCTACGAGGCCTACCATGCGCTCCGCCCGGTGGCCGAGCCGAAGGCCGAGGCGGGCCGGATCACCGCCGACGTGGTCGGCCCGGTCTGCGAGAGCGGCGACTACCTGGCGCTCGCCCGCGAGATGCCCGAGGTGAAGCCCGGCGACCTGATCGCCGTGATGTCGGCGGGCGCCTACGGCGCCGTGCAGGCCTGCACCTACAATACCCGGCCGCTGGTGCCCGAGGTGCTGGTGCGGGGTGCCGACCACGCGGTGATCCGGCCGCGACAGAGCTACGAGGATCTGATCGGGCTCGACCGGGTGCCGGAGTGGCTCGCGGCCTGATTGCTAAAATGCGACCGGTTTTTCGAACCGGTCGGCCAGTCCCCGCACGCTAACGTCCCGGCCAGTCACCGGGAGGACGTGAAGCGATGGCGCCCCAAGGCAACCTGCTCGCCCGTGCCGAAGCCGTGGTCGCGCGTGCGTTCCGCATCGCGGCCGAGCACGAGGTCACACTCGCCCATGCCCGCAGCGCCGTGCAGCCCCTGCGCGAGGCGGCGGCGCGGCAGGAAGGCGGCGTACCGGTCGGCCTGTCGGGCGGCGCGCCGCAGGACGCGGACCGGCAGCGCGCCGGCCGCCAGGCCTGAGCCGATTTGACCCGCTGGCCCGCTCGGGCCGGCGTGGTAGCCTGCCCGCTTCGCTCCCGCGCGGCTGCCGCGCGACGGAGCGCGAGCGGGAGCAGGGCATGACGAAGGCCGAGCCGGATACCGCGCGCAGCGCCGGGGCCCCGGAGAACCGGGCCGATCCGGTGCGCGCCGGGCTCGACCGGCTCGTGGCCCGGGCCGGTCGTGTGACCCTGTGGGAGCAGGCCTGGCCGATCCTGTGGCGCGGCCTCGCGGTCGTGCTGGTCTTCCTCGCCGCGTCGTGGCTCGGCCTGTGGCTCGATGCCGGCCCGCTCCTGCGGATGGCCGGGGTCGCGGTCTTCGGGCTGGCGCTCCTGGGCGCCCTCCTGCCGCTCCTGCGCCTGCGCCGGATCGCCCGACCGCAGGCGCTGGCGCGAATCGACCGCGACGCGGGCCTCGCCCACCGCCCCGCCCGCACGATCGAGGACAGCCTTGCGCTCGGGCGCGACGATCCCGGCACGCTGGCCCTGTGGGAGCTGCACCGGAGGCGCGCCGCCGCGGCGCTGACCCGTCTCAAAGTTTCGGGCCCGCGGCCCGGCATGGCCCGGCGCGACCCCTACGCCCTGCGCGCCGGCGCGATCCTCGCCGCCGTGGCCGGCGCCTTCGTGGCCGGCCCGGAGGCCGGCGAGCGCCTGCGCGCCGCCTTCGACTGGCGTGGGCCCGTCGCGGCCGCGCCGTCCTTCCGGGTCGACGGCTGGATCGACCCGCCGCTCTACACCCGGATGCCGCCCCTGATCGTGTCCCTGGCGGAGGCGGGCCAGCACCTGCGGGCGCCGGTGAACTCGACGCTCGTGGTGCGCATCGCCGGCGCCGGCGCCGCCACGGTGACGCCCGGGGCCGGCCTGAAGCCCTTGCCCGCCACCGCCCCGGCCCGGCCCGACCTGCGCGAGGAGCGCTTCACGCTCACCGGCGGCACCGCCGAGGTGTCGGTGCAGACCGGCTTCGCCTCGAGCCATCGCCTCACCGTCGAGACCATTCCGGACCGGCCGCCGGAGATCGCGTTCTCGGGCAACCCCGAGACCAACGGGCGCGGCACCTTCACCCTCGCCTACCGGGCCAAGGACGATTACGGCCTCGCCTCGGCGGAGGGCACCGTCGAGCCGCAGACGAAGGGGCGCAGCCTGGTGCCGCCGCCGCGCCTGGCCCTGACCCTGCCCTCCGACCCGCAGGGGACCACCGACACCCGCACCCTGGTCGACCTCACCGACAACCCCTGGGCCGGCGCCAAGGTGCTGCTGACCCTGGTGGCGAAGGACGAGGCGGGCCAGGAGGGACGCTCGGCTCCCCTCGCCTTCACGCTGCCGGGGCGGTTCTTCACCAAGCCCCTGGCGCGTTCGCTGGCCGAGGAGCGCCGCCGTCTCGTCCTCGATCCCGACGGGAGCCGAGCACGGGTCGAGACCTCGCTCGACGCCCTCCTGATCGCGCCCGAGCGCTTCACGCCGCAATGGGGCGTCTTCCTCGGCCTCAAGGAGGCGGCACGGCGCCTGCGTGCGGCCCGCACCGACGAGGCGCTCACCGAGGTCGCCGACCTCCTGTGGACGATGGCGCTGCAGATCGAGGAGGGCGACCTCTCGGATGCCGAGAAGGCGCTGCGCGCCGCCCAGGACCGGCTGAAGGACGCGCTCGATCGCGGCGCCTCCGACCAGGAGATCGCCAAGCTCACCGACGAGCTGCGCCAGGCGATGGACCGTTTCCTGAAGGAATTCGCCGAGCGCCAGCAGCAGAACCCGCAGAACCCCGGGCAGCAGAGCCAGCAGGCCGACCGCACGGTGACGCCCGACGACCTCGCCAAGATGCTCGACCAGATGCAGGAGGCGATGAAGCGCGGCGACACCGCCGAGGCCCAGCGCCTGCTCGACCAGCTCCGCGGCATCCTGGAGAACCTGCAGACGGCCCAGCCGAACTCGCGCATGTCGGACCCGACCGCCCGCGAGATGAACCGCCAGATGCAGGATCTCGAGGCGATGACCCGCGAGCAGCAGGGCCTGCGCGACGAAACCTTCCGCCAGGGCCAGGAGCGCCGCTTCGGCAATCGCGGTCAGCAGCAGCCGGGCCAGCAGGGACAGCGCCAGCCGGGTCAGCGCGGCCAGCAAGGCCAGCGTGGCGGCGAGCCGCAGCAAGGCGACGGTCAGCAGCAAGGCCAGCGCGGCCAGCAGGGCGGGCAGCAGCAGGGAGGATTGGGCGACCGCCAGCAGGGCCTGCGTCAGCGCCTGGAGGACATGCAGCGCAAGATGAAGGAACTCGGCATGCAGGGCGAGCAGGGCCTCGCCGATGCCGAGCAGGCGATGAAGGACGCCGAGAACGCGATCGGCCAGGGCCAGGACGGCTCCGCCGTCGACGCGCAGGGCCGCGCCCTCGAAGGCTTGCAGCGCGGCGCGCAGGGCATGGCCCAGCAGATGCAGCAGATGGGCCAGGACGGCGAGGGCCAGCAGGCCGACGGGCAGCAGGGCCAGGGCAACCCCAACCAGCCCGGCCGCCAGGGCGCCCGCGACAGCGACCCGCTCGGTCGGCCGACCCGCAGCCGCGATTTCTCCGACGGCCGCGTGCGGGTGCCGACCGCCGAGGAATCCGGCGTCGAGCGGGCCCGGCGCATCCTGGAGGAATTGCGGCGCAAGCTCGGCGACCCGAGCCGCCCGACGGAAGAGCTCGACTATTTCGAGCGCCTGCTGCGCCGTAACTGAGCGGCGTCCCGGCAACGAGAAACGGCGCGGCCCCGATGGGAGCCGCGCCGTTTCTCGTCGTGGTCGTTCGGTGAAGCGAGGGGACCGCCGCTGCGGCCCCACGCGCTCAGTTGAACAGGTTGAAGTGGTAGTTGATGCCGACCTTCAGCAGGTGGGCGTCGAGGCCGGTGCGGATGCCGAACTGGGTGCCGAGGGCGCGGAAGCGGACGTCGCGCTCGAGGTCGGCGTAGAGGTACTCGCCCTTCACCGACAGGGTCGGGGTGATCATGTATTCGAGGCCGGCGCCGACGGTGTAGCCGTCGACCGGGAGCGAAGCATTGAAGGAGGCCGGCAGGACAAGGCCCGGGCCCGTGGCGATGCCGCGGGCGCCGATCTCGGTGAAGGCCCAGCCGCCGGTGGCGTAGGCGAGCAGCGGACCCCAGGCATAGCCGACGCGGCCGCGGACGGTGACGAAGTAGGTGTCGGTCTTCAGGGCGCCGTTGGCGCTGGCGGTGCCGGCCGAGGCGCGGAACTCGTTGTGAATGTCGGCGTAGTTGGCGTCGACCTCGACGCCGACCACGAAGCCGTTGTTCGGCGTGAACTGGTAGTTGTAGCCGACGGTGCCGCCCGCCACGAAGCCGGCGGCCGAAGCCTCGCCGCGGGCGGCCGGCAGGGCGGCCGGGCGCGGGGAGGTCGTCGAGGCGCGGAAGTCGCCGCCGACGGCGCCGCCCGCGTTCACGCCGGCATAGAACCCGGTCCAGGTGAAGGCCGGCGGGGCCACCGGGTAGACCGGCGGCGGCGCGACGCGGCGCGGCAGATCGGCGGCCTGGGCGGCACCCGCGAGCGCGAGGAGGCCGGCGGTGGCGAGCAGGTAGGACTTCACGTGAACAACCCCCATGGTCGTCGGGCCGGCCCGATCATGCGGTCGCCGCCCGGTTCGGATCTCGTGCCGGGCGGACGCATCGTTGCGCCGCAGCAACCCGGCGCCGGCACACAATCATGATGGGCTGTTCGAGGCTATCGCATTTGTGCAACACCGAAGGCGACAGTCAAAGGTGAAGCGAAGGTGAATCCGTTGCCATAATTATGGCGGTGACTTTGGGGCAGTCCGCCGATGACCGAACATATGGTCGAGCGCCATCTTTTCGCCGGCGACCGATCGCAGCCTGCCGAACCCGCTCCGGCATCGTGCCCCGCTCCTGCGGCGCGGGGCCGCCTCCCCGGATGCGCCCGATACGCCCTATCAGGCCATCGACCTCCCGCGAGCCCGGCCCCGAGCGATCATCCCGATGTCCAGCAACACCCTCGTCCTCGTCGCCTGCCTGGCGGTCGCCGCCGTGCTGCTCCTCGGCCTCGGCAACATGCTGCGCGGCGGCAGCGCCAACCTCTCGCAGCGCCTGATGCGGCTGCGGGTGCTGCTCCAGCTCGTCGCGATCGTGGTGATCATGGGGGTGCTGTGGTGGCGCGGCGGGTGACCTTGCGAGACTGTGGCGGGCCGGTCGCACGGGGTGGAAAACCATGCCCGCACGGATTGTGCGGCGAGACGGGACGCGAGCGCGAGGACTAGGGTGGATTCCGCCCCAGCCACGGGGCGGTGGACCGTTCGACAGATGCGCGTAACCCTTCCGAGCCTTGCCGCGGCGATCATGCTGGCCGCCCCGGCCGCCCAGGCCGCCGACCCCTCGGCGCTGGTCCCGTCCTACCGGCCGCCGGTCCAGCCGCTCAGCATCGTGTCGGAGTTCCGCATCGGCGGCTCCGCCCAGGATCCGGGCAGCAACGAGAAGAACACCAGCAACATCAACGGCGAGATTCTGTTCGCCAAGCCGGTCACCGGGCTCGACCGGTTCTGGGCCGCCTTCGTGCCGCGCCCGACGGTGGGCGGCAGCTACAACGTCGACGGCCGCACCAGCTACGCCTATCTCGGCGCGACCTGGACCGCCGACATCACCGACCGGATCTTCGTCGAAGGCTTCTTCGGCGCCGGCTTCCACGACGGCTATACCGGCCCGAAGGCCGGCGTGCCCAAGACCTTCAACGCGCTCGGCTGCAACCCGCTGTTCCGCGAGGCGGCGGCCGTCGGCTTCCGGCTCACCGAGCACTGGAGCGTGATGGCGACGATCGAGCACATGTCGAATGCAGGCCTCTGCGTCACGAATCGCGGCCTGACGAATTTCGGCGGCAAGATCGCTTATACCTTCTGATCGCCGACACGGCCCAGCGCCCGGCGCGGCGTTGGCGATGAATCCGGGATCCGGGCCGGCCCGACGATGGTGGCCCTGGCGCCTCGGCGCGGGCCCGCTACAACGTCGCTCATGACGGCGGGCCGGCGGCCTGCCGAAGGGAGCCTGACCGTGGTCGTCCTCAACCGCATCTACACCCGCACCGGCGATACCGGCACGACGGCTCTGGCCAGCGGAGAACGCCGCTCGAAGGCCGACCTGCGGGTCGAGACCTACGGCACCGTCGACGAGACCAATGCCTGCCTGGGCCTCGCCCGCCTGCACACCACCGGCGAGCTCGACGCGATGCTCGGGCGGATGCAGAACGACCTGTTCGATCTCGGCGCCGACCTCGCCACCCCGGAGACCGGGGAGCCCCTCTCCTACGAGCCGCTGCGGATCGTCGCCGCCCAGGTCGAGCGGGTCGAGCGCGAGATCGACGCGCTCAATGCCGGCCTGTCGCCCTTGCGCTCCTTCGTGCTGCCGGGCGGGTCGGCGGCGGCGGCCGCCCTGCACCTCGCCCGCACGGTCTGCCGCCGGGCCGAGCGGCTGGCGGTGGCGCTCGCCGCCACGCCGGGCGAGACCGTCTCGCCGGTGGCGATCCAGTACCTCAACCGGCTGTCGGACTTCCTGTTCGTCGCCGCCCGGGTCGCCAACGACGGCGGCGCCGCCAACGTGCTCTGGGTGCCGGGCAAGACCCGCACCTGAGACGGGACGCAATCCGGGGCACGCTCCGGCCGGTGCGGGTTCCGGGCTCTCACAACCGGTCCCGTCGGCCCCCGTCGCGCCGGTGCGGCGAGTGGCGCCGGGGGTGCACCTAACGGTGGGGCGGCCGCCCGCCGGCGCGCGTTGACAATTGCGAAAATCGGCCGCTACGGTCCGCGCCACCGTGCTCCATCGGGGATGATCGCTGGCCGGCCGAGGGAGGGCCCGGCCACCATCGTCCCTTCGTCCTGAAGGATGCGACGATCATGAAGGTTCTGGTGCCCGTCAAGCGGGTGGTCGACTACAACGTGAAGATCCGGGTGAAGCCGGACGGCTCCGGCGTCGAGCTCGCCAACGTCAAGATGTCGATGAACCCCTTCGACGAGATCGCCGTCGAGGAGGCGATCCGCCTCAAGGAGAAGGGCAAGGTCACCGAGATCGTCGCCGTCTCGATCGGCCCGCAGCAGGCGCAGGAGACGATCCGCACCGCGCTCGCCATGGGCGCCGACCGCGGCATCCTGGTCAAGACCGACGCCGCCGTCGAGCCGCTCGCCGTCGCCAAGCTCCTCAAGGCACTGGTCGAGAAGGAGAGCCCGGATCTCGTCATCCTCGGCAAGCAGGCGATCGACGACGACTCGAACCAGACCGGCCAGATGCTCGCCGCGCTGCTCGGCTGGCCGCAGGGCACCTTCGCGTTCAAGCTCGAGGTCGCGGACGGCAACCTCGACGTGGTGCGCGAGATCGACGGCGGCCTGCAGACCCTGAACCTGACGCTGCCGGCGATCGTCACCACGGATCTCCGCCTCAACGAGCCGCGCTACGCCTCGCTGCCCAACATCATGAAGGCGAAGAAGAAGCCCCTCGACACCGTGGAGCCGGAGGCGCTCGGCGTCGACGTGAGCCCGCGCCTCAAGGTGCTCAAGACCGTCGAGCCGGGCGGCCGCAAGGCCGGCGTCAAGGTCGCCAGCGCCGCCGAGCTCGTCAACAAGCTGAAGGTCGAGGCGGGCGTCCTCTGAGGATCGCCGCGCTTCCCGCGAAAGGAAGGAACGACACGCCATGACCACCCTCCTGCTGGTCGAGCATGCCGGCGGCGCCGTGAAGGACGCCAGCACCAAGGCCCTGACGGCGGCCAAGCAGCTCGGCGCCCCGGTCCACGCCCTCGTGGTCGGCGCCGATGCGCAAGGCGCGGCCGAGGCCGCCGCCAAGCTCGACGGGATCGAGAAGGTGCTGGTGGCCGCCGACGCCGCCCTCGACCACCTCCTCGCCGAGCCGACCGCGTCGCTGGTCGCCGAGCTCGCCGCGAACTACGACACCGTGATCGCCGCCGCCTCGACCGAGGGCAAGAACGTGCTGCCGCGCGTTGCCGCCCTCCTCGACGTTGCGCAGGTCTCCGACATCATCAAGGTGGCGGGTCCCGACACGTTCGAGCGGCCGATCTACGCCGGCAACGCGATCCAGACCGTGCAGGCCACCGACGCCAAGCGGGTGATCACGGTGCGCACCGCCGCCTTCCAGGCGACCCCCGAGGGCGGCTCCGCCGCCCCGGTCGAGGCGGTGTCGGCCGCCGCTTCGCCCGCGGCGAAGTCGTCGTTCAAGGGTGAGGAGATCGCCAAGTCCGACCGTCCGGAGCTCGCCGGCGCGCGCATCATCGTGTCGGGCGGACGCTCGCTCGGCTCGGCCGACAAGTTCAAGGAGCTGATCGAGCCGCTCGCCGATACGCTCGGCGCCGCGGTCGGCGCGTCCCGCGCGGCGGTCGATGCGGGCTACGCCCCCAACGACTGGCAGGTCGGCCAGACCGGCAAGGTCGTGGCGCCGGACCTCTACGTCGCGGTCGGCATCTCGGGGGCGATCCAGCACCTCGCCGGCATGAAGGACTCGAAGGTCATCGTCGCGATCAACAAGGACGAGGAGGCGCCGATCTTCCAGGTCGCCGATTACGGCCTCGTCGGCGACCTTTTCCAGGTCGTGCCGGACCTGCAGCAGGAAATCGCCAAGGCCAAGGGCTGATTGGCCGAAGCTGAAACACCCGCCCCCCGTGCCGATCGCGCGGGGGGCGGCATCGAGACCCTTCCGGGCTCCGCTGGAACCCTTCGCATCTGCGAAGGCGCGATGATATGAACGGTCTGGACCGCGTGGCGGGAAGGCAGGGTGTGATGGGCATCGAGATCAAGACGGTCGGGATCATCGGGGCCGGCCAGATGGGCAGTGGCATCGCCCATGTCTGCTCCCTGGCCGGTCTCGACGTGCGGATGAACGACCGCGATCCCGAGCGCCTGAAGAACGGCCTCGCCACCGTCAACGGCAACCTGCAGCGCCAGGTCTCGAAGGGCGCGATCACCGAGAGCCAGCGCCGCGACGCGATCGAGCACATCATCGCGGTCGATTCGTTCGACGATTTCGGTCCCTGCGACCTGGTGATCGAGGCGGCCACCGAGGACGAGGTGATCAAGCGCAGCATCTTCAGCGCGCTCTGTCCGTCCCTGCGCCCCGAGACGATGGTGGCGACCAACACCTCGTCGATCTCGATCACGCGCCTTGCCGCCTCGACCGACCGGCCGGAGCGGTTCATCGGCATCCACTTCATGAACCCGGTGCCGGTGATGCAGCTCGTCGAGCTGATCCGCGGCATCGCCACCGAGGACCCGACCTACGAATCGGCCAAGGCCTTCGTGCGGCGCCTCGGCAAGATCGTGACGGTGTCGGAGGATTTTCCGGCCTTCATCGTCAACCGCATCCTGCTGCCGATGATCAACGAGGCGATCTACACCCTCTACGAGGGCGTCGGCTCGGTCGATTCGATCGACACCGCGATGCGGCTCGGCGCCAACCACCCGATGGGCCCGCTCCAGCTCGCCGACTTCATCGGCCTCGATACCTGCCTGTCGATCATGCAGGTGCTCTACGAGGGCCTGGCCGATTCGAAGTACCGCCCCTGCCCGCTCTTGGTGAAGTACGTCGAGGCCGGCTGGCTCGGCCGCAAGACCAAGCGCGGCTTCTACGATTACCGCGGCGCGGAGCCGGTGCCGACCCGCTGAGGGCCGGAGCTCCCCGTCCGCTCGCCTAGAGCACTTCACGATCGCGTTGCAATCGCGAAGCTCTCCAAGTCTTTGTTTTGGCGCATTTTCTGCGACGAACCGGTTTACACTTCGTCGGAAAATGCTCTAGGCGGATCACGCCACCGCGGCCTTGCGGGACTTGGCCGTATTGCGGGCCGGCCAGCCGAGGGCGACGAGCCGCGCCTTGGCGTGCTCGCGCACCTCGTCGCGCAGGCCCGGCGCCATCGCCGCCAGGGCGGCCTGGGTCTCGGGCGCCAGCATCAGGTCGGTAACCGCGTTGATCGACTGCGCCTCGTCGATCCGCGCCGTCAGGTCGGCGTCGGTCGCGCTGCCGCCCGTCTCGGCCGGCGGCAGGTCGGCATCGTTCGCGGGCCCGGCGTTGCGGTCCTCCTCCGGCGCCGGACCGGCCCGGCGCGCCGGGGCGTTGGCGGCCACGAGGTCGGGACGGCTCGCCTTGAACTCGTCGGCCTCGTCCTCGGAATAGAGCAGGCCATGCAGGCCGGCGAGCTTGAGGATCACCCGGTCCTTGGCCCGCTTCTCCGCCATGGCGAAGACGTAGGCCGCCTGGCGGCCCGAAACGCGGTAGTTCACCCCGATCAGCGCCTCGCCGATCGACCACTCGGTGCGGTCGCCGTTCGGGCCCGGCATGTGGCCGGTCACCAGGATCACCGCCTCGTCCCGCTCCGCCCGCACGATCACCGGCGCATCGAAGCGGATGCGGGCCTGCACGGCGATCCGCTCCAGGGCCTTGTGGTAGATCACGGCGGTGCCCTGCACGCGCCAGACGTTGCCGGCGAGCGGCTCGCCGTAGGTGGCGAGGATGTCGGCGATCTGCTTGTCGGTGGTTGCGCTCATCTCGATCGATCTCACCTGCTGACGGCGGGCGCCCGGCGGACCGGTTCGCGCGTTCCGTATTTGTTCTCTAGCACGCCGCCATCCGGTTCGCGAGGGTTTTCGCGCGTGTGCGGTGAGACGAGATCGCTGCGGCGCGGGATTTTTCGTCGCAGCGTCGCCCGATGATCGTCCCAGAGCCAAGCTGCCGCCGGATCGGTCACCCCATAGCGCCACGACTCTCGGAGCACGAGGATTGGGTCGCGTTGCCGAACCGGATTATGTTCGCTAAATGTTCTTATAGAGAGACACCACCTCGACTGTAGCGGATCGCGTGGCGCGCGCCGCCACCCGCCCGGAGCCCCGCATGAGCACGCCCGCCCTCCTCGATTCCTCGGCCTTGCTCGAGCGGCCGGGCCAGCGCCGCAGCGCCGTGCGCAGCCCCTCGCCCCGACGCGGCGCGCCGCTCGTCGCGGCGGTGCCGCGCCAGGCGCTGGTCGCGGATTTCCTGGCCATCGCGGCCCTCGATCCGGGGGTGGAGCGGCTGAAGGCGGCACCGACGCCGATCCGCCTGCCGCTGGGCGACAGAATGATCGAGCACGCCGCCGATTTCGAGCAGGTCCGCACCGACGAGCCGGGCCTCCTCGTCGACGTGGTGGCGGAGGCCGACCTCGGCCGCCATCCCTTCCGCACCGCCTACGTGGCGGGCGAGCCGGTGGTGGCCGAGGACGGGCGGCGCTTCGTTATCGAGAGCGCGGCCTCGCTGCGGGCCGAGCCCCGGATCTCGACGGTGCGGCTGATCATGGCCTGCCGCCGCACCTACGTCTCGGCCGGCGACCGGGTGCGCATCCTGCACCACCTCGACGAATGCGGCACCGGCCGGCTGGTCGACTGCGCCGGGATGGCGATCAACGCCCAGGACGGCGTCGCGGCGGTGCTGGCGCTCGCCGTCGAGGGTCTGCTGGCGGTCGATATCGGCCGGCCGATCCTGCCCGAGACCGCAGTGCGCCGGCGGCCGTTGCCCTATCCCGATCCGTTCGGGTTCTGAGACCGTCTTGACGGTGGGGCCGGTCCGCGATTTGATCCTATCCCAAGGCCGATGCAGCCTGCCGCCTGCGCCCCGTTCGGGGTTCGGTGAATGCATTCCGCGAGGCGCATCCGTCCTTCCCCGTCCGTCGGGCGAACCGGTCAGCAAGGCAGGCACTGATCCCGCTGGTTTGTCCGCGAGCTGGGATGGGATCATGCGCACCTTTCGCGACGCCAAGGCGATGGCCAAGAGCCTTCGCGAGGAACTCGGGCGGCGGGGCACGGCGCTCTCTCATGGCGAATGCCTGGAGATCGTGGCGCGGCTCCTCGGCCTCGACAACTGGAACGTTCTGTCCGCCCACCTGACGGTTGCGGCCGATTCGGTGCCGGCCGTCCCGCTGGAACGGCCCGCAGGCTGGATCGTCTCCGGCTCGAAGCCGCATCTCTACGAGGCGGGCATCGACCCCGCCACGCCCCACGGCGACGGTCGCACCGCGGTAATTCGCTGCCGTTATGCCGAAGGCGATCCCGTCTACGCCGCGATGGAAAAGGGATTCGCCACTATGATGCAGAGCGTCGCGGCCTCGCCCTACCGCGGGAGGCGGGTCTGCTTGAGCGCCGAATTACGGAGCCGCGACATCGTCGGCGCCGCGACCTTGTGGCTACGGGCCGACGCCGCGACCGGGCGGAGCGTTGCCTTCGACAACATGGAGGAGCGCTCGGTCGACGGGCCGCTCACGGGCACGCAGGGCTGGACCGGCCGGCGCATCGTGCTCGACGTCCCGGAGACGGCGGAGAGTCTGCATTTCGGGTTCTATCTCCGCGGCAGCGGCGAGGCCTGGGCCAGCGGGTTCGATCTACGGGAGGCCTCGCCCGAGGATGGGGAGGCCGCCCGCGCCCGCATCAGCCCGGTGCCGGTCAACCTCGACTTCGCCGAATCCTCCGGGCGATCGGTCATCCGGACCTGAGCGTCGGGGACAAATGCGCGGAGCGTCACGCTCCGCGCCGAGCCACCGCCGCCTCGACCAGCGAGCGGATCGCCGCCTGGACCGGCTCCGGCGTCGCGTCGCGCACGAACTTCGCCTCGATCTCCTCGCGAATCAGGGCGCCGTCGTCGCTGCGGGCGAGGTCGGTGGCGGTCTCGGCCTGGAGCAGCGACACGAAGGCGCTCTCGATCCGGCCGATCGCCTCCGGCGAGGCATCGGCGGCGACCTGGCGGCCGGTGAGGTCGAACACGTCGGCGACGTGGGGCAGGCGCTCCTCGGTGAGCGAGAGGTCGCCGGCGAGCACGTAGACCGCGGGGATGTGGGCGATCAGGTCGACCGAGCCGCGGGTGATGTTGCCCGGGTTGAACCAGCGCGTTTCCCCGACCTGCATCGGGGCGTGGCGCTTGTGGACGTGGCCGTTGATCGCGAGCACGCAGCCACGGATCGCCTCGGGCGGCACCGCGCCCGGATAGCCCGCCCCGAAGGCGAGGTCGTGGTGGGTGAGCCAGAGGACGGCATCGGCCTGCGGGATCAGCCCGCGGACATCCGTGGGGATCGCCTGCCCGAACGGCGTCGCGCCGAAGCCGAGGCGGCGGTCGTTCACGGCGTAGAGCGCCGCCGGGCCGGATTCCGGCACGACGTCGAGGACGTCGCTCACCGCCAGCATCGCCAGGCTGTCGCCGTCGGACAGGCGGGTATGGCGGATGTCGTGGTTGCCGACATTGGCGAGCGGCCGGTGCCGGAAGCCCTTGAGGATGCGGATCAGCCGCGACTTCAGGCTCTCGTCCGGCTCCACCGGGCGCTCGAACAGGTCGCCGAGGAGCACCGGCGCGAAGTCGCGGGCATTCGCCAATGCCACGCAATGCTCGAGCTTGTTCAGGACCGGCGCCGGCCAGTCCGGGTCCCTGCGCCGCCCGGGCCGGCGCGACGAGACGTGGGGATCGCCGATCACGAGGAGACCGGCGCAGGCGACCGGCGCGGCGTCGAGCCGCTCGCGTCCGAGGATCATGCGGCGTCCCCCGTGCCGGAATGGCGGTGGCCGACGAGAAGGGAGGCGGGTGCCACGGGGGTGCCGCAGGCCGGGCAGCGCCCCCCGGTCGCGGCGAGGACCACTTCCATCTCGGCCTCGGCGACGGCGAGCCCGTCCCGGGCCGCGGCCGCGCGTCCCCGCGCCGCGGCGAGGCGCCGGCCGGTCTCGGCGAGGCGTTGCGCCGTCGCGGCGGCATCGGGGCGGAGCACCGGGCGGGGCGCCTCGTCCGGCAGCCCGGCGAGCACCGCAGCACGGTCCCGCGCATCGGCGAGGCCGGCGCGCAGGCGCCGCAGCCGCGCGGCATGGGTGCCGGCCCGGGTGGTGTCGCGCGGCTGCGGCGCCTCCGGCGGCAGTCCGGCGAGCGCCGCGACCCGCTCGCGCGCCGCCGCGAGATCGCCGGCGGCCGCGAGCACACGGCGGCCGAGGGCGGCGCGGTGGCGCGCCTCGGCGAGCGCGCGGCCGATCTCGGCACCGGTCTCGGGCGCCGGCAGGTCGGCCAGCACCCGGGCGCGGGCGGCGGCCCCGGTGGCGAGGCGCCCGGACCGGGCGAGACGGTCGGCCAGGGCCTCGCGGTCGCGCAGGCGCGCCTCCGCCGCTAAGAGCGCGTCGGCCTGCCCCCGCAGCCCGGCCAGGGACTCCTCCAGGGCGTCGAGATCGTCGAGGGCGCTCAACGCCTCGCGCAGGCGGGCGATCTCGCGCTCGCCCTCGCGGATGGTGCGCTGGTCCTCCGTCACCCGCTCGCGCTGCAGCGCCTGCATGTCGCGCACCAGCCCGGCCTCGCGGCCGATCGACAGCACGGCCGAGCGCCGGGCCGGCTTCTCGCCGAGCAGGAAGACCGGAAACTTCTGGTGCGCCACGTGGACGTCGAGGTCCTCGACCCGGGTGATGCCGAACAGGCGCTCGACCCAGGAGGGCACTTCGCGGCCGCCGGTCTCCAGGGTGGTGCCGTTCTCCCGCACCAGCGACCCGTCGGCCTCGTGCAGCGACCACAGGTTGACCGGGGTGCGCTTCGGCTGGCGGGCGTAGCGCAGCACCCGCCCGTCGGCGACGCCGATCTCGACCCGCGCGGCGTTCGCGCCCGCCCGCACCAGGCTGTCGCGCACCTCGCCGTAGAAGACCGCCCGCAGGGCCCGGATCACCGTCGACTTGCCATGGTTGTTGGGGCCGACGAGCGCGTTGACGCCGGGGGCGAGCGGCAGGGTCGCATCGGAAAAACCCTGGACGTCGACGAGGCGCAGGTAGCGGAAACCCGGCCTCTCCGGCGTCCAGGCCGCCGCGCAGGACGCGGCCGGCCCGACGATGGCGACGCCGGTCTCGGGCCGGCCGGCGATCCGGCTGACCGTCAGGTCGGTCCCGAACCCCGCCACGTCGTGGTGGGAGATCGCCAGGCACTGCACGCCGAGCTTGGCGGCGCTCTCCTCCAGCACCCGGTAGAAGGCCGGCACCCGATCGGGGGCGATCCAGCAATCGGCCTCGTCGAGGGCGAGGAAGCGCCCGACCCCGGCCTTGACCACGGCGATCAGGCGCAACGCCATGCCGACCACGTTGGTCATGGCACCGCCATTGTCCTCCAGCACGTCCTCGCGGCCGCCATCCGGGCGCTCGACCCCGATGTCGAGGGCCGGCAGACCCCGCTCGGTGGTGAGATCCAGGCGCACCGGCTTCTCGCCGGGCAGCACCTCCTGGACGAGGGCCGTGAGCAGGGTCTCGAAGGTCGCGACGCTGCGCCGGTTGGCCTCTTGCTGCAGCTCGCGCAGGTAGGTATCGACCGCGTCGCGCTGGGCGAGGCGGCCCTTGGCGGCGGCGACCTCGCGGGTGCGGGCGGCCAGGGTCTCGCGGTCGCGGTCGCGGGCCGCCTCCAGGCGGGCGAGCAGGCGGCCGGCGCGGGTCAGCGCCCCCAGGCGGTCGGCCGGAGCCGGGGCGGTCGTCGCGGCGATGGTCAACGGGCGGGATCGAGAGCGGTGAGGCGGTCCTGCACCGCCCGCAGGGCCTGGGCGAACTCCTCGACCCGCCGGGCATTCTCGGCCCGGGCCTCCTCGATCATCCGGCGGATCTCGGCCTCGTCGTCGGTGCCCAGCTCCTCGCGGGCCTGGGCGCGGGCGGCAGCGAGTTCCGCGGTCAGGCGCTCGACGTCGCTCTCGGCGCGGATCCGGTCGGCGCGCAGGCGCTCGTAGGCCGGCTGCAGCGCCTCGAGGCGGCGCAGGGCCTCGACGTCGGGGCCGGCCTCGCGCGGGCCACTCTCCTGCCCCTTGCGGCTGCGCTCCATCTCGCTCCTCGTGGTCATGGCAGGATTGGTCGTCGTGGCAGGATCGATGGACCCGAGGTGGCACCCGGACCGGACTTTGGCAACAGCCGCGGCGTTCGAGAAATGTTCGTCCGTCCCTGTTGACGACCTGTGCAAATCAGACCAGTGTTCCGTAAATGTTCCATGCGACGAGCCGGCCCGGGAGGCGGCGCGGCGTCGCGGGGGAACCGTGGGAGACCCGCATGGAGACCACCCGCCTGGAGGACGTCGCGGCCGAGGCTGCCCCGCTGTTCGAGAACCGGGACTGGCGCCTCCACGCGGACGGGCTGGAGCACCGCGACACCGGCTACTTCATCGACCGCGACGCCCTCGCGGCGCGTCGGCCGGACGGCCATTGGGAATGGCCGCTGCACCTCTCGGAGAAGAGCTGGTGCGGGGTGCGCAGCTTCCGCGAGGCGTTCTCGGCCGCGCTCGGCGCCTTCGGCATCGTCCCCGACCGCAAGCTCACCCTGTCCTTCGCCCTCGGCTTCGGCACGCGGGTCGGGGGTGCCGCGCCGGACGCCTTCGTGCCGCTCGCCGACCTCGTGCGCCCCCGTGCGCCGGACCTCCGCCCGGTCCTCGCCCGCCCCCTCGTCGCCGCGAGCGCCTGACGGCGCGGCGGCCCCTCGCGTTCCCGCTCTCCCCTCGCGGCGAAATTTGCTCTAGAGCCCGCCCCGGGAGACGCCGTACGGGGAGTGGGCGAGCGTGAGCGGACAGCGCAGCGTCGAGATCGTCGTCCAGGGCCGCGTCCAGGGCGTGGGCTACCGGGCCTGGACCAAGGGCGTGGCCGAGGCCAAGGGCCTCTTCGGCACCGTGCGCAACCGGCTCGACGGCAGCGTCGAGGCCCGCATCGCCGGTCCGGCCGAGGCGGTCGGCGCGATGATCGAGGCCTGCCGCGAGGGACCGCCGGGCGCGCGGGTCTCGGACCTCGCCGTGAGCGAGGCACCCGAGCCCGCCGGCGCACGCGGCGTGCAGATCCTGCCGACGGCCTGACGGGACCCGGCATGCACCCGGATCTGGGCTTGAGCAGCTTCTCGTTCCTCGACCTCGCCGCGCTGGTCTGCTTCCTCTCGGCGTGGTGGGGCTATTCCTACGCGGTCGAGCACCTGTCGGGCGGCAAGCGCAGCCTCAACGGCATGATGAACCGCTACCGCCACGCCTGGGCCGACCAGCAGATCGTGCGCGAGAACCGGGTGGTCGACACCACCATCAACGCCTCGCTGCAGAACGGCACCGCCTTCTTCGCCTCGACGGCGCTGATCGCGCTCGGCAGCGCCCTCACCCTGTCGCGGTCGGCCGACGACGCCCTGACCCTGTTCTCGACCCTGCCCTTCGGCGCGCCGATGACCCGGGCGGTGTGGGAGATCAAGGTGGCGGGCCTCGCCCTGATCTTCGTCTACGCCTTCTTCAAGTTCGCCTGGGCCTACCGGCTGTTCAACTACGGCGCCATCCTGATCGGCGCCGTGCCACCGCGCGAAGGCGACCCGGTCCGGATCGAGCGCGCGGCGCGGCGGGCCGCGGCGATGAACGTGGTGGCGGGCGGCCATTTCAACCGCGGGCAGCGTGCGTTCTTCTTCGCGCTCGCGTATCTCGGGTGGTTCGTCAGCGCCTATGTGCTGTTCGCCACCACCGCGATGGTGCTCACCGTGATGTGGCAGCGCCAGTTCGCCTCCGACGCCCGCCGGGCCCTGCAGGACCACGATGATCCCTGACGATTACGAGATCGAGCTCACCCTGGTGCGCCTCGTCACCGAGCGCGGCGCGGACAAGACCGTCTGCCCCTCCGAGGTCGCCCGGGCGCTCGGCGGCCCCCACCCGGACGGCTGGGGTCCGCTGATGCAGCCGGTCCGCCGCCAGGCGGTGCGCCTGATGAAGGCCGGCCGCATCGCGATCCTGCGCAAGGGCAAGGTGGTGGACGACCCGGACGATTTTCGCGGGATCTACCGGCTGTCCCTGCCGCGGTGAGCCGGGATCACGGTCCCGGGAACACCGCTTCGGTGTAGCCCGAGGCCCGGTAGGCCGCGAGGCCGAGCCATTCCCGCACCGCGATGTCGAGCTCGAACAGGCCGTCGCCGGCGGTGGCGTGGATCGCCAGGGTGCCGGGGCCGGTGCGGTAATCGACGGGGTAGGCCGTCACCGTGAAGCCGGCGCGGCGAAAGCAGCCGACCGCCCGCGGCATGTGCCAGGCCGAGGTGACGAGGAGCCAGCGCTCGCCGGGCTTCGGCTTGACCAATTCGGCGCTGAAGGTCGCGTTCTCGTGGGTGTTGCGGGACCGGTCCTCGTAGGTGATCCGCTCGGGCGGGACGCCGAGGGATGCGGCGTGGCGCCGGGTGATCGCGGATTCCGACACCGCCCCGTCGCCGGTGAGCCGGCCGGAGCCGCCGGCGAAGACGACGGTCGCGGCGGGGTAGCGCCGGGCGAGGTCGCCGAGCGCGATCATCCGTTCGCCGGCATCGTTCACGACGAGCTGGCCGCGGGCGGCCGACAGCCCGGTCTCGACCGCGCCGCCCAGCACCACGATTCCGGCGACCGGGCCGCCGTCGTCGCGGAATTCCGGAAAGCGGTTCTCGAGCGGCCCGAAGACCAGGGAAGCCAGCGGCGAGACGCCGCCGGCGAGGAGCGCGAGGCCGCACAGGGCCGCGAGACCGGCGCCGAGGCGGCGCCAGCGCAGGGAGAGCCCCGCCCCGGCGACGACGAGGAGCAGGAGCAGGTTCGAAGGCGCCGTGAGGAACCACAGCACCTTCGAGAGCACGAAGAACACCGGGGCGGTCCCGGCCAAGCGGTCGGTCAGGCCTTGCCGGTCATCAAGCCTTGCCGGTCTCGGCCTCGTAGCGGGCGCGGGTCTCGGCGTTCGGCGGGTAGAGGCCCGGCAGCGGCAGGCCCTTGTCGACCTCGCGCATGATCCAGAGCTCGAGGCGCTCCTGCTCGACGGCGGCGAGCGCGACCTCCTCGGCGAGAGCCGCCGGGATCAGCACCGCGCCGTCGCCGTCCGCCACCACGATGTCGTCCGGATAGACCGCGACGCCGCCGCAGCCGACCGGCTCGCCCCAGCCGACGAAGGTGAGACCCGACACCGAGGCCGGGGCCGCGACGCCGGAGCACCAGACCGGCAGGCCGGTGCCCTCGACCCCCTCGCCGTCGCGCACGACGCCGTCGGTGATCAGCGCCGCGACGCCGCGCTTCTTCATCCGGGCGCACAGGATGTCGCCGAAGATGCCGGCATCCTGCACCCCCATGGCGTCGACCACCGCGATGCAGCCCTCGGGCATCGCCTCGATCGCTGCGCGGGTCGAGGTCGGGCTCGACCAGGATTCCGGGGTCGCCAGGTCCTCGCGGGCCGGCACGAAGCGCAGGGTGAAGGCCGGGCCGACGATCCGCTGCCCGGCGGCGAAGCGCGGCATCGGCCCGCGCATCCAGCAGCGGCGGATGCCCTTCTTCAGGAGCACCGTGGTCAGGGTGGCGGTGGTGACGGCCTGCAGGGCGTCGAGGAGCGTCTTGTCGAGCGGCATCGGGCCTTCGGGGGCGTGGGGAGAGGGACGGGTCGAGACGTAGCCGATCCGGCGGAAGGCGGCCACGCCGTCAGCGCATGGCCGCGCTCCGGCAGGGCTCGGCTTCGAGGGCCCGGCGTCAGCTCAGGGGCGGCAGCGCGACCGAGGCCGCCGGGCGCTCCCGGACGCGCGCGTACCAGGCCCGCAGGGCCGGCCGCTCGATGCGCGGCACGTCGAGGTGGAGCCAGCGATGGGCGGCGGCGGCGACCGCGATGTCGGCCACGGTGAAGCGCTCGCCGACCATGTAGGCGCGGCCCATCAGGTGTGCGTCGAGGATCGCCGCGCACTCCTCGGACGCCGCGACCGAACGGTCGATCGTCGCCTGGTCGCGCTGGTCGGCCGGGGTGCGCACGGTCTGCCAGAACGCGTCCCGGGTCGCGGGCGTGAAGCGGGTCGCCTGCCAGTCGAGCCACTGGTCGGCCAAAGCCGCCGCGCGGGGATCCTCGGGCCAGAAACCGTGCGTGGTATACCCGCGGGCGAGGTGGCGCAGGATCGCGTTCGATTCCCAGAGGACGAAGCCGTCCTCCTCCAGCACCGGCACGAGGCTGTTGGGGTTCATCGCGACGTAGTCGGGATCGCGGACGCGGCCGAAGGCACCGCCGGCCTCGACACGCTCGTAGGGCAGGCCGAGCTCCTCGAGCCCCCACACCGCCTTCTGCACGTTGACGGAACTCAGCCGTCCCCAGAGCCTGCGCATGGCGTGTCCTCCTCGGTCTTGGACGGGCCGGTCTCGGACGGACCGACCTCGGGCGGGTAGGCGTGGCGTCCGCCGGTCGGGTCGGTGACGGTCCAGCCCGCAAGACCGCCGCCGGCCCGACCGGCGGACGCCAGGTAGCCCGGCCCGACCGGCACCTTGCCGTATCCGCCGGGGATGTCGAGGACGTAGGTCGGCTGCGCCAGCCCGGAGACCCGCCCGCGCAGGGAGCGCATCAGGTCCTGGCCGCGATCGAGGGTGGTGCGCAGGTGGCCGGTGCCGGGGGCGAGGTCGCCGTGGTGCAGGTAGTACGGCTTGATCCGGTTCTCGACGAAGGCCCGCATCAGGGCGGCCAGCGTGTCGGGGTCGTCGTTGACGCCGGCGAGCAGCACCGACTGGCTCACCATCGGGATCCCGGCATCGACGAGGCGCGCGATCGCCGCGCGCGCCGCGTCCGAGAATTCCGCCGGGTGGTTGGCGTGGAGCGCCACGAACACCGCGCCCTCGAAGCGCTTGAGCGCCCCGATCAACTCCGCGTCGACCCGCGCCGGATCGACCACCGGCACGCGGGTGTGCAGCCGCAGCACCCGGACATGCGGGATCGCCCGCAGCGCCGCGGCGATGCGCCCGAGCCGCCGGGGCGAGAGCACGAGCGGGTCGCCGCCGGTGACCACCACCTCCCAGACCTCGTCGCGGGCGGCGATGTAGGCGAGCGCGGCGTCGAGCTCGGCCTCGGTCAGGCTGCCCTGCCCCTCCGGGCCGACCACCTCGCGGCGGAAGCAGAAGCGGCAATAGACCGGGCAGACGTGGAGGGGCTTCAGGAGCACCCGGTCGGGATAGCGGTGGACGATGCCGGGGACGGGCGCGTGGGCCTCGTCGCCGATCGGGTCGGCCCGCTCCTCGGGCGTGGTGACGAGTTCCTCGGCCCGGGGCACGAACTGGCGGCCGATTCCGTCCTCGGCGTCGGCGATCAGCTCGGCCATCGCCGGGGTGATCGACACGGCGTAGCGCGCCGCCACCCGCTCCAGCGCCGGCAGCTGCTCCGCCAGGACGAGGCCGGCCGCGGCGAGGTCGCGGGCGCTGCGGATCGGTCCGCTCACCGGGCGGGTCCCGTGCCGGGATACTCGGCGACCGGCGTCCAGATCACATCCTCGATCCGGCGCGCCCCGGTCGCCAGCATGACCAGCCGGTCGAAGCCGAGCGCGATGCCGCTCGCCTCCGGCATCTGGCCGAGGGCGCTCAGAAAGTCCTCGTCGACGGGGTAGCGCTCGCCGTAGACGCGCTCCTTCTCGTCCATCTCGGCACAGAAGCGCCGGCGCTGCTCGGGCGCGTCGGTCAATTCGCCGAAGGCGTTGGCGAGCTCGACGCCGCAGGCATAGAGTTCGAAGCGCTCCGCCACCCGCGGGTCGGCCGGGCTCGGACGGGCGAGCGCCGCCTCGGGGATCGGGTACTCGCACAGGATCGTCGCCCGGCCGCGGCCGAGCGCCGGCTCGACCCGCTCGACCATCACCCGGCTGAACAGGTCGGCCCAGGTGTCGTCGGGCGCGGTGCGGATGCCGGCCGCGCCGAGCGCCGCGGCGAGCCCGGCCCGGTCGGTGCTGGCATCCGGCGCCACGCTCGCCAGGAGGTCGATGCCGGCATGGCGGTCGAACGCCTCCGCCACGCTCAGCCGCTCCGGCTCGGCGAACGGGTCGGCCTCGACACCGCGCCAGGAGAAGGTCGTCGCGCCCGCCGTCTCGGCGGCGAGGCGCAGGAGCGCGGCGCAATCGTGCATCAGGCTGTCGTAGGTCTCCCCCGCACGGTACCATTCGAGCATGGTGAATTCCGGGTGGTGCAGGGCCCCGCGCTCGCGGTTGCGGTAGACCGGGCCGAGGCTGAACAGCCGGGGCTCGCCCGCCGCCAGGAGCTTCTTGCAGGCGAATTCCGGCGAGGTGTGGAGGTAGAGCGGATGCGTCGTGCCGTCGGGGGCGATGGCCTGCGTGGCGAAGGCCGAGAGATGCGCCTCGTTGCCGGGCGAGACCTGGAGGATGGCGGCGTCGACCTCGACGAAGTCGCGGGCGGAGAACCACGCCCGGAGCGCGGCGGCGATGCGGTTGCGGGCCATCAGCCGCGGCCGGCGGTCGGCATGGACGTGGGGGGCCCACCAGGGCGAGGCGGAGGTCATGCGGTGGGGATCATCGGCGAGGTCATGGCGGGCGGGGCGACTGGCGGTCGCGCCTGAGATGCGATAGGGCGGGCCGAAGGCATCCTCTGCCGGCGCGGCGCGCGACGCCCGCGGCTTGGCGGACGCCGCCGCTTTCTGTCAACGCTTCAAGTCCAGGATTCGCCCCGTGCCGAAGGTCATCGCCAGCTCACTCCGCAAGGGCAACGTCGTCGACAAGGACGGCCGGCTCTACGTGATCCTCTCCGCCGAGAACATCCACCCCGGCAAGGGCACGCCGGTGACCCAGCTCGACATGCGCCGGATCACCGACGGCGTGAAGGTCTCGGAGCGCTACCGCACCACCGAGCAGGTCGAGCGCGCCTACGTCGAGGACCGGGAGCACACCTTCCTGTACAGCGACGCCGAGGGGTTCCACTTCATGAACCCGGAATCCTACGAGCAGCTCGCGGTGCCGCAGGACGTGATCGGCGACCAGGCCCCCTACCTGCAGGAGGGCATGGCGGTCATGCTGTCGACCCATAACGGCGTGCCGCTGGCGCTCGAGCTGCCCCAGCGCGTCACCCTCGAGGTGACCGACACCGAGCCGGTGACCAAGGGCCAGACCGCCTCCTCGTCCTACAAGCCCGCCACGCTCTCGAACGGCATCCGCACCCTGGTGCCGCCGCATATCGGCACCGGCACCCGCATCGTCGTGATGACGGCCGACGGCGCCTACGTCGAGCGCGCCAAGGACTGAGCCGGACGCGCGGGCGGCTACCCGCCGCCCGCCTCCCGAAAGCAGGTCCGGGACAGCGCGATCGCCCGGCCCTGCTCCTGCGCCGAGAAGCCGCCGCCGGCCCGCCATAGGCCATCGGCCCGCAGGCGCTCGACGACGCAGCGCGCCGCCACCCGGCAGGCCGCCTCGCCGCCGCCGGCCTCGGCGCAGTTCGCCCGGTACTCGCGCCGGAACTGCGCCTCCCCCGCCCGCGGATGCGGCCCGGCGAGCGCCGCCACCCCGTAGAGCAGCCCGAGCAGCACCGGCTGGTGGATCAGGTAGACCGCGAGGCTGTGCCGCCCGGCCGCCGTCGCGAGCCGCCCGGCCCGGCCCCGCGGCGCGATCGTGCCGATCGCCGAGGCCGCGAGCCGCGGCAGCGCCACCCGGCCGAGCCCGATCCCCGCCAGCACGAAGCCGAACCAGGGAAACAACGGCACGTAGTCGTTGGTGGTCGGCACCGTCGCGCCGAGCCCCAGGAACAGCAAGCCCGGCGCATCGAGGAGAGCCGGGGACCCTGCCAGGGCCGCGAGGTGGGGACCGGCGAGGACGAGAGCCGCCGCGAGCCCGACGAGCGGCAGCGGCGCGACGAGGGCCGGCAGCGCCAGCACGCTCGCCACGGCGATGCAGTGCAGGATGCCGAAGAAGATCCACGAATCCGGGAACAGAAAGGCGGTCGCGAGCGAGATCGCTCCCGCCGCCGCGGCGATGCGGGCGAGCCGCAGCAGGTAGGGCCGCCACCGGCCGGCCCGCCCCGGCCGGGCGAGGACGAGGCTGATCCCGACGAGGACCAGGAAGCTCCCGGCGATGCCGTGCGCCGCCGCCCGGCCCACGGGCGTCAGGGCGAGGTTCTCGGGCGTCAGCCGCAGGAAGCCGAGATCCCATGTCAGGTGGTAGAACGCCATCGCCAGGAGCGCGACGCCGCGGGCGAGGTCGACGACCGCGAGGCGCCGGATGGGCGTGGGCGTGGGCGTGGAAGATGGGGTGTGAATCGCGGCTCTCCCGGACGGCGGATGGGCGCCGTCATAGCCGAGCCCGCACGGGGTCCGGGACCCCCGCCATGCCTGCGGCGAAAACGCGCAGTTTCGGGGTGGGATTGCGGGCGACGGGCGCAACCGCAGGGCATCGGCCTCGCACCCTGCCTCCCGGGATTGCAGATTGTGCGTCCGCGAAGCGACATCGACGCGGGACGTGGCCGCCTCGGTGTCTCAACTCGGCGGATTTGGGCTTCCCCGGAGTCATGACTTTGTTAATCTGCAGGTGAAGCGCGCGACGCGATTCGAGTGGGTTGCTTACGATGTCGGACGAGTTCGGTTCAGGTCTCGCCGGGGAGCGGCGAGGGGGCGCGTTCGGGGACGACGCACGCGACACCCGGTCCGGGCTCGACGCCGCGGCGATCGAGCGCCCGGTCGAACTGGTCGAGGTCAGCGGCCGCATCAAGTGGTTCGACGTCGCCAAGGGCTTCGGCTTCATCGTGCCCGACGACGGCTCGCCGGACGTGCTCCTCCACGTCACCTGCCTGCGGCGCGACGGCCACCAGAGCGCCAGCGAGGGCGCCCGGATCGTGGTCGAGGCGGTGCAGCGCTCCCGTGGCTGGCAGGCGTTCCGGGTCGTCTCCCTCGACCAGACCACCGCGACCCACCCGGCCGAGCTGCCGATGCCGCGCACCCACGTCACCGTGGTGCCGACGAGCGGCCTCGAGACCGCGGTGGTGAAGTGGTTCAACCGCCTGCGCGGCTTCGGCTTCCTCAGCCGCGGCGACGGCACGCCGGACATCTTCGTCCATATGGAGACG
Organism: Methylobacterium ajmalii; assembly: GCF_036448855.1. Taxonomy (NCBI): domain Bacteria; kingdom Pseudomonadati; phylum Pseudomonadota; class Alphaproteobacteria; order Hyphomicrobiales; family Methylobacteriaceae; genus Methylobacterium; species Methylobacterium ajmalii. The sequence continues at coordinate 93,382 of NZ_JAZFXT010000006.1, forward strand.
CTGCGGCGCTACGGCATCGCCGAGCTCAAGCCCGGCGAGTACGTCCAGGTGCGCTACGGCGACGGCTCGAAGGGGCTGATGGCCGCCGAGGTGCGCCTCCTGACCGAGGCCGGCCCTCCGTCGTCGCACTGACCCGCAGGTCCGGGTCCGGCCACGAGACCTCTCCCCTCCGGATTTTGGTTTCCCGCGCATGTCCGGCGGCGGGCGCCCATCCCCTTCGCCGGACGGCGCTCTAGCTCACCGTCATGTCGCTTCGCTTCGCACGGCCCCTCGCCGCCTCGCCGCGCCGGCTCCTCGCCGCGTTCCTCCTCTTCCTGGCGCTCGCGCCCTCGGCCGCCCTGGCCGACGGCCCGTTCGAGCCGCTGACGATCGCCTCCCGCTCCGGCCGCCACGCCTTCCAGGTCGAGGTGATGCGCGACGATGCGGGCCGGGCCCAGGGCCTGATGTTCCGCCGCACCATGGCGCCGGACCGCGGCATGCTGTTCGACTTCGAGCGCATGGAGCCGGTGACGATGTGGATGAAGAACACCTACCTGCCGCTCGACATGCTGTTCATCCGCGCCGACGGCACGGTGGCGCGGATCGCGGCCGACACCGAGCCGCTCTCGACCCGGACCATCGCCTCCGGCGAGCCGGTGCTCGGCGTGCTCGAACTCAACGCCGGCACCGCCGCGCGACTCGGGATCCATCCGGGCGACAAGGTCGAGCACCCGCTCTTCCGCAAGCGCTGAGGGCCCGGCGGCCGAGGCCGCCGGGAACGCGTCAGAAGCCGCGGTTCGAGATGCTCGGGATCGACGGCTGGGTGAAGGCGCGGTTCACGTCGGGCCGGCGCTGCGTCCCGTTGGTGTCGTTCGAACGCACGTAGTTCTTGGTGTCGAAGGTCTCGGCGAGGCCGGTGCCGCGGGAATCGCCGGAGCTGGTGCAGGCGGCGGCGAGGCCCGCGAGGGTGAGCGCCGCGGCGACACGAAGGAGACGCATGGGGGATCCTGGGCTCTGACAGTCGGGCCGGGGTGCCCGGCTGCCGCCCCCCCGTCAAGGCGCCGGACCGGCGCGCGGCGGCGAAGTTCGGCGCCTGTGCCTCCCGGGCCGCGCTCGATGGAATGTGTGGAGGGCCGCGATTCTCCGGCTGGCGGAGTGCCGCGCTTTGCGCGAGAGTCCCGGCCGATGAGCAACGTCGTTCCCCTGCTGCGCCCGCGCCCGGCGCCCGATGCCGCCGCCCGCGCCACCGCGATGGTCGTCTCCGACCTCGTGACGATCGCCGAGCAGCTGCACGACATCGGCGCCCGCGCCGCCGCCCTGGGCCGGCCGCGCACGGAGGCCGAGCGCACGGTGCAGATGGTGCTGGACGCCGTGACCTCGATCGAGCGCGCGCTCGACACCATTACGGATGGCGGGGACTACACACCGTTCTGAGGGCTCGGCCGGCTTATTCGGAGATCGCGCCCCGCTCTCGACCTGACCCTGAAGCGTCAGAGCCTGTTCGATACACGCAATAGATCAACGGACGATCTTGCCTCCCACACGCGACCTCATCCTGAGGTGTTAGAGCATTTTCCGACGAAGTGGAAACCGGTTCGTCGCAGAAAATGCGCCAAAACAAAGACTTAGAGAGCTTCGCAATTGCAACGCGATCGTGAAGTGCTCTAGTCGATCGAAGATCGACTGACCTCGAAGGAAATCTCCATCTGGCGCAGCGATCCCTGGAGCCCTCCATTAAGGTCGGGCCATCTTCGATGGAGTGCGCCCTCCGATCGCCGACACCTCAGGATGAAGTCTAGAGTGGGACAAAATCTCCCGCTCGAATCAAATATTCTCCAATTCGATCGAGTATCGATTGATATCCAAAAATTATTCCGGCTGTTGAGGCCTGTCAGAGCCTGTTTGACACACTTGATAGTATGTCCACCACATCAGTCCAGGGCCGCATAAGCGGAACTAGTGCATTGACGCATTCAGAGGATTCACGGTAGGCGTGAGGTATGCGAGTCTGAGGGATGGCTCAGACTGTCTGCGTAATCCCCAGCGCCGCCGACCTGGCGCGCTTGTCCGCCATCGTCGCCGATCGGGGGCGGCCCCTCAAGCACATCCAGCGCGCCCGCATCGTCCTGCTCTCGGCCGAACGCCTCTGCGTCCTCGACGTCGCCCAGCAGGCGGGCGTCAGCCGGCCGGCCGTCTGGCGCTGGCAACAGCGCTACGCCGAGGAAGGCGTCGAGGGCCTCTTACGCGACAAGACCCGTCCGCCCGGCAAGCCGCCTCACTCCACCGACACCGTCGCCGAGGTGCTCGCCCTCACCTGCTCCGAACCGCCCGGTGAGGTCACCCACTGGACCGGCCGCGCCCTGGCGCAGGCCGTCGGGATCTCCCTGCGGTCGGTCCAGCGCATCTGGGATGCCCATCGCCTCCAGCCGCATCGGGTCCGCAGCTTCAAACGCTCGAACGATCCGGCCTTCGCCGAGAAGGTCGAGGACATCGTCGGGCTCTATATGGATCCGCCGCGCCACGCCGTCGTGCTCTCGCTCGACGATCCTTCGACAGGCTCAGGATGAGGAGAGCCAGATCCAGGCTCTCGAGCGCACCCGCCCAAGCCGACCCGTCACGCCAGGTCGCCCCGAGACCCAGACCCACGACTACATCCGCCACGGCACCACGACGCTGTTTGCCGCGCTCGATGTACTGGAGGGTACGGTGATCGGCCGCTGCATGCAGCGTCACCGCCACGAGGAGTTCCTGCGCTTCCTCAACACGATCGAGGCGGCGGTGCCGGCCGGCAAACTGATCCACGTGATCCTGGACAACTACGGCACGCACAAGCACCCGAAGGTGCGGGCCTGGCTGGTTCGGCACCCACGCTGGATCTTCCACTTCACCCCGACCTCGGCCTCGTGGATGAACGCGGTCGAGGGCTTCTTCTCCGCCCTGACCCGGCGCAGGCTGAAGCGGGGCAACTTCAGCGGGATCGTCGACCTTCAGGCTGCGATCAACCGCACCATCGCCGAGCACAACGACAGGCCGAAGCCCTTCATCTGGACCAAGCCCGCCGCTGCCATCCTCGATGCCGTCAACGACAACGCTGCACCATCCGTTTGAGTCAGTGCACTAGGAATCGAAAGCCTTGATCGCTGGATCATCAACCCGAACGGTCGCCGGCCCGCCGCAGCCCCGGAACGATCCGCAAAACCGATCGGACCGGCGATCGGACTACCCGGTCCGATCGCCGAATCGCCCGAGTTCCGCCGTCTCACGCTCCCACGTCGAGCATGCTGCGGAACACCGCGCCGTAATGGCAGGCGGCGGCCGCCAGCACGAAGGCGTGCCAGATCGCGTTCTGGAACGGGAGCCGGCGCCAGACGTGGAAGATGACGCCGAGCGAGTAGAGCAGGCCGCCGGCGGCGAGCAGCCACAGGGCCGGTGGCGACAGGGCGGCGATCACCGAATCGTAGACCATCATCCCGCTCCAGCCGAGCGCCAGGTAGAGGGCGATCGCCAGGCGGTCGAAGCGGCCCGGCAGGGTCAGCTTCACGGCGGCGCCTATGACGGCGACGAGCCAGATCCCGGCGAGCAGCCCGATGGCGATGCCGTCGGTGCCGACCAGGATGACGAAGGGCGTGTAGGTGCCGGCGATCATCAGGAAGATGGTGGCGTGGTCGCACCGGCGCAGCCGCCATTTCGTCCGGCCGATCGGCCACATGTTGTAGGCCGCCGAGGTCCCCAGCATCGCCACGAGGCCGGCGGCGTAGACGCCGACCGCCACCGTCTCGGCGGGGCTGAGCTTCGAGAGGACGGCGCTGATCGTCAACGCCACGGCGCCGATCACGCCGAGGGAGACCCCGACCACGTGCACGATGCTGTCGGCGAGCATCTCGCGCGGCGTGTAGGTCCAGACGAGGCCGAGCGGCCGGCCGTCCGGCGCGAAGCGCGGGGCGGGGGCTGAGGACAGTTCCAGGGAGTGCTCCTGCGCGGACAATCGGACCTCCGCTCCTCGGGGCCGGGAGACGGCCTCCCGATCCGTCGAGGTTAAGACGCGAGCATGAACGTGGGACGAACGATCCCTCCTCGCCTCAAGCCGCCCGCAGCGCCACCGGCGCGGGCGCCCGGCCGAGCCGGGCATGGGCGCTCGCCATGCCGAGGACCAGCATGGCGGCGACCTGGTGGGCGAGGCCGGCCCAGAGCGGCACCGCCAGCAGCAGCGTGACGATGCCGAGCGTCGCCTGGGCGACGACGAGGCCGGCAAGCGCGGTGGCGCGCCGCGCCGCGCCGGTCCCGGGCATCGTGCGGCGGGCATCGAGGGCGTGGACGATCGCGAGGGCGAGCAGCGCGTAGGCGACGAGCCGGTGGTTGAACTGCACCAGGGCGACGTTGTCGACGAAGTTTTCGATCCACGGCGTGCCGGCGAACAGGCCGCCGGGCACGAGGCCGCCATCCATCAGCGGCCAGGTGTTGTAGGTGAGCCCCGCCTTCGAGCCGGCGACGAGGCCGCCAAGCGCGATCTGCACCAGCACCAGCACCATCAGGGCGAGCGCCGTGCGGGAGAGCCGCGCCGGCAGCACCTCGTCACGGCGTCGGTCGAGGCCGGCGGCGATCCAGACGAGGCCGGCATAGATCCCGCTCGCCAGCGTCAGGTGCAGGGCGAGCTTGATCGGCGCCACCGCGGTCATGCCGGGCTGGAGACCTGACGCCACCATGATCCAGCCCACCGCGCCCTGAAGGCCACCGAGCACGCCGAGGCCGAGGAGGCTCGCGCCGAGGCGCCGGTCGAGCTGGCCGCGCAGCCAGAACACCAGCAGCGGCAGGAAGAACGCGAGCCCGATGATCCGGCCGAGCAGCCGGTGGCCCCATTCCCAGCCGTAGATGAACTGGAACTCCGACAGGGTCATGCCCTGGTTAAGCAGCCGGTATTGCGGCGTCGCCTGGTACTTGGCGAATTCCTCGGCCCAGGCCGCCCCCGAGAGCGGCGGGATCGCGCCGGTCACCGGCTTCCACTCGGTGATCGACAAGCCGGATCCGGTCAGCCGCGTCGCGCCGCCCACCGCCACCATCGCCACCACCAGGGCGGCCATGACGAAGAGCCAGGTCCGCACGGCGCGGCGGGACCGGGGCGCCGCGGCGGCCGGTGCCGCGGGAGGAACGAGGCCGATCGAGGACGTGCTGCTCATGCGCGACGGCTTACCGGCGGGGACGGGCCTCGCGCAACGTCCTGCGGTGCCGCACTGCCCTCTTAATCCTCCGGCCGCGCCAGCACGCCGCCGCTGATCGCCTCCCGCACGCCCGTGGTCGACGGGAAGGTGATCGGCAAGCCCTCCACCGAGCGCACCGCCAGGTAGGCGAAGGCCTGGGCCTCCAGGAAGGCCGAGGACCAGCCGATGGCGTCCGCCGTCGTGATCTCGGCACGCAGGTGGTAGTTGAGCTGGCGCAGCAATTCGCCGTTGCGGGCCCCGCCGCCGGCGACGATCCAGCGGACCGGCGGGTCGGAGGCGTGGTCGAGGGCGCGGGCGACCGCCCTCGCCGTGAAGGCGGTCAGCGTCGCGGCGCCGTCCTCGGTCGAGAGCTGGCCGGCGAGCTTGTGCGAGAACCAGTTGCGGTCGAGCGACTTCGGCGGCCGGCGGGCGAAGAACGGGTGGACGAGGAGCCAGGCGAGCAGCTGCTCGTCGGGCCGGCCGCGGGCGGCGGTGCGGCCGTTGTCGTCGAGCGCGTGGCCGGTACGCTCGCGCATCCAGTCGTCGATGAGCGCGTTGCCGGGCCCGGTGTCGAAGGCGAGGATGCGTCCGTCCCGGGCGATCAGCGTGGCGTTGGCCACGCCCCCGATATTGAGGATGCCGAGGCTCTCGGTGAAGCCCGAAGCCTGGGCCAGCGCCCGGTGGAAGACCGGCACCAGCGGTGCCCCCTGCCCGCCCGCCTCGATGTCGGCGTGGCGCAGGTCCGACACCACCTTGATGCCGAGGCGGCGGCTCAGGTCCCGGCCGTCGCCGATCTGCACGCTCATCTTCTGGTCGGGCCGGTGCACCACGGTCTGGCCGTGGAAGCCGATCACGTCGATGTCCGCCGCGGTGAGCCCGTTCTCGGAGAGGAAGTTCTCGACCGCCTCGGCGTGCAGGCGCGTCACCAGCTCCTCGGCGGCGGCAAGGCAGCCGGGGCGCTCGCTGCGCTCGGTCACGGCCTCGGCGTCGATCAGGGCCTGGCGCAGGAGCGCCCGGTCGTCGTCGGAATAGGCGCGGTAGCCCGTGGGTCCCAGCGGCTCGAGGTAGCCGTTGGGGCTGCGCTCGACCCGGACCGTCTCGCCGTCGGTCTCGATCAGGGCGACGTCGACGCCGTCGAGGGAGGTGCCGCTCATCAGCCCGATCGCGCGCCGCATCGTCATCCCGAATCGCCCCCGTGCCTTTCGGGGCCGGCACTGCTATGGACCGACCCGTTCCGAATCCGACGGAGCTAGCATGGCGGCACCGCGCTGTCGCGCCGTCGCCCACCCGCGAGACTGATCGAGAGTTCCATGGCCGCGCCCACCGACTTCGCGCCGCGTTCCGACTTCCTCCGCGTCCTCCTGGAGCGCGGCTACGTCCACCAATGCTCCGACTTCGCGGGCGTGGACGAGGCCGCCCGCGAGGGCCGGCTGACGGCCTATGTCGGCTACGATTGCACGGCGCCGTCGCTGCATATCGGCCACCTGCTCTCGATCATGATGCTGCACTGGCTGCAGGCGACCGGCGGCAAGCCGGTGGCGCTGATGGGCGGCGGCACCACCCGCGTCGGCGACCCGTCCGGCCGCGACGAGACCCGCAAGATCCTGACGCTCGACCAGATCGAGGCCAACAAGGCCGAGATCGGCAAGACCTTCGCGCGCTTCCTCGATTTCGGAACGGCTCCCAACGCCGCCGTGATGGCCGACAACGCCGAGTGGCTGACCACCCTCAACTACATCGAGATGCTGCGCGACATCGGCCGGCATTTCTCGGTCAACCGGATGCTGTCGATGGACAGCGTGCGGCTGCGGCTGGAGCGCGACCAGGAGCTGTCGTTCCTGGAATTCAATTACATGATCCTGCAGGCCTACGACTTCGCCGAGCTGAACCGCCGCTACGGCGTGACGCTGCAGATGGGCGGCTCGGACCAGTGGGGGAACATCGTCACCGGCATCGATCTCGGCCGGCGCCTCGGCACGCCGCAGCTCCATGCCCTGACCTGCCCGCTGATGACCACGGCGTCGGGCGCCAAGATGGGCAAGACGGCGTCGGGCGCGGTCTGGCTCAACCCGGACATGCTGAGCCCGTACGAGTACTGGCAGTTCTGGCGCAACACCGAGGATGCCGATGTCGGCCGCTTCCTGCGCCTGTTCACCCTGATGCCGCTCGACGAGGTCGCCCGGCTCGCGGGCTTGGGCGGCCAGGAGATCAACGAGGCCAAGAAGGTGCTGGCCACCGAGGCATGTGCCCTGCTGCACGGCCGCGAGGCGGCGGAGGCCGCCGCCGAGACGGCGCGGCGCACCTTCGAGGAGGGGGCGCTGGCCCAGAGCCTGCCCACCGTCGAGGTGCCGCGGGCCGCGATCGAGGCGGGGCTGGGCGTGCTCTCGGCCTTCGGGCCCGAGCACGCGGCCCTCGTCCCCTCGACCAGCGAGGCGCGGCGCCAGGTGAAGAGCGGCGGCCTCAAGGTCAACGACGCCCCCGTCACCGACGAGCGCGCGGTGATCGGCACCGGCGACGTGACGCCGGAGGGCGTGGTGAAGCTGTCCTTCGGCCGCAAGAAGCACGTGCTGCTGCGGGTGGTGTAGGGCCGTCGCGCGGGAACCCGCGCCTGCCGATGCCGGCGCGTGTCCCGGTCCGACGCGGGTAACCCTCCCCCGCTTTGCGGGGGAGGGTTCGGACCCGAGCCTTCGGGGACGCTGCGCGGGCCGGATCAGGCGTGCGGCCGGGCCCGTCGGCGGGTCACGGCCCGCGCCGTCGCCACCGGCGCGCAGCGCTGCCAGCCCCAATGGTCGTAGGCGGTCGAGGCGCGGGCCTCGCACCAGCCCTGGTGGCGGAGCGCCGTGGCGAAGCGGTCGCGATCCTCGCAGGCCTGGTTGGCCAGCGGCGAGGCCGGCAGGGCGCAGGCCGCGTCGGCCCGCTGCCAGCGCGCGACGAGGTCCTCCGCGGCGGCCGGGACGGTGCCGGCAAGGAGCGGGGCGAGGACGAGGAACGGACGCAGGAACGACATCACGCGGGGCCTTCGGTAGATCCGGGCCGATCGATGAGAGACGATCGTGGCGTGGATCGGGCGGAGCGGCGCAGTCTCGTCAAGCAGAAACCGGATGCCGCCAAGACGAATCGCCAAGAGAGCTAGGCCGACTGGACGAGACCGGCGGAGACCTCGGCCTGCCGGGCGGCGGTGGATCGGCAGCGCGCCGGTGCCCCGCCGGGGCGGACGCTTCCCGCCCGGCTGTGGCGGCCGGAACCCTCGCCAGCGCCGCGAAGCTGTGCTCAAAGGGCGCCACCTGACGACTGACGGGCTTGATCCCCACGATGCTGCGCCGCCTCTACGAGTGGATCCTCGCGCTCGCCGCGCGCCCCTCGGCCCCCTACGCGCTCGGCGCGGTCTCCTTCGCCGAGAGCTCGTTCTTCCCGGTGCCGCCCGACGTGATGCTGGTGCCGATGGTGGTGACCCGGCCCGAGAAGGCCTGGACCTACGCGCTCGTGGCGACGCTGACCTCGGTGGCGGGCGGCATCGCCGGCTACGCGATCGGCGCGCTGCTCTACGATTCCCTCGGCGCCTGGCTCTTCCACCTCTACGGCCTCGACAAGGGCGCCGACCAGTTCCGCGAGGCCTACGCCCATTACGGCCACTGGGTGATCCTGCTGAAGGGGCTCACGCCGATTCCCTACAAGCTCGTCACCATCACGTCGGGCTTTGCCGGCTACGATCTGTTCTGGTTCGTCGTCCTGTCGCTGATCACCCGGGGCGCGCGGTTCTTCATCCTGGCGGGGCTCGTGCGCCGCTACGGCGTCGGCATCCGCACCGTCCTCGACCGGCACCTGAACGCCGTGGCGGCGATCTGCGTGGCGGTCGCCGTGCTCGGCTTCGTCGCCTTCCGCTACCTGATCTGAGGATTGGCCCATGGCCGGCACTCCCATGGCTCCCTCCCTGGCCACGCGGCTCACGGCGCCCCGGCCGGCCGCCCTGCTGGTGCTCGTCGGCGCCGCGGCCACCGTCGGCGGGGCGCTGATCTTCCAGCACGGCTTCGGCTACGTGCCGTGCAAGCTGTGCCTGACCGAGCGCCAGCCCTACTACCTCGCCCTGCCGCTGCTCGCCGCCGCGCTGCTGCTGCCGCGCCGGCTCGCGGGCGGGCTCCTCGCCCTGGTGGCGGTGATCTTCCTCGTCGGGGCGGCCCTGGGCGCCTACCATGCCGGGGCCGAGTGGGGCTTCTGGCCCGGACCCAGCGATTGCGGCGGCGGCGCCGGCCCGGCGCCGGCCGGCGTCGACGACTTCCTCAAGTCCCTGCAGGCGACCCACCCGGTGGATTGCACCGCAGCCGCCTGGCGCTTCCTGGGGATCTCGCTCGCCGGCTACAACGCCCTCATCGCGCTCGCCCTCGCGGCGCTCGCCGGCACCGGGGCCCTGCGGGCGCTGCGCCGCGGCTGACGGGCCGCCTCAGCGCTTCGGCTTCATCACCGTCGGCTCGGCCAGGAGCGCGGCCAGCCGCTCGGAATCGAGGGCCGGCTCGGGCTTCGGCTTCGCCTCCTTGCGGGCCTCCTTCGCCGCCTCGGCCTTCTTGGCCTCGATCTTCTCGGGCCGCGCCATCCGGGCGGCCTTCGCGATCGGCGGCGTCGGCACGATCGAGCCGGTGGTGACCGGCTCGTCGAGCGGCATCACGGGCTTCACGGCGGCGACGAGCTGCGGGCGGGGCGGCTCGCGGTCGAGCTGCGCCGAGCAGACGGCACAGACCGTGGCGAAGCCGAGGCTCGCGACAGTCGCGAGGAAGAGATTGGTACGCAGGGACACGGGCCGGGTACTCAAGGAACGGTTGACCATCCCGGAGCCTAGGCGGCGACCCTTAATGATCCCCTTGCCGGTCGATCTTGCCGGTCAACCTCGCCTATCGCGGCTGGTGGCTCCGACCTCGGCGGGATTCAGGACTTGTGAACCTTGTCCGCAGCAGCGCGCGAACCTGCCGGCCCCCAAGAACGTCTTCGCCCAAAGGGGACGCGATAGATGTTCTTCATCATGACGGCGGCGATCGGCGGCGGGATGGCGGCCGCGACCTGGCTGATCCAGGACGGTCCCGCCGTGGCGGCCTCGGCGGGCGCCATCGCCGGCGCCGTCAGCGCGGCAGTGGCCGCGGCCCTTCTCGCGTGGCTCGACCGCCGGTCCGGGACGGGCGAGCCGGCCGCCACCGCGACCCGGCAGCCCGACGACCTCCCGCGCCTGCCCCGCCGCCGCCGCTCCGTTCTGCGGCGCTTCGCGCGCCGCTGCCACCCGGAGGACGGGATTCTCGCCCCCGCTCGCTGATCCCCCGGAACCGGGGCATTGCGGCCCGGTTGACGGCCGCACCCTGGCGAGGACCCGAGCGATCCGCGTGGCAATGCCCTTCTTCCCGGCCCGCTCCGGGACCTGCCGCGTGAGGCGAGCTCTCCCCGCCCTGACCCTGGCCACTGCCGCGTTCGTCCTCGCCGGCAGCGCCCAGGCCGCCGGAATCGGCTCGGGCGGCGGCCCGTCCGAGGTGGTGCTGCTGATCCAGATCGTGCTGCTCCTCAGCCTCGGGCGCCTGCTCGGCGAGGCGATGCTGCGGGTCGGCCAGCCGGCGGTGATGGGCCAGCTGCTCGCCGGCCTGCTGCTCGGGCCGTCGTTTTTCGGGGCGGTCTGGCCGGAGGCGCAGCACTGGCTGTTTCCGCCCGGACGCGACCAGCGCGCGCTCCTCGACGGCATCGCCCAGCTCGGCATCCTGCTGCTCCTGCTGATGACCGGGATGGAGACCGACCTCGCCCTGGTGCGCAAGGTCCGGCGCGCGGCGGTCAGCGTCTCGGTCACCGGGGTCGCGGTGCCGTTCGCCTGCGGCTTCCTCCTCGGCTGGTTCCTGCCCGAGGCGATGCTGCCGCACCCGGAGCTGCGCCTCGTCACCTCGCTCTTCCTCGGCACCGCGCTCGCGATCTCATCGGTCAAGATCGTCGCCATGGTGGTGCGCGAGATGAATTTCCTGCGCCGCAACGTCGGCCAGGTGATCGTGGCCTCGGCGATCATCGACGACACGATCGGCTGGGTGATCATCGCGGTGATCTTCAGCCTGGCGCGGGCCGGCACCATCGATCCGTGGGAGGTCGGCCGCAGTCTCGCCGGCACCCTGGTCTTCCTCGGGATCAGCCTGACGGTCGGGCGCCGCCCGGTCTTCTGGCTGATCCGCTGGGCCAACGATTCGCTGAGGAGCGAGGCCGCGGTGATCACCGCGATCCTGGTGCTGATGGGGGTGCTGGCGCTGATCACGCAGGCCATCGGCGTCCATACGGTACTCGGCGCCTTCGTGGCCGGGCTGCTGGTCGGCCAGTCGCCAATCCTGACGCGCCGGATCGACGAGCAGTTGCGCGGCGTCGTCACCGCCCTGTTCGCGCCGATCTTCTTCGGGCTCGCGGGCCTCAGCGCCGACCTGACCATCCTGCGCGACCCGCGCCTGCTGCTCCTCACCCTCGGGCTCATCGCGGTGGCGAGCCTCGGCAAGTTCGCCGGCGCCTTCGCGGGCGGGCTGATCGGGGGCCTGCGGCGGCCGGAATCCCTGGCGCTCGCCTGCGGGATGAACGCCCGCGGCTCGACCGAGGTGATCGTCGCCTCGATCGGGCTCGGCATGGGGGCGCTGAGCCAGGACCTGTTCACGATGATCGTCGCGATGGCGCTGATCACCACCCTGGCGATGCCGCCGATGCTGCGCTGGGCCCTCCACCGCCTGCCGCTCGCGGGCGAGGAGAAGGCGCGGCTCGCGCGCGAGGCGGCGGAGGAGACCGGCTTCGTCGCCCGGCTCGAACGCCTGCTCGTCGCCGCCGACGACGGGGCGAAGGGCCGCTTCGCCGCGCGGATCGCCGGCCTCGTCGCCGGTTCGCGCGGCATGCCGGTGACCGTGGTGCGGCTCGGGGAGCCCACCGAGGAGACCCGTCTCGCGGGCGCGGTGACGGCGGCCGCGGAGGCCGCCCGGGGCGAGGAGGCCGCGCCGGTCGAGGTGACCGAGCACGCCAGCCCCGCGCCCGCCGCCGAAGCCGTGGGCGACGAGGCCGCCAAGGGCTACGACCTCCTGATCGTCGGCATCGACCCGACGGTCGCACCGGAAGGCGGCCTTGCCGACGCGGTGGCCGGCGCGGCGGAGCGGTTCGAGGGGCCGCTCGCCATCGCGGCCGCCCGTGGCGCGCATCGCGACGACCCCGACGCGCCGCTCGCGATCCTGGCGGTGATCGACGGCACCGAGGCGGCCCGCCGCGGCGCCGAGATCGCCGTCACCCTGGCCCGCGGCGCGGATGCGGCACTCTGCGTGCTCTTCCTCGCCGACGGCGCCGGCCGGCGTCTCGCCGGGATGCGCCAGGGCGACGCCGCGGCCCTGCGCGAGGTGGTCGATCTCGCCGAGCGGGCCGGGCTGCGGGTACGCACCCATGTCCGGGCGACCCGCTCGCCCGAGCGCGAGATCCTGCGCCAGGCGCGGGCCGGCAACCACGACCTGATCGTGATGGGTGTCACGCGCCGTACCGGCGAGGTCGCGTCGTTCGGCCCCCTCGCCGAGACGGTGCTGGAGGCCTCCGACCGCTCGGTGCTGTTCCTGGCGAGCTAAGCAGACCTGCGTTGGCAGGCCACGCGGTACACGACAGCGACGTGAATCCGCGATGATTATCTCTCACACCCGCGACCTCATCCTGAGGTGTCAGTCGATCGAAGACCGACTGACCTCGAAGGAGGCCTCCAGATGTCGCTGCGATTTCTGGAGCCCTCCTTCGAGGCTCAGCGATCGTCGATCACGTGCGATCTTCGATCGCCAACACCTCAGGATGAGGCGGTGCATGGGAAAGCCTTGACGCAGAAAGGATTCACGCCCCGGCCGTGTACCGTGGGCAGACCAACGCTCCGCCCGCTCATTTTCTTGTTTTGTCGCAGATTTTCGGCACCGAACCGGTAACCACTTCGGCGAAATCTGATTGGAGCCTCAGTTCCGGTCGTCCGGCAGGGCCGGCAGAGGCTGCACGGCGATGCCCTCGTCGACGAGGGCGCGGGCCTCGCTGAGGCTCGCCTCGCCGTAGATCGCTCGCTGCTCGGCCTCGCCGTAATGCATCCGCCGGGCTTCCGTCGCGAAGTTCGCCCCGACATGGTCGGCGGAGCGGGCGACCTGCTCGTGCAGGGCGCGGATCATCGCGCGCAGCTGGCGCTCCGGCTCGGAGACCAGGCTGACCGGCGTCTCGGCGGGCGCCGGGACGGCGGGGGCGGCCTCCGCCCGGGCCGGCACGCCGGCCGGGGCCGGCAGCGCCGCGGCGCGGCCGAGGGACGGCGCCATGATCTGCTTCACGACCTTCGCGCTGTCGCAGAACGGGCAGGTGACGAAGCCGGCCTGCGCCTGGGCGTCGTAGGAATCGCTCGACGGGAACCAGCTCTCGAAGCTGTGGCCGGAATCGCAGGACAGGGCGTAGCGGATCATGGGACCGGATATCGGGGGGCGGGGGCGCCGTTGCGAGGGCGATGCGACGCTTGAGACGCGCCGTAGGGCGAAAGTGCGGCCCGGACGCCTCGTTCGCGACGACACCGAAGACCGGTCCGTCGCCGACGAGGCGGCGGGAACGACGGTCCGGCGTCAGGCGCCGGCCACCTCCACCACCACCGGCCGGGCGTGGCGCAGGGCCGGGATGCGGGCGCGGGCATCCGCGACGAGGGCCATGTCGATCTCGGCCAGGATCACCCCCGGCTCGTTGCCGTCGGCCTCCGCCAGCACCCGGCCCCAGGGATCGACGATGACGGAGTGGCCGTAGGTCTCGCGCCCGTCCTCGTGCCGGCCGCCCTGCGCGGCCGAGATCATGAACGAGCCGGTCTCGATCGCCCGGGCGCGCTGCAGCACGTGCCAATGCGCCTCGCCGGTCTGGCGGGTGAAGGCGGCCGGCGCCGACAGGATCTCGGCCCCGGCCTCGGCCAGCGCCCGGTAGAGGGCGGGAAAGCGCACGTCGTAGCAGATCGCGACGCCGAGCCGGCCCCAGGGCAGGTCGGCGACGACCGCCCTCGCCCCCCCCGTATAGGTGGCGGATTCGCGGTAGCTCTCGCCGTTCGGCAGATCGACGTCGTAGAGGTGGAGCTTGTCGTAGGATGCGGTGATCGCGCCCTCGCGGTCGATCACGAAGGCGCGGTTGGCGACCTTGTCGCCGTTCTTCACCGCGAGCGAGCCGACATGGACCACCACCCCGCGCTCGCGGGCGACGTCGCGCAGCGCGCCCAGCGTCGGATCGTCCTCCGGCGCGCGGATTTTCCGAAAAAGGCTCGCCCGGTCGCGCTCGAGGAGCGAGGTCATCTCGGGCGTCTGGACGTAGTGCGCGCCGCGTTCGGCCGCCTCGCGGATTCCCGCCACCGCGGCGTCGCGGTTCAGCGCGGGGTCGCGGCCGGAGCGCATCTGCACGCAGGCGGCGACGAAGCGGGGAGCAGTCATGGGCAGCGGACTCCGGAACGGTCCGGGGAGCTTACGCCGCAACGCCCCCGCACCGCCAGAGGGTCAGCCGGCCAGCAGCGGGTCGAGGCGGCCGGCGCGATCGAGGGCGTAGAGGTCGTCGCAGCCACCGACATGGGTCTCGCCGACGAAGATCTGCGGCACGCTGGTGCGTCCGCCGGCCTTCCCGACCATCTCGGTGCGGGCGCCGGCCTTGGCCTCGACGTCGACCTCGGTGAACGCCGCGCCCTTCTCCTGCAGCAGCGACTTGGCCGCCGAGCAATAGGGGCACCAGCTGGTGGTGTAGATCGTGACCGGCTGCATCCGACGGCTCGCGCTGCTGGGGGATGACCCGATATAGGCGCGGGCGGACCCGCGCGCCAGCGGCGCGTGAACGGCCCGCCTCCGGACGGCCCTGTCAGGCCGCCATCAGCTTCTCGACCTCGGTCACCAGCTCGCGCAGGTGGAAGGGCTTCGACAGGACCTTGGCGTCCTTCGGGGCCTTCGAATCGGGGTTGAGCGCCACCGCGGCGAAGCCGGTGATGAACATCACCTTGATGTCGGGGTCGAGCTCGGTGGCGCGGCGCGCCAGCTCGATGCCGTCCATCTCGGGCATCACGATGTCGGTGAGCAGGAGCTCGAACGGCTCCTCGCGCAGGCGGTTGTAGGCCGAGAGCCCGTTGTCGAACGAGGCCACGTCGTAGCCTGCGTTCTGGAGCGCCTTGGCGAGGAAGCGACGCATGTCGTTGTCGTCTTCCGCGAGGAGGATCTTCATGAACGAAAGTCCCGGATACCGATTCGGAGCGTTCATTCCATAAAGCGGCGTCGTGGTAAACAGAGTGTTGACGCCGCGCCGTCCGGGACGTCCATCCCCGGCGGAATCGTGCCCCGACGGGGCCGCCCGGCAGTGGACAGGCCCGGGCCGGGGCGCCAGATTAGCCGGATGATGATGGTGCGATCGCGTCCCGCCCCCCGCCCCGGCGCGTCCGGATGAGCCGAGCTTCCCCCGCGAGCCTGTTCGCCCCGCCCTTCCAGGTGGACGAGCCGGAGCGGCAGACCCTGCCGTTCGTCTACAACACGGGCCATTCGGGCGCGGTGTACCCGGCCTCCTTCGTAGCCGCCTCGCGGCTCGACGCGGTGGCCCTGCGCCGCTCCGAGGACGCCTTCGTCGACCGGCTCTACGCGCCCGTCGTGGGCCTCGGCGCGCCGCTGATGCGGGCCGCGTTCCCGCGCGCCTATCTCGACGTCAACCGCGAGCCCTACGAACTCGATCCGCGGATGTTCGAGGGCCGGCTCCCGCCCTTCGTCAACGTGCGCTCGATGCGGGTGGCCGGCGGCCTCGGCACGGTGCCCCGGGTGGTGGCGGACGGCCAGGAGATCTATCGCGGCCGGCTTCCCGTCGAGGAGGCGCTGGCGCGCATCGAGGAGCTGTACAAGCCCTATCACCGCACCCTGAAGGAGCTGGTGGCCCGCACCGCCCGGACCTTCGGCCACGCGGTGCTGATCGACTGCCACTCGATGCCCTCGACGAGCCTGTCGCGCGACGAGGGTCAGGCGGTCGACGTGGTGCTGGGCGACCGGTTCGGCACCGCCTGCGCGCCCGACCTGATCGACTGCGCGGAAGCCGCGTTCCGCGCCCACGGCCTGCGGGTGGTGCGCAACAAGCCCTATGCGGGGGGCTTCGTCACCGAGCATTACGGCGAGCCGGCGCAAGGCCGCCACGCCCTGCAGATCGAGGTCAACCGCGCCCTCTACATGGACGAGCGCAAGCTCCTGCCCCGTCCCGGTTTCGAGGCGCTGTCGCGGGTCCTGACCGCGGTGGCGGGAACGCTGGGCCACACCGCGCTCGACCTCGGCCCCCGGCGCATCGCCGCCGAGTAGGTCGCCCCCCCTTCTCCGTCCGACGATCGCCGGGCTGGCGCGGCTGGTCCGATCGGCTAAGCAGGGCAGCGACGCGGCCCCGCGGCTTCCCTCGCGGATCCGGGGCGCGACGTTCCTGCGTGACAGTCTTGCGCGAACCCTGGGGAAGCCCGCGATGATCGATCTCCGCCTCCGCCGCAGCGTGCTCTACATGCCGGGCTCGAACCTGCGTGCCCTCGAGAAGGCGCGCAGCCTGCCGGCCGACGCGCTGATCCTCGACCTCGAGGATGCGGTCGCCCCGGACGCCAAGGACGTGGCGCGCGAGCAGGTCTGCGCCGCGGTGCGCCAGGGCGGCTACGGCGACCGCGAGCTGATCATCCGGGTCAACGCCCCCCAGACCCCGTGGGGCGAGGCGGACCTGCGGGCGGCGATCGAGGCCGGGCCCGACGCGATCCTGATGCCGAAGGTCTCCTCCCCGGCGGTGCTGGAGAACATCGCCGACCGGCTGGAAGCCCTCGACGCGCCGGCCGGCATCAAGATCTGGGCGATGATCGAGACCCCGGCGGCGATCCTCAACATCCAGGCGATCGCGGCGGCGCGGCGCAACCCCGGCACCCGTCTGACCTGCTTCGTGCTGGGCACCAACGACCTCGCCAAGGACACCTGGACGCAGATCGTGCCGGGCCGGGCCCCGATGATGCCCTGGCTGATGACCGCGCTCGCCGGCGCCCGCGCCGAGGGCCTGACGATCCTCGACGGCGTCTACAACAACTTCTCCGACCTCGACGGCTGCCGCGAGGAATGCGAGCAGGCCCGCATCCTCGGCTTCGACGGCAAGACCCTGATCCATCCGAGCCAGGTGGCGCTCGCCAACACCGCCTTCGCCCCGACCGAGGCCGAGGTCGCGGTGGCCCGCACCGTGATCGAGGCCTTCGAGCGGCCCGAGAACGCCAGACGCGGCGCGATCCAGATCAACGGCCGCATGTTCGAGCGCCAGCACATCCCGATGGCCCGGCGCTCCGTCGCCTGGTCGGAGGCCATCGCCGCCAAGGGACAGTAAGCGACGGCCCTGCGGCCGGAGCCGGCGCGCCACCCGGGAACGAGGCGGCGCGCCGGGCTTGACCCACCGGCTTTTGCGGCGCACAAATTCTTAATCAACGTTAAACGCGCGAGCGTCCGGACCGTCTCGGGATGGTACAGGCTCGGCGCGGCTCCTACGGCCCGGCCGTCGGCCCGGGCCCGACTCGGCGCCCACGGCCCTCATGGCGCCGCTCCCTCGTCACCCCCGCGATGGAGTTCCCCATGCGCTGCGATCCCCCGCCCTTCGAGACCATCTTCCGTATTCCGGGCGAGCACCGCCTCGAGAGCGACGGCATGATCGGCCGCGGCGGCCGGGTGTTCGGGCTGTCCTGGTTCCACCGGGAATACGACCCGGGCGACCGCCTCGTGGCGCGCTACGAGACCTACGACGAGGTCGGCGCCGACGGCGCGTCGCGCTGCGGCTGGCGCCGCTACGACGAGGCGGGCCGCCTCACCCTGCGGCACGAGGTCGGGATGCGATGGGCCGCCCTGGTCGAGAGCCTGTCGCGCCGCGAGGCCGAGACGGCGCTGCAGCACCCGCAGGGCATCGTGCTCGACGGCGTCCCGGCCTGAGCGGCCGGACCGTCGACACGTCGGAAGCTCCGGCCGTCCCCCGGCCGGCGGCTTTCCCTCACCGAGCCGGCTTCTTCGCCGGTTCGGCCGCCGGCGCCGCCGGGGTGATGCTGCCGGTCTGGTTCACCTTGTCGCGCGCCGTGTCGAGGCGCTTGGTCAGGGCGGCGAGGTCGCGCTGCGTGGCGGCGAGCTGCGCCTTGGCCTTCTCGCGGGTCGCTCCCATCTGGGCGATCTCGTCGCGGGCGGCGGCGATCTTGGCCTGGCGGTCGCGCAGCTCGGCCTCGACGTCCTGGAACTGCTTGAAGCGGGCGGCGAGCGCGTCGCGCTGGCCCTCGGTCTCGGCCAGCTGGGCCCGCAGCGCGCTCTTGCCCGACGAGGAGACGCCGTACGCCCCCCAGCCCGACAGGGTGCCGAGACCGAGGATGCCGGCCGCGAGAAGGGCGGGCGTGGGGCGGAACCGCAGGGCGCGCATCGGCAGTCCTCGTCAGATACTCGTAGGGCCGCCGGCGGCGGCCGAGGATGTCCCGAACCCGGGAACACGACTGTCCGCAACAATGACGGATCTTCGTTAACGCCGCCTTGCACGGCGGCCGGCCCGGAAACCTTGACAGAGGATTACTCCACCTTCGCCGGAGCCGTGAGATCACCGGCCGAAGCCTTAACCTCCCAGCCGTTAGGCCTAGGCCCGTTAGGCCATGACCAGCGGCGCCGGGAGGGCGAACCTGCGATGATGGGGCTGCTCGCCCGCTTCCGATCCGACCGCCGCGGCGCCATCGCGGTGATCATGGCGCTGACGATGATCCCGGTGCTCTTCCTGGTCGGGGCGGGGATCGACTACGCCCGCGCGGCCGCGGTCCGGGCAAAGCTCCAGACCGCCACCGACGCGGCGGTGCTGGCGGTGATCCGCGAGGCGCCGACCCTGGCGTCCGAGGCCGCGTTCCAGGCCCGCGCCCGGGCCTTCTTCGACGCGAGCTTCCCGCCCCAGGCCGGCGTGACGGTGACCGGCTTCACCCCGGCCCGGGCCGGCACGCAGGTGACGGTCAGCGCCACCGCCCGGATCGACATGACCCTCGGGCGCCTGATGCACCCGGCCCCGCTCGTGGTCGGCGGCACTTCGCAGGCGATGTCGGGAGGCCGGTCACTCGAGGTGGCGCTGGTGCTCGACAACACCGGCTCGATGAACGACGCCGGCAAGCTGCCGGCCCTGAAGCAGGCGGCGAAGGATTTCCTGGCCTACCTCGACAAGGTCGTGACCACCCGCGCGGACGCCAAGGTCGCCCTGGTCCCGTTCTCGACGCAGGTGAACCTCGGCACCGCCGTCACGAGCGCCGGCTGGCTCAGCTACGCCAAGCTCGGCACCGTCGGCCCGGCGAGCTGGCAGGGCTGCATCGCCGACCGCGACCAGCCCTACGACGTCCAGGCCCCGACCACCGAGCCGTCCGGCGCCGCCGCCTACCCGGCCGACCGCTGCGCCTCGCTCCAGAACGGCAAGCCGACCCTGGCGGCGATCCGCCCCCTCGGCACCGATTACGGGACGCTCAACGCCGCCATCGACGCGATGAGCGCGGGCGGCGCCACCAACGTCACCGTCGGGGTGGCGTGGGGGCTGGAGGCGCTCACGCCCTACGGGCCGCTCGCCACCGCGGCGAGTCTGGCCGACGACACGGTCACGAAGGTCATGATCGTGCTCACCGACGGGCTGAACACGCAGAACCGCTGGAAGGTCGCCTGCACGGGCAACTTCCTGTACGATCTCCTCGCCCTCCCCGGCTGCGTCGACGACAGCGTCATCGACGCCCGCACGCTCAGCGCCTGCACGGCCGCCAAGACCGCCGGCATCGTCATCTACACGGTGCGGGTGATCGACGGGAATGCCGACATGCTGCGGTCCTGCGCGAGCAAGGACGGGTTCTTCTACAACGTGATCACCGCCGACGACTTGAAACCGGCCTTCCAGAGCATCGGCCGCTCGATCGCGCAATTCCGGCTGACGCAGTAGGGCGGGCTCCGTCCGGAGCAAGCCGGCCGGGGGCGACCCGTTGACTCTTGCATTGCGTTGCAGCATCGTGATTGCTGCGTCGCACAAATCCTCAGGGCGGCGCGCGTAGCGACAAGCCGGAGGCCACGCCCGTGAGCAGCACCCAGAAGCCCTTCGAGATCCCGTCCGAGATGCGCGACTTCGCCGAGAAGGGCGTGCAGAACGCCCGCACCGCGTTCGGCACCTTCCTGGGCTCCGCCCGCAAGCTCGCCGAGACCGTGGAGACCTCGACCCAGACCTCGCAGACCGGCATGGGCACCGCCGTCGCCCGCGGCTTCGACTACACCGAGCAGCACGCTACCGCGACCTTCGACCTCGCCGAGAAGCTCGTGCGCACCCGCGACGTCAAGGAGGCCCTGGAGCTGCAGGGCGAGTACATGCGCAACCAGATGAGCGCGCTGCAGACCCAGGCGAAGGAGTTCGCCACCCTGTCCGAGTCGATCAAGGCCGACATGACCAAGGCCCAGGCCAAGGCCTGAGACCGAGGTCTCGGACCGTTGTCCGAGGCCGGGGCCTGACGCCCCGCGGGTGAGGCCCCGGCCTCACCCCACCCCCGGCGGACCGGGCCCCGCGCCTCCGCCCGCCTGCAAGGCCCGCGGCCGGGCGCGTCCGCCCCGATCGCCGCGGCGATCCGCCAAAGCCGATCCGACAGGTCCCTCCGACACGTCGATCCGGATCCGCCGGTGCCCCGGACGAGCCTGCCGGCGCGCCGGTTGCCGCGCGTTCGCCCCCCCGCATCGGGTCGAGGGCGGCGCGTCCGCTACCTCGAGGAGGCCGAGCCATGACCACGCGCCGCAGCGACAAGACCCGCAAGCCGCCCCGCCGCCCACCCGTCCGGACGGCCGCGCGGACGAATGGTGCATCCCAGTCCGTCCAGGGCGAGACCGCCCCGGTCGACGCCGTCGCGGTGGCTTCCGCCCCCGAGGCGATCGAGACGGCTCCCGAGACCGTGGCCGAGACGGCCGCCGCCGCCGAGACCGCGCTCGCCGATCAGGCCGAGCCGGCCCGCGCCCAAGAGGAGTTGGTCCAAGAGGAGCCGGTCCGGGAGGCCGCGCCCGAGCCCGTCGCCGAGACGGAGCCGGCCGGGGCCGACGACGTGATCCCCGCCGAACCCGTCGCCGAGACGGCCGAGGCTCCGACGACCGCGTCCGACGAGGTGCCGGCCGACGTCGAGGCAGCCCGGGACGGGACGGTCGCGCAAGACGAGGCCATCGCTCGGGATACCGGGACCCAGGATGTCGAGGCCAAGGACATCGCGACCGACGCGGCGGCCTCGCCCGAGCCGGTCGCGGCGTCGCAGGACGCACCGGTGATACCGGCCGCCGCCGAGCCGGCCTCGGCCGCCGAGGCCGCCGGGCGGCCCGGCGCGGAGCAGGAGCCGCCGCTGGCCGCCATGCAGGGCTTCATCGAGATCAACGGCCGGCTGGTGGCGTTCCTCCAGGGCGAGGGCCAGGCCGCCGTGGCGTTCTGGAAGGCGGCCCTGACCGTCCGCTCGCCGGGCGACCTCGCGCAGCTCCAGGCCGCCGAGGTGAGCCGGGCGATCGACGCCGCGCTCGCCTGCTGGACCGACCTCGCCCGCCGCATGGGCCGCCTGGCGATCGCGGTGCCGCCGCGGTCCCGCGCCGCCTGAGCGCGCGCCCGGCCGGCATCCCCGATGCCGGCCGCCCCGTCCGGGCCGCGACGGCCCGGACCGCGAACCGCAACCGCAGAAGGAGACCGGGATGTTCGACGCTTGGTACGCGACCGCGATGCTCGCGATGGAATCCCAGAAGGTCATCGAGCTGCGCATGATGAAGCTCGCCTGGGGCGGCGTCGCCGGCCAGGTCGAGGCGCAGCGGATGGTGAGCGAGAAGATCGGTGCCGCCCTCGAGGCGACCGGCACGCTGCTGGGCGGCGGCACGCCGGAGGCGGTGATCGACCGCTACCGCGAGCACGTCCGCAACAACGTCGCGCGCCTGTCGGCCCCGGCCGGCGACCGGGCCGTCGGCCACTGACGGCGGCGCGGTCAAGCCCCGCGCCCCGTTCCCGGGCCCGGGCCCGGGCCTGACGGCCCCCCGGACGACCGCGCGGGAGCGCCCTCGCCTCACGCCACGCTTGACCCTGCGGCGCGCCGCTTCCATCTCGGGCCGGCCGGGGCGCGACGGATTCGCGTGGGGGACGGGTTGCCGCACAGATGCCGATCCAACGCCGGGCCGCCATCACCCTGGCCGTGCTCGCCCTGCTTGTCTTCCTGCTCTACCAGCTGCGCGACGTGCTGCTGCCCTTCGTGGCGGGCGCGGCCCTGGCCTACGCCCTCGATCCCGTCGCCGACCGGCTGGAGCGCCTCGGGCTCGGGCGGCTCGCCGCGACGCTGCTCATCCTGGCGGGCTTCGTCTGCGGGCTGATCCTGACGCTGATCCTGGTGGTGCCGCTCGCCGCCAACCAGATCGCCGCCCTCGTCGCCTCGCTGCCGGCGATGATCGCGAAGCTCCAGGCGATCATCGCCGAGCGGGCCGGCCCGCTGATCGAACGGGCCGGCGGTGCCGGCGCGTTCCAGGAACTGCAATCCTCCGTCGGCAACCTGACCGGGCAGGCGGTGGCCTGGCTCCTCGGCTTCCTGCGCTCGCTGTGGTCGGGCAGCCAGGCGGTGGTCGGCATCGTCTCGCTGCTCGTGGTGACGCCCGTGGTGGCGTTCTATCTCCTGGTCGACTGGGACCGGATGATCGCCACCCTCGACCGCTGGGTGCCGCCGCGCCACCGCGATACCGCCCGCACCCTCGGCCGCGAGATCGACGGGGCGATCACCGCCTTCATCCGCGGCCAGACCCTGGTCTGCCTCCTGCTCGGCACCTTCTACGCCGTCGGCCTGTGGTGCGTCGGGCTCAATTTCGGCGTGCTGATCGGCCTGATCTCGGGCCTCCTGACCTTCATCCCGTATGTCGGCTCGCTCACCGGCTTCCTGCTCTCTACCGGCGTCGCCCTGGTGCAGTTCTCGCCCGACTGGGTCTCGGTGGTGCTGACGGTCGGGGTCTTCCTAGTCGGGCAGTTCCTCGAGGGCAACGTGCTCCAGCCCAAGCTCGTCGGCGACGCGGTGCGGCTGCACCCTGTCTGGCTGATGTTCGCGCTGCTGGCCTTCGGCTCGCTGTTCGGCTTCCTCGGGCTGCTGCTCGCGGTGCCGGTGGCGGCGGCGATCGGCGTGGTCGCGCGCTTCGGGGTGAAGCGCTATCTCGAAAGCCGCCTCTACCACGACGGCACGCCGATCCTGGCCGCCGACGCGACGGTGGCGAGGGTCGCGGCGGCCGAGGCCGCCCCGCCCGCCCTCTCCAAGCCGTGAACCCGCGAGACCTTCCGCCCCGCATGCCAGATCAGCCGCGCCAGCTCGCCCTCGACCTGCCGGTCGACGCCCGCTTCGGCTCCGAGGACTTCCTGGTCAGCCCGTCGAACGAGACGGCCTACGCCCGGATCGAGGCCTGGCCCGACTGGCCGGACCGGGTGCTCGTGCTCACCGGCCCGCCGGGCAGCGGCAAGAGCCACCTCGCGGCCATCTTCGCCGAGCGCGCCGGCGCCCTCGTCCTGCCGGTCGCCGCCGTGACCGCGGCGGCGGTGCCGGAGATCGCCGGTGCCGACGCCCTGGTGATCGAGGATGCCGACCGCGAGGCGGGCCGCGACGAGGCCGCCCTGTTCCACCTCCTCAACCTCGTGCGCGAGCGGGGCCTCAGCGTCGTGGTGACGGGCTCCGGCCCGGTCGAGGCCTGGGGCCTCGCCACCCCCGACCTGCGCTCGCGCCTGCGGCTCGCTCCCGGCGTCGCGCTCGACCCGCCGGACGAGGCGCTGCTGAAGGTCGTGCTGGTCAAGCTGTTCCTCGACCGCCAGCTCGTCGTCGACACCAGCGTGGTCGACGCCCTGGCTTTGCGCCTCGACCGCTCGCTCGCCCGCGCCCGGGACGTGGTGGCGGTCCTCGACCGCGAGGGCCTGAGCCGGCGCCGGCGCATCACCCGGCCGCTCGCCCTCGCGACGCTGGCGGCCCTGGAGGGCGAGGCGCCGGAGGACGGCGAGGAGGACGAGGAATAGGGCAAGCCGTCGCACCGTTCACGCAATTGTCAAACTGTCCTGTCACCGGGAAGGGCTCGAAGCCCTGACCCGGCATCCATCCCGTCAAGGAGGTACCATCGTGTCGGACACCGCAGCCGGAGCCAGTGCCATCCCGGTCCTCGACGAGACCGAGGCGACGCCTGCGACGAACGGAGATGTCCGCCACGAGGTGAGGGAAGGGCTGACCGCCCCCGATGCCGTGCGGGTCGCCGACGAGGCGCAGGCGGCGCAGGAGGCGGCCCGCCTGGCCAAGGCCGAGGCGGTCGAGGCCGGCCTGGCGCTGCGCCACGAGCCCGGGCGCTTCGTCAACCGCGAATTGTCCTGGCTGCAGTTCAACCGCCGGGTGCTGGAGGAGGCCTCGAATACCGGCCACCCGCTGCTGGAGCAGCTGCGCTTCCTGTCGATCTCGGCCAACAATCTCGACGAGTTCTTCATGGTCCGGGTCGCCGGCCTGCACGACCAGGTCCGCGCCGGGCTGACCGCGCCGTCGGCCGACGGGCTGTCCCCGGCCGAGCAGCTCGCCCGCATCGACGCCGAGGTCACCGGGCTCGCCGGCGACCAGCAGCGGCGCTGGAGCGAATTGCGCGGGGAACTGCACCACGAGGGCATCGACCTCGTCGAGGCGATGGACCTCTCGGCGGAAGAGGCGGCCTGGCTGGAAGATTACTTCCTCCAGCATATCTTCCCGGTGCTGACGCCGCTCGCCATCGATCCGGCCCATCCCTTTCCGTTCATCCCGAATCTCGGCTCGACCATCGCCCTCACCCTGGTGCGGCCGCGGGACGCCCGGGCGCTGCGGGCGCTGATCCGCCTGCCCTCGATCATCGACCGCTTCGTGCGCCTGCCCGATCTCGGCCAGACCGGCACCGCCCGGTTCATCGCCATCGAGCAGGTGATCGTGCTGTTCACGAGCCGCCTCTTCCCGGGCTACCTGGTCAAGGGCCAGGGCGGCTTCCGGGTGGTGCGCGATTCCGACCTCGAGATCGAGGAGGAGGCCGAGGATCTGGTGCGGCACTTCGAGACGGCGCTGAAGCAACGCCGCCGCGGCGTGGTGATCCGGCTAGAGGTCGTCGCGACCATGCCGGAGGACCTGCGCACCTTCGTGGCCGACGAGCTGGAGATCGCCGCCGACGCCGTGTTCGTGGTCGAGGGGATGCTCGCCCTCAACGAGCTGTCGCAGATCGTCGGGATCGACCGGCCGGACCTGAAGTTCAAGCCCTACAACCCGCGCTTCCCCGAGCGCATCCGCGAGAGCGGCGGCGATTGCTTCGCGGCGATCCGCCAGAAGGACTTCATCGTCCACCATCCCTACGAGTCCTTCGACTCGGTGGTGCAGTTCCTGTCGCAGGCCGCCCGCGACCCGAACGTGGTGGCGATCAAGCAGACGCTCTACCGCACCTCGTCGAACTCCCCGATCGTCGCGGCTCTGGCCGAGGCGGCGGAGGCCGGCAAGTCGGTGACGGCGCTCGTCGAGCTGAAGGCGCGCTTCGACGAGGAGGCCAACATCCGCTGGGCGCGCAACCTCGAGAAGGCCGGCGCCCAGGTGGTGTTCGGCTTCATCGAGCTGAAGACCCACGCCAAGCTCTCGATGGTGGTGCGCCGCGAGGGCGACCGCCTGGTGAGCTACTGCCACGTCGGCACCGGCAACTACCACCCGATCACGGCGCGCATCTACACCGATTTGTCGTTCTTCACCGCCGACCCGGTGATCGGCCGCGACGTCTCGCGGATCTTCAACTTCATCACCGGCTACGCCGAGCCGGCGGAGCTGGAGCGGATGGCGGTCTCGCCGCTGACCCTGAAGGCGCGCCTCCTCGAGCACATCGCCGAGGAGATCGCCCACGCCAAGGCGGGCCGCCCGGCGGCGATCTGGATCAAGTGCAACTCGCTCGTCGACACCCAGATCATCGACGCGCTCTACGACGCCAGCGCCGCCGGCGTGCCGATCGACTGCGTCGTGCGGGGCATCTGCTGCCTGCGCCCCGGCGTGCCGGGCCTGTCGGAGAACATCCGGGTCAAGTCGATCGTCGGGCGCTTCCTGGAGCACGGCCGGGTCTACGCCTTCGGCAACGGCGCCGGGCTGCCCCACCCCAAGGCCCGGGTCTACATCTCGTCGGCGGACCTGATGAGCCGCAACCTCGATCGTCGGGTGGAGGCCATGCTGCCGATCCTCAACCCGACCGTGCACCAGCAGGTGCTCGACCAGATCATGATGGCGAATCTCCTCGACAACCAGCAGAGCTGGCGTGTACTGGCGTCGGGCGCGAGCGAGCGGATCGAGCCCGCCGAGGGCGAGGAGCCCTTCAACGCGCACAAGTATTTCATGACCAACCCGAGCCTGTCGGGCCGCGGGAAGGCATCGAAGAAATCGAGTCCGCGCGCGCTCAGCCGGCGCGCCCAGCGCGCCTGACGCGGCCGCCGGGGCCGGTCCCCGGGGCCGTCCGTCCGGCGGCGCTCCCGTCATGAGGACCTGGATGGGCCTGGATCAGACCGCCCTCAACGAAGCCGCGCTCGCCCGGATCGAGCCCGGCGCCCCCGTCGCGATCATCGACATCGGCTCGAACTCCGTCCGGCTGGTCGCCTATTCGGGCATCAGCCGGGCGCCGACGCCGCTCTACAACGAGAAGGTCCTGTGCGGCCTCGGCCGCAACGTGCTCTCCACCGGCCGCCTCAACGAGGAGGCGGTGCGCCGCGCCCTCCAGGCGCTCGCCCGGTTCCGGGTGCTGTGCGAGGCGATGCATGTCGGCCAGGTCTTCGTGCTCGCCACCGCCGCCGCCCGCGACGCCGAGAACGGCCCGGCCTTCCTGGAGGCGGCCGCGGCCGCCTGCGGCCACCCGATCGAGCTCCTGTCGGGCCGGCGCGAGGCGGAACTCTCGGCCTACGGCGTCATCTCGGGCTTCCACGCGCCGGACGGCGTGGTCGGCGACCTCGGCGGCGGCAGCCTCGAGCTCGTCGACGTGCGCGGCTCGGCGATCGGCAGCGGCGTCACCATGCCGCTCGGCGGGCTGGCGCTGCAGGACCTCAGCGGCGGCTCGCTGAAGAAGGCCCGCAAGATCGCCGCCGAAGCCCTCAAGAAGGCCGGCCCGCAGCTCGACACCCTGAAGGGCCGCACCTTCTACGCCGTCGGCGGCACCTGGCGGGCGCTCGCCCGCCTGCATCAGGCGGCGCGGGACTACCGCCTGCACGTCATGCACGGTTATTCGATCGAGCCGAACGACGAGCTGTCGTTCCTGCAGGTCGTCGAGCAATCCGACGCCGCGACGCTGGCCGCCGTCGAGAGCGTGTCGGAGGCCCGCCGGCCGCTGCTGGCCTACGGGGCGGTGGTGCTGGAGGAGGTGATCCGCTCGGGTCGCCCGCGCGAGATCGCGATCTCGGCCACCGGCGTGCGCGAGGGCCTGCTGTTCGAGAAGCTCGACGACGCGGCCCGCGCCCGCGACCCGCTGCTGCTCGCCGCCGCCGAGCTCAACCGCCTGCGCTGCCGCAGCCCCGGCCACGGGCCCGAACTCCAGGCCTGGACGGATGCCTTCATGGCGAGCCTGTCGACGCCGGAGACCGCCGACGAGCGCCGGCTGCGCCACGCCGCCTGCCTGCTGGCCGATGTCGGCTGGCGCACCCATCCCGACTATCGCGGCGAGCAGAGCCTCAACGTCATCGCCCACGCCTCCTTCGTGGGCATCGACCATCCGGGCCGGGCCTACCTCGCCGTGGCGGTGTTCTTCCGCCACGAGGGCGTCGCCCCCGAGAAGGCGAGCCCGCTGCTGCGCCAGCTCGCCGGCCCGCGTCTCTTCGAGCAGGCGCGGCTGCTGGGTGCGGTCCTGCGCGTCGCCTTCCCGGTCTCGGTGGCGATGGAGGGCATCCTGCCGCGCACGCCGCTCGCCATGCGCGACGGCGTGATCGTCCTCACCCTGCCGCAGGACCTGAAGGACCTCGCCAGCGACCGCCTGTCGAACCGCCTGCGCGGCCTCGGGCGGCTGCTCGGGGTCGAGGCGCGGATCGAGATCGCGGCGTAAGCGAGTGCCCGGGCGGGAGACCGCCCGGATCTCGCTTCACCTGGCGAGGAGCGGCACCTGCCCGGCCTCGCGGGGCAGCGCGCCGGTGAGGCGCGGATCGGGCGCCACCTCGATCGCCCGCGCGTAGGGGCGAAAGCCCGAGCGCTGGTAGAACGCCACCGCGCCCGGATGGTCGAGGGTGCAGGTATGGACCCAGAACCGGCGGATCGGCTCCGCGAAGGCCCGGCGCACCGCCTCGTCCATCAGCCGCCGGCCGCGCCCGCTGCCGACCGCCTCCGGGACGAGGCCGAAATAGGCGAGCTCCACCTCGCCGGGTTTTCGCCGATCGAGTTCGAGCAGGCCGACGTCGCGCCCGTCCTCGGTCAGCGCCAGGGCCTCCACCGCCGGGTCGCCGAGGATCGCCGTCAGGGCCTCGTCCGTCATGCCGGCGCGGCCGAACCACAGCCAGGGCGTGCCGATCGCCGCGTAGAGGGCCCGGTAGCGGGCGAGGTCGGCGCCGATCGGCGAGAGCGGCAGCGGCTCCCGCTCCGCCCCGGGGCGCGACGGCGGCGCCGTCATCTCCAGGTAGGTCACCACCGCGGCGACGTGGGTCGGCGGGATCGGGGTGTGGCCGTCGAGGCGCAGGCGGGGATCGTCGGTCGGGGCGTCGCTCACGGCGGGGCGTCTCCTGTCGCTGATACAGGGAGGGGGCGGACTCGTTTCCCTTGTGTCAAGCTTTCTCGTGCGAGGCTGGCGCAGGGCAGCGATTCGCTCCGGCGAGGCTGGGCGAACCGGGCTCGGCCGTTAGGTGATCCGGGATCTGACCGCGGCCCCTGGCGGCGGACCGCCCATCGCATCGTCGAAGAAGGCACGGGCATGCACGAGGCACAGGCGCGGGATCGACGCCGCTTCACCGTCGTCACCGAGCCCCGGGCCCGGATCTCGCACCGCCTGATCAAGCGCCGCGACGGTCCGGCCCTCGAATGGATCGAGGCCGAGCCGGCGGGCGAGCCCCGCGGCGCCCCCCTGCTCTTCGTCCACGGGGCCTTCGGCGGCGCCTGGATGTTCGAGGAGATCTTTCTGCCCCACCTCGCCCGGCGCGGCCGCCGCGCCGCCGCGGTGAGCCTGCGCGGCCACGGCCGCAGCCAGGGCGGGCGGCAGCTGCGCGACGCCACCCTATCCGATTACCTCGCCGACGTGAGCCTGGCGCTGGCGCAATGGGGCGAGCCGCCGGTGCTCGTCGGGCATTCCCTCGGCGGGCTGCTGGCCCAGCGGCTGCTCGGCCGGGTGCCGCTGCGCGGCCTCGTGATGATGGCGTCCCTGCCGCCGGAGGGCCTCGGCATGGTCGGGCCGCGCATCGCCATGACGGATGCGGGTTTCTGGGTCGAGGCGCTGGCGGGCTCGCTGCTGCCCGGCCGCGAGCCCGCGGTGGCGCTCGCCCGGCACTGGCTGTTCTCGGAAGGCCTGCCGCTGGAGCGCGCCCAGAACTACGCCGCCCGGATGTCGGCCGAGAGCCCGACGGCGCTGGCCGAGGCGCACTGGCCGATGCTGCCGCTCTCGGCGGCCTTCGCGGGCGTGCCGGCGCTGGTCCTCGGCGGCGCCGACGACCGGATGATCTGGCCGGCGACGACCTGGCGCACCGCGCTCTACCACGGGGCCGAGCACCGCTCGGTGCCGGGGATCGCCCACTTCCTGCAGCTCGATCTCGGCTCGGAGGGCGTCGCCCGCCTGCTCCTCGACTGGCTCGACGCAAGCGGGATCTGACGCCGGCGACGGACCGACGCGGCCGCGGGACCGGCACGAAACCGTCACGATCCCATGAAAGGAGGGGCCGTCGGCGCTGCGCCGTTCTTGCGGTCCTCCGCAGGGTCGGGCAGAAGCGCGCGCGAGAACGGGGACGCGACGGGACCGCGATGAAGAAGATCAAGGATTTCATCTGGCCGGTCATCGGCCTCGGGGCCGTCGTGGTCTCCGTCTATCTGCTGTGGCACCTGCTGAAGGGCCTGTCCTTCGCCGACGTGAAGGCGAGCCTCGCGGCGATCCCGCCGCACCGCTACGCGCTCGCCGTCCTCTCGACCCTGGTCGCCTACGCGGCTTTGGCCTGGTACGACCGGATCGCGCTCTTGCATCTCGGCGTGAAGGGCATCTCCTGGCTCTTCGTCTCGGTGTGCTCCTTCACCACCTACGCGCTGTCGCACAACATCGGCGCCTCGGTGTTCTCCGGCGCGGTGGTTCGCTACCGCGCCTACACGTCGAAGGGCCTCTCCACCGCCCAGGTGGCGGTGCTCGTGGCGCTCTGCTCCTTCACCTTCGGCCTCGGCACGGCGTTCCTCGGCGGCCTGGTGCTGGTGCTCGAACCCGAGCTGCTGCAGCGCGTGGCGAGCCTGCTGCCGCCGGTGCTGGCGAGCCCGACCACCGCCCGCCTCGTCGGCTTCGGGCTCCTCGGCTTCGTGGCGCTCTACGTCATCGGCTCGATCCTGCACTTCCGGCCGCTGCACATCCGCTCGTTCAAGATCGAGTATCCGCGCCCCAACATCATGGGCCGCCAGCTGATCGCCGCGCCGCTCGAGCTGCTGGGCGCTGCCGGCATCATCTACTTCGCCCTGCCGGAGGCCGGGAACCCGGGCTTCCTGGTGGTGCTCGCGGTCTTCCTCGCCTCGTTCTCGGTGGCGCTGGTCTCGAACGCGCCGGGCGGCATCGGGGTGTTCGAGCTCGTCTTCATCACGGCGATGCCGGACCTGCCGAAGACCGACGTGCTCGCCGCCGTCCTGATCTTCCGCCTGTTCTACCTGCTGATCCCCTTCGCCCTGGCGATCGGCGTGGTGCTGCTGTTCGAGCGCGGCCGCCTCGCCGACGCCCTGCGCAGCAAGGCGAAGTCGCCCCCGAACGTGCCGCCGCCGCCTGTCGACGGCCCCGGCATCACCCCGGACCTGCGCGACGTCCAGGGCCGCGACCTGAAGGTGCGCAAGGCGGTATGACCCGCACCCGCCTGCGCCGCGCCGGGCTCGGTCTCCGCGCCCTGCTCGGCCTGCCGGCGGGCGGCTTCCTGATCCCGTACCGGCATGCCGGCGCGGCACGGGCGGAGGGCTACCCGGCCCTCCGCCCGCTCTTTTGCGAGGCCGAGCCGGCCTTCCGGTCGGTGCTGGCCGAGATCGAGGCGCACGCGCCGGATCTCGCCCGTATCGCGGCCGGCGGCCCCGGCCTCGTCGGCGAGCGGCCGGCGCGCTTTGCCCAGGACTGGTTCCCCCGCCTCGACGCGGCCGCCGCCTACGCCCTGGTGCGGCGCGAGCGGCCGGCACGCATCGTCGAGATCGGCTCGGGCCATTCGACCCGCTTCCTCGCGCAGGCCGTCCGCGACGGTGGCCTCCCGACCGCGATCATCTGCATCGATCCCGCGCCCCGGGCACCGCTGGCGGGCCTCGGCCTGCGCCACGAGGCGCGGCTGTTCGGACCGGCGGACGCGGAGGGAGCGGCCGGCCTCGACCCCGGCGACATGCTGTTCATCGATTCGAGCCACGTCGCGATGCCGGGCACCGACGTCGACCGGCTGATCCTCGACGTGCTGCCGCGCCTTCGCTCCGGCGTGATCGTGCACCTGCACGACATCTTCCTGCCGGACGCCTACCCAGCCTCCTGGGCCTGGCGCGGCTACAACGAGCAATTGCTGGTCGGCGCGCTGCTCCAGGGCGGCCCCTACGCGCCGCTCTTCGCCAGCCGCTACGTCGCGACCCGGGCCGGCCGGTCCCTCGACGGCATCCTGGCGCGCCTGCCCCTGCCGGAGGGCGCCTTCGAGACCAGCCTGTGGCTGCGCAAGCGCTGAACCGATGGGGATTTCCGGGATCGCTCGAATGCCGCCGACCGGATGGGGCGGCGCCTTAACGCTTGCCTGGGACGATGCCGCCCATCGAACAGGAGGGCGAGGTCATGCGTGCGGGTCTGATGCTGGGGCTGACCGCCCTCGGGATTCTCGCGGCGGCATCGCCCGCCGAGGCCAAGGGCCGGCGCGGCGGTTTCTCCTTCATCGCCCGCAGTCACGCCGCTCCGGCGGGGGCACCCGCGGCCGCCGAGGCGCCGCGCCTGCGCACGGCCTCTGCGGATGGGCCGGAACCGATGACGACCGGCACCACCGCACCGCCCGCTCCGCGCGTGGCCGCCCCGGCTCCCGCCCCGAGCCCGGCACCAGCGAAGCCGTGGTGCACCACCGGCCGGGTCTTCGGCTCGGGCGCCGGGTTCTGCGCCATCAACTGAGGGGCTCGCCCGGATCCCGACCGGCGTCCCCTCCCCGCAGGGCGTGCACGCCCTGGACCAGGGCCGAGACGACCGACAGCCCGGCGAGCGCCGGCATCGCGACCGCCTCCGCCCCCGTCGCGGCGATGCCGAGCGCCCGGCTGCCGAGGAGCCAGGCCAGGAAGGCGATCTGGCAGGCGGTGTTGAGCTTGCCGACGAGGAGCGGCGGGCTCGCCAGCGACCGTCCGGCGAGCCGGGCGAGACCGGCCCCCGCCACCATCACGGCGTCGCGGGCGACGAGCACCGCCGGGAACCAGGCCGGCACGAGCCCGGCGAGCGTCAGGCCGACCAGCACGGCGAGCATCAGGGCCTTGTCGGCGAGCGGATCGAGGATCGCGCCGAGGCGGCTCGCGAAGGCGTAGCGGCGGGCGAGGAACCCGTCGATCCCGTCCGAGATCCCCGCGGCCGCGAAGACCAGGAACGCCGCGCCCCAGGCCTCGCGGGCGATCGCCCAGACGACGACCGGCACCAGGGCGAGGCGGGCGGCGGTGATCAGGTTCGGCAGCGATCGGAACGGGCTCTTCGTCGGCGTCATGGTTCCTCACGGCTGCCCCGACTCGCGGTCGCGGGCAAGAGCGGCTAAGAGCGGTCGCAGCATGGCAAGGATCGAGGCGAAGGGTCGAGGGATGACGACGGGCGAGCGCCAGAACGGGATGACCTACGCGGAGGCGGGCGTCGACATCGATGCCGGCAACGCCATGGTCGAGGCGATCAAGCCCCTGGTGCGGGCGACCCGCCGGCCGGGAGCGGATGCGGAGATCGGCGGCTTCGGCGGCCTGTTCGACCTGAAGGCCGCGGGCTTCAAGGACCCGATCCTGGTCGCGGCCAACGACGGCGTCGGCACCAAGGTGAAGATCGCGATCGAGACCGGGCGCCACGCCACGATCGGCATCGACCTCGTGGCGATGTGCGTCAACGACATCATCGTGCAGGGCGCCGAGCCGCTGTTCTTCCTCGACTACTACGCCACCGGCAAGCTGGTGCCGGGCGTGGGCGCCGACATCGTGAAGGGCATCGCCGAGGGCTGCCGCCAGGCCGGCTGCGCGCTGATCGGCGGCGAGACCGCCGAGATGCCCGGCCTCTACGACGGGTCCGACTACGACCTCGCGGGCTTCTCGGTCGGCGCCGCCGAGCGCGGCGCGCTCCTGCCGGTCGCCGGCATCGCGCCGGGCGACGTGGTGCTGGGCCTGCCCTCCTCGGGCGTGCACTCGAACGGGTTCTCGCTGGTGCGCCGGATCGTGGCGGCCTCCGGGCTCGGCTACAACGCGCCCGCGCCGTTCGCGCAGGGCAAGAGCCTCGGCGAGGCCTTGCTCGAGCCGACCCGCATCTACGTCAAGCCGCTTCTGGCGGCGTTGAAGGCGACCGGTCACGGCGCCATCAAGGCGCTCGCCCACATCACCGGCGGCGGCTTTCCCGACAACCTGCCCCGCGTCCTGCCCGACGGCGTCGGCATCGCGCTCGACCTCGACGCGGTGAGGGTGCTCCCGGTCTTCGGCTGGCTCGCCCGGGAGGGCAACGTCGCCGAGGCCGAGATGCTGCGCACCTTCAACTGCGGCATCGGCATGGTGGTGGTGGTCGATCCGGCGCGGGCCGAGGCGGTCGAGCAGGCGCTCCAGGCGGCCGGCGAGGCGCCGGTCCGCCTCGGGCGGATCACCGAGCGGGGCGAGAGCCCGGTGACCTATACGGGGCGCCTCGCCCTATGAGCGCGCGGGCCAAGGTCGGCATCCTGATCTCGGGCCGCGGCTCCAACATGGCGACGCTGCTCGAGGCCGCACGCGCGCCAGACTACCCGGCCGAAATCGTCCTCGTCGCCTCGAACCGGCCCGACGCGCCGGGCCTCGCCCGGGCGGCGGAGGCAGGGATCGCCACCGCGGCGGTCGACCACCGGGCCCATCCCGACCGGGCCTCCTTCGAGCGGGCGCTCGACGCGGCCCTGCGCGAGCACGGCGTCGAGTTCCTGGTGCTCGCCGGCTTCATGCGGGTGCTCACGCCGTGGTTCGTCGAGGCCTGGGCCGGGCGGATGCTCAACATCCACCCCTCCCTGCTGCCGCTGTTTCGCGGCACCCACACGCACGCCCAGGCGCTCGCGGCGGGCGTGCGGGTCCACGGCTGCACGGTCCACTTCGTGGTGCCGGAACTCGATGCCGGCCCGATCGTCGCCCAGGCCGCCGTGCCGGTGCTGCCCGACGACGACGAGGACGCCCTGAGCGCCCGGGTGCTGGTGCAGGAGCACCGGCTCTACCCGGCGGCCCTCGCCCTGGTGGCGAGCGGGCGGGCCCG
Source organism: Methylobacterium ajmalii (assembly GCF_036448855.1). Lineage (NCBI taxonomy): Bacteria > Pseudomonadati > Pseudomonadota > Alphaproteobacteria > Hyphomicrobiales > Methylobacteriaceae > Methylobacterium > Methylobacterium ajmalii. The sequence goes on from NZ_JAZFXT010000006.1 coordinate 128,168, forward strand.
CCTCGACGGCGACCGGGTGGCGTTCGCGCCGGGCAGCGGTGGCGCCGAGGGCGCGCTGGTGGCGCCGAGCCTCCGGTGACCGGGCCCCTGCCCGACCGCGCCTCGCCTAGCCCGACACGGCGACGCGTACACCTCGGGCGGGATCGTAACCATTTCGAGCCAGGATTGCGCGGCCCGGGGCGGTCCGGCACCGGGCCCAGCGCGTCCTTCCGCTAACCGGGCCGTCCGCGCCCGCACGGGTCTTCCGTCCCATGTCCCGAGCGTCTCGCATTCTCGGCTGGCTGATCCTGGCCGCCATCGTGGCCGCGACCGTCGCGCCGATCGGCTACCGGCCGGTCAGCGGCGCGCCGGTCTCGGTCGAGCGGTTCGGCGCCTTCGCGCTCCTCGGCTTCCTGTTCGCGGTCGGCTATCCGCGCCACCGCTGGCGGGTCCTGCTGCTGACGATCGCGGCTGCCGGCGCCCTGGAGGCGTTCCAGCTCCTCGAGCCGACCCGTCACGGCCGGATCGCCGACTTCATGGTGAAGGTCGTCGGCTGCGGCTTCGGCTCCGCGGCCTCTCTCGCCGCCGGCCTGGTCTGGCCGCCGCTGAGCCCCCGCGACGAAGCGTGAGGGGCGGCGCCCCGGAGGCGCCGCGGCTCGTCGAGCCTTCCGCTCAGTTGATGCTGTAGGCGCGCTCGATGACGACGCCGCAGCTCTCGGCGAGGCTGAACGCCATGTCGCGGCTGAGGCCGAAGATCAGCGGCGTCTCGCCGCGATAGAGCGTGTAGCGGCCATCGGGCCGCACGGTGATGCGAACCGGGTCCTGCATCCGATGCTTCCTCCGATGTCCGGCCTCTCGTGACGGGGCCGGATCACGGGCAACGATGCTAAGCCGATTCGGCCCGGGCGCGAAGAGGCGCGATTCGGGGCGGTGCCGGCAACGTCACGGCTCCTCCCGTCGCGGCCCGCCGCGGGGCGCCTCCGCGCCGATCGACTGGCGCCACTCGGCGAGGAAGCGGGCGCGCTTGGCCCGGTCCTGCACCGCGAGCAGCACCGGCCCGACGGTGATCGGCCGCAGGATGCCGGCGGTGGCGAGGCTCGGCGGACCCTCGACCCCGGCGGGCAGCGGGCCGGTGCGGTCGAAGAAGAACGCCTCCTCGCGCGAGACCTTCTGGCCGCGGGCCGACAGCAGGTAGTCCACGAACGCGAAGGCGTCGCCCACCGCCCGGGCGGTGACCGGCACCAGGACGGCGCGGCTGAGCACCAGGGTGTAGTCCCGCGGCACGACGAGGCCGATCCGGGCGCCGCGCCGCATCGCCCGGTAGACGTAGGAGCCGAGCAGGTTGTAGCCGATCGCGATCCGCCCGGCCTCGAGGTCGGCGATCAGGTCGCCGGTGCAGCACCGCACCCGCAGGTCCGCCCGGCCGAAGGCCTCGACGAGGCGGCCGTAGGTGGCGGCCGCGCGGGCGTCGTAGGCGGCGAACAGGTAGCCGATGCCCGACAGGGTGATGTCGTAGGAGCCGATCCTGCCGGCATAGGCCTCGGGCTTGCGCCGCAGCAGGTCGACGAGGGCGACGCGGCTGTGCGGCACGTCCTCTGGCGGCACGAGGTCGGGCCGGTAGGCGATCACCGCCGGCTCGGTGGTGAAGCCGAACACCTCATCGCGCCAGGCCGCCCAGTCGGGCTGGCGGGCGGTCTCGAAGGAGCGGTGGGCCCGGGCGCAGCCGTCGTTGGCGAGCTTGATCAGGTGGTCGACCGAGGAGGAGATCACCACGTCTGCGGGGTAGTCGCGCGCCGCCCGGCCCGCGGCGCAGGCCGCCGCCACCTCGCCGAACAGGTCGGCAGTGACGTATTCGTGGTAGACCACGGTCACGTCCGGATAGAGCTGCTGGTAGTCGCGGATCAGCGGCGCCATCGCGTCGGCATCCGCCGCGGCGCGGATCGTCAGCACCGTGCGCTCGTGCTCGCTCGCCGGAAAGCGGCTCACCTCCTCGGCTCCCGCCGTCCCGGCGGCCAGCAGGGCGAAGAGCGGAGCAAGCAGCGGGACTACCGCGCGGGCGAGGCGGCCGATCATGCCTCGGCTCCGTCGGGCAGGGACAGGACCACGGAGAAGCCCCGCTCGGAGTGGATCTCGAAGCGCATCTCGCCGCCATGGGCCGCGGCGACCTCGGCGGCGATCGAGAGGCCGAGGCCGGACCCGACCGCGCCGCCGGCGGCGGCCCGGAACGGCTCGCGCACCCGGGCCCATTCCCCTCTCGGGATGCCGGGCCCGTCATCCTCCACCGCCAGCAGCACCCGGCCGCGCTCGCGCCCGACCCGGACGGTGAGCCGGCGGCGGGCGCCGTGCTTGTAGGCATTGTGGATCAGGTTCGACACAGCCTCGCGCAGTGCGATCGCGTCGCCCGGGATCGTCACCGCCTCCTCGGGGCCCTCGTAGCCGACATCGACCGCCCGGTCGCCGGGCTGCTGCTGCACCGCCTCGATCAGGGTGCGGCGGGCAAGCCCCGCCACGTCGACCGGGTCGAAGGCGACGGAGCGGGCGCGGTGGATCACCATGGCGTGGTTGAGGAGCTGGTTGGTGAGGTGGCCGAGCTCGGCGGTACGCGCGCGGATGCGGGCGAGCTGGTCGCGCCGGCGCCCCTCGTCGGTCTCGCGCGACAGGAGGTCGAGCTGGGCGGAGAGCGCGGTCAGCGGCGTGCGGATCTGGTGCGCCGCATCCGCGATGAAGCGCTTCATCACCGCGACATGGCCCGACAGCCGGCCCATGAAGTGGTCGATCGAGGCGACGAGCAGATGGATCTCCCGTGGGGCGGCGAGGCCCAGCGGCTGGAGTTCGTTGGGCCCGCGGGCCGCCAGCACGCCTTCGATGGCACGCAGCGGCCGCAGGGCCGCGCGCACCGCCACCGCGACGGCGCCGAGGGCCAGCGCGCTCATCGCCAGCACCATCAGGCTCGCCTTGACGGTGAGCGCCCGGGCGAGCCCGCTCCGCGCCTCGCGGGTCTGGGCCACCACCACGGCGGCGAAGCCCGCCTTCGCGGCGTCCGGCACGTAGCGCCCGGCCACCACCGCCCGCACCGCCTGGCCGCGATGCTCGGCGTCGAGCAGCACGGGTCCCGCCGCGAGGCGGGCCCGGTCCACCGGCACCGCGAGGTCGGCGTCACCGGTGAGCAGGCCGTCGGCGGGATCGACCACCTTGTAGAAGATCCGGTCGCGGGGGCTGAGGCCGAGGGTCTCGAAGGCCGAGAACGGCGGATCGACCGAGATCTCGCGCCCGTCGCTGGCGATGGTCTCGGCGATCTGGAGCGCCGCTCCGACGAGGAGCCGGTCGTAGGCCTCGTCGGCGGCGAGCCGCGCCGAGGCCCAGGCAGCGGCGAGGAGCAGCCCGGCGCCGACCGCGAGCACCAGGGCCAGCACCGCGACGAGGCGGGCAAACAGCGAGGAGCCGCGCAGGATCATGCCTCCGGGCCGACGACCTGGTAGCCGAGCCCCCGCAGGGTGCGGATCTCCGCCTGGGCCCCGGCGGCGACGAGCTTGCGGCGCAGCCGCGCCACGATCTGCTCGACGGCGTTCTCGCTCGATTCCTCCTCGAGGGCGAAGACCCGCTCCAGCAATTCGCCCTTGGGGAAGATCCGCCCCGGCCGCGCCGCCAGGATCTCGATCAGGGTCCATTCGCGCCGCGTCAGGTCGAGGGCCTCGCCCGCCACGCTGGCGCCGCGGGCCTCCCGGTCGAGGCGCAGGTTGCCGAGGACGAGCGCGTTGTCGGCGTGCCCGCTGTTGCGGCGCAGGAGGGCACGGACCCGGGCTTCCAGTTCGCGGAAGTCGAACGGCTTCACCAGGTAGTCGTCGGCACCGAGATCGAGGGCGCCCACCCGGTCGTCGACCTCCGAACGGGCCGTGAGGACGAGCACCGGCACCGGCCCGCGGCGCGCCCGCAGCCGCTTGAGGATCGAGAAGCCGTCGAGCCCCGGCAGGTTCACGTCGAGGATCACGAGGTCGTAGGCCTGGACCGCGAGCAGCGCGTCGCCGGCCTCCCCGTCCACCTCCCAGTCGACCGCGTGGCCGAGCCCGCGCAGGCGCACCGCGATGGCCTCGCCGACGTCCCGCGTGTCCTCGACGAGCAGGATGCGCACAAAAGTTCCTCTTCGTCGGGCCGGTGGAGATATCCGTCAGGTCGGCGACAGGTTCGGACCCTACCCCACGCTCCAACGCCCGGCCAAGCGCATGCCGCGAGGAAGCCGGGCCAAGCGACGAAGATCCGGGGAGGCACCGCCATGAACGCACGTCCGACCATCATTCCCGAGCCGCTGCTCCAGGTCGAGGGCGTCACGCTCCAGTACAAGACGACCGATCATCTGGTCACCGCGACCTACCGGGTCGATTTCGAGGTGATGCCGGGCGACCGCTACATCCTTCTCGGGCCGTCGGGCTGCGGCAAGTCCACGCTGCTCAAGGCGATCGGCGGCTACATGACCCCGGTCGAGGGCGAGATCAAGCTCAAGGGCCGCAAGGTCACCGAACCCGGCCCCGACCGGATGATGGTCTTCCAGGAATTCGACCAGCTCCTGCCGTGGAAGACGGTCAAGCAGAACGTCGCCTTCGCGCTGACCGCCAGCGGCCGCGCCACCGGCACGGAGGCCATGGACCGGGCGATGTCCTACATCGAGAAGGTCGGCCTGGCGAAGTTCGCCGATTCCTTCCCCCACATGCTGTCGGGCGGCATGAAGCAGCGCGTGGCCATCGCCCGCGGCATGGCGATGGAGCCCGACATCCTGCTGATGGACGAGCCCTTCGCGGCCCTCGACGCGCTGACCCGGCGCAAGATGCAGGACGAGCTCCTGCGCCTGTGGGACGACACCCGTTTCACGGTGCTGTTCGTCACCCACTCGATCGAGGAGGCGATCAAGGTCGGCACCCGCATCCTGCTGCTATCGCCCCATCCGGGCCAGGTCAAGGCCGAGCTCAACAGCCTGCCGGCCTCGGAGCTCGGCACCGCCGCGCAGGGCGCCCTCGAGACCCGCATCAACGACATGCTGTTCGCCTGACAATCACACGATCCGGGAGACACGCCGTGACCGCCACCCTGGCCCCGCTTTCCTCACCGTCCCTCGCCTCGCCGCCCCTCGCCTCGCCTCTGTTGACGCAGCGGCCCGAGATCGTGCGCGAGACCTCCGCCTCGGGCGCCATCAGCGTCGAGCAGCGCCTGTCCTTCGCCGAGCTCGCCTACCGCCAGAGCTGGCTGCGCAAGGCCGCCGTCCTGGCGGTCCTGGCGGTGATCTGGGAGGCCTACGGCCGCTGGCTCGACAACCCGCTGCTGTTCCCGACCTTCTCGGCCACCGTCGAGGCCTTCGCCGCCGCGATCCTGAGCGGCGAGATCCCGACCAAGGCGCTGGTCTCGCTCCAGACGCTCGCCATCGGCTACGGCATCGGCATCGTGCTGGCCGCCCTGCTCACCACGCTGGCCATCGGCTCGCGGATCGGCACCGACCTGCTCGAAACGCTGACCGCGATGTTCAACCCGCTGCCGGCGATCGCCCTCCTGCCGCTGGCGCTGATCTGGTTCGGCCTCGGCCAGGGCAGCGTGGTCTTCGTTCTCGTTCACTCGGTGCTGTGGGCGATCGCGCTCAACACCCATGCGGGCTTCCGCTCGGTCTCGAACACGCTGCGGATGGTCGGGCTGAACTACGGCCTGCGCAACCTGTCCCTGGTGCGGGCGATCCTGATCCCGGCGGCCTTCCCGTCGATCCTCACCGGCCTCAAGGTCGGCTGGGCCTTCGCCTGGCGCACGCTGATCGCCGCGGAGCTGGTCTTCGGCGTCTCCTCGGGTTCGGGCGGGCTCGGCTGGTACATCTTCGAGAACCGCAACGCGCTCGAGACCACCAACGTCTTCGCCGGCCTGTTCACCGTCATCATGATCGGCCTGTTCGTCGAGAACGTGATCTTCGCCAACATCGAGAAGAAGACAATCCGCCGCTGGGGCATGCAGCACTAGAGCGCTTCACGATCGCCTTGTAATCGCGAAGCTCTCTAAGTCTTTGTTTCATCGCAATTTCCAAGACGAACCGGCATCCGGTCCGTCGGAAAATGCTCCCGCGCCCATGCCCCCTGGACCCGGCGCGGTCCGGGGGGCAAAGACGACCCGCAAGAACCACGGCAAGAACGACGAAAACGGGAGGATCCCATGTTCGCACGCAAGCTCCTCGGCCTCGCCGCCGGCGCCGCCCTGGCGCTCACGATGGGCCTCGGCCCGCTCCGCGCCGAGGTGTCGGAGATCCGCATCTCGAAGGGCTACGGCGTCCTCTACCTGCCGCTCTTCGTGATGCAGGAGAAGAAGTTCCTCGAGTCCCAGGCCGCCAAGGCGGGGCTCGGCGACGTCAAGGTGACCTGGCTGACGCTGGATGGCGGCAACGTCATCAACGACGCGATGATCGCCGGCTCGCTCGACATCGCCGGCACCGGCGCGCCGGGCTTCCTGGCGCTGTGGTCGAAGGGCCGCGGCAGCCCGAAGACCGAGGTGATCGGCGTCTCGGGCATGTCGGCCACCGCCCTCGATCTCAACGTCAACAAGCCGGAGATCAAGTCGCTCGCCGACTTCACCCCGAAGGACAAGATCGCGATCCCCGGCATCAAGACCTCGCTCGCCGCGGTGGTGCTGCAGATGGCGGTGGCCAAGCAGTTCGGGCCCGAGAACTACACCAAGCTCGATTCGAGCACCGTCGGCCTGCCCCACCCCGAGGCGGTCGCCGCACTGCTGTCCGGCCGGACCGAGATCGTCGGCCACTTCGCCTCGCCGCCCTTCACCAACGTCGAGCGGGCCGACCCGAAGGTGCGCACGATCCTCAAGGCGTCGCAGATCTTCGGCAACATCACCCTCGACGTGGTGTTCGCGCTCAAACGCTTCACCGAGGCGAACCCGAAGACGACCCTGGCCTTCCTGGCCGCCCTCGACGAGGCCTGCGACTTCATCACCACCAACAAGGCCGAGACCGCCGAGATCTTCGCCCGTGCCTCGAAGGTGAAGGTGTCGCCCCAGGAGGTCGCCCAGATCCTGGAGGATCCCGACAGCAAGTTCTCGGCGACCCCGCACGGCATCATGGAGTTCGTCACCTTCATGAACCGGGCCGGCATCATGAAGACCAAGCCCGCCACCTGGCAGGATCTGTTCATCCCGGCCCTGCGCGAGCGCGCCGGGAGCTGAGCCCCGCCGTCCCGGCCCCTCCGGGCGATGGCGGAATATTTTCATAACGGAGCCCTGCCGCGCCACCGCGCGGCGGGGTTTTTTAACCAACCGTTAAGCCTGTCCGCCCGTGATGGCGGCCATGCCGACTCACGCGACGACCGCTTCGCCGACCCTCGACCCGCTCGAGGATGCCCGGGATCTCCAGGCCAGCATCGCGGCCCTGCGCCTTCTCCTGAAAGCCCAGGGCCGCCAGTTCGAGGCGATCGAGCGCCGCCTCTCCCCGCCCGGCAGCCCGGCCGAGACGGGGGCTCGGCGCCTGCGCGCCCTCAAGGCCGGCGGCGCCTGACGCGGGGAGCGATTCAACCAAGAAGTGCGCCCACGCGAGTCGTGCACGCCGGTGACCAAGCCGTAACCGTGATCGACTTGAGGATGGACCGCGCCCTCCCGCTCTGCGTTATCCAGTTGACAGTGAGAGGAGAGGAAGCGTGGACACCTGCAGCGGGACGCCCGTCAGCCTGACCCTGGGTCGATGCAAAATCGAGGGCGTCCTGCGGGCCGTGGGCGAGACCGTCGACATGCCCGCCGAGGCGGGCCATCCGGCGCGTCGGCTGCGCAACCTGATCCTCGATTTCGGGTCGGCCTGCGCCCCGGTCGAGGTCTGGCTGGCCGAGCCGCCGCAGCCTGGCCCGGCCGTCGCCCCGACCTGACGCGGCCCGCTCAGGGCTTCATCAGGGTCCTGAGGACGTCGAGGATGTCGTCGCCGCGGCAGGGCCGGGCGACGAAGCGGGCATGGGACGGCATCCGCTCCGGATCCGGCTTGCTGCGCCCCGAGACGACGACGATCGGCAGGTCGGGCCGCATCTGCTCGGCCGCGCGGGCGAGGTCGAAGCCGTCGGTCTTGCCGGACAGTTCCACGTCGGTGATCAGCGCGACGATGTCGGTTCGCGCGGTCAGGAGGCCGAGGGCCCGCTCGGCCGAGGCCGATTGCAGCGCCTCGTAGCCGGCCGCGTCCAGGACGTCGCTGAGATCCATGATCGTCAGCGCCTCGTCCTCCACGACCAGGACCACCGGCCGCTCGTCCTTGGCAGTCACGGTGTCGTTTCCCATGTCGCCCGTTCTCACGTCGCCTGTCCTTGCCGGTCGGGCCCGATCCGGACGCCCGCCCGGGATGGGCGCGGGGTCCGGGGGCTGTCTCCTGGTGTCGCTCGGCCGATTCGGCCGGCCGCCGCGGACGCGCCGGCCGTTGATCGAAACGGCCGATACCCTGCACAGGTTGCAGCGGCCCTTCGTCCGGCGTCCGATCTTCCCCTCCCCGGCCCGACAGGAATTCGCCGCCCCGACGATCTCGCGCTTGCGCCGCGGCCCCAGCCCCGCTAGAGGACGGCACCCGACCTGCACGGGCGCCCAGCGCCCCGCAGATCTGGCCCGGAGAGGTGGCCGAGTGGTTGAAGGCGCACGCCTGGAACGCGTGTATACGGGCAACCGTATCGAGGGTTCGAATCCCTCTCTCTCCGCCAACCGCCAGTCCAGGGCGGTCCCCATGAATACAGATCAGTCCCCAAGGCCGTCGCAGTTCGGGCCTGTGCGCTGACTGGCCCAATTTCCAAAAAAGACTTATTGTTTGCCCGGGTCCGGCCGACGTGGATCGGTGGGGCGGACAGGGGGGCACGGCCTCGACGCGCCGTAACCCGGCGTGCCCTGGATCCCGTCGTCCGGGTCGATCGTCACGCCGATCGCCCGGTACCGCCCCGGCCCTCCCCCTTAGTGCACCTCACAAAACTCCCGCCGCAATGTCGCTGCCACAGCAAGCCGAGGCGGTGATCGGGAGTTTTGTGAGAGACACCTAGACCCGCTCGCCCCCGGTGAGCTCCCCGCACAGCGCGCCCAGGGCCTCGACCAGGCGCTCAGGGTTCAGGGGTTTTCTCAGCATCGGCAGGTCCGGCCACAGGAGCCGCATCGCGCGCGGCAGCACGCCGCCGGTGCAGATCAGGACCGGGATGCCCTTGGCGATCAGGCCCTCGGCGGTGGGCGTAGCCTCGCCGTCGGCGAGGTTGAGATCGAGGATCGCGACGTCGATCGCCTCGAGGTCGATCAGCGCCAGGGCCTCGCGGTTGGTGCGGGCCGGGCCGACGGCGTGGGCGTTCGCGCCGGTCACGATCTCGGTCAGCTCCAGGGCGACCAGCGCCTCGTCCTCGACGATCAGCACCCGTCGTCCGTCCAGCATCGCGATCTCCGTCGGTTCGGAGCCGGGCGAATCGGTGCCCGTCCCCGTGATCCGCGGCGAGAGTGTGTCGGAGGCCGGGCCCGGTCAATCGGGCGGATGCGACGCATGGGATTAAAGGCTCCTTAACCATGTTGCCGGCATGGTTTGCCGAGCCGTGATCGGCAACGGCGCGTCCATCGGGGCGCGGTCCGGACGGCTGGGACGAGGGGCGGAGTGTCGGCGATGGGCGAGGCGGCGTTGAACATCGCGGGCCAGGAGCGGGGCAGCCCGGATTTCGATCTGGTGCGGCGCCTGCTGCTCCCGCCGGGCTGGCTCGGCCCCCGGCCCTACCGGCTGCCCGAGCCCGACGAGGCGCCCGAGGAAGACCTCGACGAGCTGGTCGCCCAGCTCGAGGCCGAGAACCAGGTGATGAAGGCGGTGATCCGCTCCGAGCGCGAGGCGGCCGCCGAGCTGCGGGCGCAGGTCGCGGCGCTCACCACCCAGCAGGCCCAGGACGACACGATCCAGGACGACCTGCGGGCCGACCGCGACCGCTGGGCCTCCCTGGTCGAGCGCCTGCTGTTCGCCTCCCGGTGAGGCGCCCCCCTCATCGACCCGAGATCGCGGGACCCCGCAGTCGCACGGAGACGGCCATGAGCCCCCGCTGCTCGCTCGTCGTCAACGGCAAGCCCGTCCGTGTGGCGACCGGCGACACGCCCCTCGATGCCGCCTTGCCCCGGAACGTGGCGGCCGGCCGCGACGGGGTGATCCAGGACGCGCAGCTTCCGGACGCCCTACCGCGCCTGCGCAACACCAGCCGCGCCAGGCCTCGCCTCGGCGACGGCGCCGCCACCCGGCCCGGCCCCGCCCCCTCGCCGCTCGCGGTGCTGCGCACGGTGAAGCGCGCCGGCACGCTGCTGTCCGTCACCCCGCTCTCGGGCGCGGTGGTCGAGGTGGTGGTCACCGTCTCGCGCGATCTCGACGTGGCGCCCGGCCAGGCGGTCGAGGTCGCCTTCGCGGGGGTGCCGGCGCGGCCCTACTGCCCGACCCAGCGCATCGACGGCAACACCGAGCTCAACGAGCTCGTCTTCCACCTGCGCCGCGACGCCGGCGCGCTCGGTCCCGCCCTCGGCGGGGCGGTGCAGCCCGGCCACGTCGTGCGCATCAAGGGACCGGCCGGCGGCATCCCGTACCGTCCCGGGCCCGGCCGCCTGATCCTGGTTTCGGCCGAGACCGGCTTCGCGCCGATCTGGGCGATCGCCCGGGCGGCGCGCCACCGCGAGATCGCCCGCGAGATGGTGGTGGTGGCCGGCGCGGCGGATGCCGACGACCTCTACATGCGTCCCGGCCTCGACTGGCTGCGCGCCACCGGCGTGCAGCAGATCACGCTCGCCGCGAGCCGCGACCGCCGCGGCCAGGCCGACGTGCGCCACGGGCCCGTGACCGCCCACCTGCCGACCCTGCGCGGCAGCGACACGGTCCACGTCGCCGGCCCGCCGGACATCGTGCGGGCGGTCGAGCGGCTGTGCGACAGCGTCGGCGCGACCTGCGCCGCCCTTCCCTTCCTGCCGTCGCGCAGCCGCGCCCGCAGCCTGGTCACCCCGGGGGATACCGGGGCGCAGTTCGGGCTCTGACTGGCCGTCAGCGCAGGTCGGAGACCGGCACCGGGTAGGCGTGCGGCCGCCCGGCCAGCATCGCGTCGATCAGGGCGAGCACCTCCGCCCGCCCGACATTCGCCGCCTGCTCGAAGGGCGTCCAGGTCTGGTGAAAGTCGAGCGCCGCGAAGACGTCGCGGTAGCGCGTGAGTTCCGCGTGGGTGAGCGGCACGCCGCGCACGAATGCCTTGTGGGCCGAGATGGTCAGGGCCTCGCGCGGGTTGTCCGGGTTCAGCTCGAACTTCAGCGCGTCGCCGCAGAACACGATGCCGCGGGCGCGGTCGTGCAGCACGGCGTGGCCGTCGAAATGGCCGGCGGTGCGATGCAGGGTCAGGCCCGGCAGCGGCTCCAATACGTCGTCGTACGGCCAGGACACCTGGAGCGCCGCGCTCCAGGTAAAGTCGGCGGCGGGCAGGCAGAGCTCGGGGTCGAAGCGGTCCTGAAGCTGGGGCAGCGCGCCGTAGCTGTGCGGGTGCGAGGCCGACAGCATTGTCATGCCCCCGAGGGATTCGATGTGGTCGAGCGCCGCCTCGCTGAAGACCGGGCAGCCCTCGAAGCCCATGTTGCCGTCCGGCGTGACGATCAGGTAGGCGCTCGGCCCGATGCCGGTAACCGGCTCGTTCCAGAACTTCCACACGCCGGCCTCGACCTCCTCCCAGTGGCACGGGAACGATCCTTGCGCCTCCGCCACGTCGCGGAAGCGCCAGCCGTCCTGGGGCACGACGTGGCGGGCGTCGAGGCATAGCGGGCAGCTCGGCGGCGCCGCGAAGTGGCGCTGCCAGAAGCCGCAATTGTCGCAGACGAAGCTGGGAAGCTTGAGGGCGCCCGCGAAGGGCAGGTAACCGGGCACGCGAGACCTATCGGGGCGAAGCGGGAGGATGCCGCCGGAGATAGGGCGAGCGCGCCGGACCGTCGACGCGGGGGCGCCGCGTCAGAACACCCGCGGCAGGAGCCGGCGACGACGGCGCCCGAGGCGGCGCGCCGCCCCGGCCCCGAGGGCGAGGGCCGCCACGCCCCCGACGGCGAGCGCCGCGAGACCGGCGACGAGGACGTCGCGCTGGCGGTCGGTGACGAACTCGCTGCGGGTCGGCGTGGTCTTGTCGGCGAATTTCCCGTCGATCGCGGCCGGACCGGGCGCCGGCGCGAACAGGTTGCCGGGCTTGTCCGGGGCCGCCTCGCCGATCTGTGCGTCCCAGCCGCGCGCCATGAACCGGTCCGAGAGCGCCGGCGAGACAACCTGCATCAGGCCCATCTGCATGGTCGAGCGGCCGACATAGATGTCGCGGCGGCGATGGTCGGCCGCGAACCGGATCGCGTCGGCGCAGAGCCGCGGGTCGAAGACCGGGGCCGGGATGTCCTGCTCGGCACCCGTGCGGGTGCGGGCCCAGCCGAATTGCGGCGTGTTCACCGCCGGCAGGTAGACGACCGTCAGGTTGATCTCGACGCCCTCGTGCAGGAACTCGGAGCGCAGGCCGTCGGTGAAGCCGGTCACCGCGTGCTTGGCGGCGCAGTAGGGCACCTGCAGAGGCATCGCGCGAAGCCCCAGGCCCGAGCTGACCTGCACGATGGTGCCGCGGTTGCGCCCGCGCATGTGCCGCAGCGCGGCGAGCGTGCCCCAGACCTGGCTGAGATAGGTGGTCTCGGTCACCCGCCGCCATTCCTCGGGCGCGATCTCGGGGGCGGGCGCGACGATCGACGACATCGCGTTGTTGACCCAGGTGTCGATCGGCCCGAGCTCGGCCTCGAACCGGTCGGCGGCATCGTTCACCGCCTCCACGTCGGCGACGTCGGCGGAGATCGCCAGGACCGCGCCGCCGTGCCGGCGCAGGGCCGCTTCGGCGTCGCGCAGGCGGCCCTCGTCGCGGGCGACGATCCCGACCGACCACCCGTCCCTGGCAAACGCGTGGGCGGTCGCCAGACCGATCCCCGCCGTACCGCCCGTCACCACCGCCACCCGTGCCACGCGCACCTCCCGAACCTCGAATCAGGCCGGCAATGCGGGAGCCGGGCTGGCGGTTCGGGGGCGGCGATGCCGCACCCGAGACGACGACGCCCCCGGACGGTGCCGTCCGGGGGCGTCGATTCGCGTCAGGCCGTGGATCCGGTCACCGCGCCGGCTCGGGCTCGCCGGGATGCTCCTCGACGCCGCGCCAGCGATTGATGCGGATCAGGATGTTGCGGATCACGACGTAGAAGACCGGGGTCAGGAACAGGCCGAAGATCGTGGCACCCAGCATGCCGAACAGCACCGCGGTGCCGAGCGCCTGGCGCATCTCGGCGCCCGGGCCGGTGGCGAAGGCGAGCGGCACCACGCCGAGGATGAACGCGAAGGCGGTCATCAGGATCGGGCGCAGGCGAAGCCGGCAGGCCTCGACGGCCGCCGCGACGGGGCCCCGGCGCTCGCTCTCCTCGATCTGGTGGGCGAACTCGACGATCAGGATCGCGTTCTTGGCCGCCAGACCGATCAGCACGATGAGGCCGATCTGGGTCAGGATGTTGTTGTCCTGGCCCCGGAACTGCACGCCCGCCAGGGCCGCGAGCACGCCGGTCGGCACCACCAGCAGGATCGAGAGCGGCAGCGCCCAGGATTCGTACTGGGCGGCGAGCACCAGGAAGACCAGCAGCACGCCGAGCGCGAAGACGTAGATCGCCGTGTTGCCGACCGCCTTTTCCTGGAAGGCGATGTCGGTCCACTCGAAGCTCATGCCGTCGGGCAGGGTCTGGCGGGCGAGCTTCTCCATCGCGTCGAGGGACTGGCCCGAGGAGATGCCCGGCTTCGCGTCGCCCTGCACGGGAATCGAGTAGAACAGATTGAATCGTTGGACGATCTGGGGGCCCGAGATGTCGCGGATGCTGGCGAGCGTCCCCATCGGCACGAGCGCGCCGGTGGAGGAGCGGACCTTCAGCCGCTCGATGTCGGACTTCTCCATCCGGTACTTGGCGTCGGCCTGGGCGCGGACCTGGTAGACGCGGCCGAAGGTGTTGAAATCGTTGACGTAGGCGCCGCCGAGGTTGACTTGGAGCGTCGAGAACACGTTGGCGAGCGGCACGTTCAGCATCCGCGCCACCGTGCGGTCGATGTCGAGGTAGATCTGCGGCGTGTCGTTGCCGAAGGTGGTGAAGACGCGGGTCAGCGCCGGGTCGCGGTTGGCCGCGCCGATGAGATCGCCCGAGACCTGGAGTAGCCGGGCGATGTCGGAGCCCTCGCGGCTCTGGACCTGCATCTTGAAGCCGCCGGCATTGCCCAGGCCCCGCACCGGCGGCGGCGGGATCGCGATGATCCGGGCTTCCTGCATCGGCGCGGTCTTGGCGAGCACGGCCTGGAGGATCTTGCCGGCGGTCAGGCCCTTCTCCAGGCGCTCCTTGAACGGCTTGAGCGGCAGGAACATCACCGCGCCGTTGGTGGTGTTGGTGAAGGTCGCGCCGTCGAAGCCCGCGATGACGACGGTGTTGCCGACGCCGTCGATGTCGAGGGAGCGGCGCGAGACCTCCTGCACCACCGCGGTCGTGCGCTCGAGCGACGAGCCCGGCGGCAGTTGCACCACCACCAGCAGGTAGCCCTGGTCCTGGAGCGGGATGAAGCCCGTCGGCGTGGTGCGCACGAGGTGCAGCACGCCGTAGATCACGCCGGCATAGAGCAGCAGCATGGCGAGCAGCGGCACCAGCCGCCCGGTGAGGAACCGGATCGCCGCCGCGTAGCCGTTGGCGGTGGCGTCGAAGGCGCGGTTGAAGGTGTTGGCCGCCCACGACCCGAACCGGGCGAGGAAGAACCGCGGCCGGTGGTGCTCGGAATGGGGCTTCAGCAGCAGCTTGCAGAGCGCCGGCGACAGCGTCAGCGAGTTGAACATCGAGATGATGGTCGAGGCCGCGATGGTGAGCGCGAACTGCCGGTAGAACTGGCCCGAGATGCCCGGGATGAAGGCGGTCGGGATGAACACCGCCGACAGAACGAGCGCGATGGCGACGACGGCGCCGCCGACCTCGTCCATGGTCTTGTGGGCGGCCTCGCCGGGGGAGAGCCCCTCGGCCATGTTGCGCTCGACGTTCTCCACCACCACGATCGCGTCGTCGACGACGATGCCGATGGCGAGCACGAGGCCGAACAGCGTCAAGTTGTTGAGCGAGAAGCCGAGCAGCGCCATCACCGCGAAGGTGCCGACGAGCGACACCGGGATCGCGATGATCGGGATGATCGCGGTGCGCCAGCTCTGCAGGAAGATCAGGATGACGACGACGACGAGGATGACCGCCTCGCCGAGCGTCTTGTAGACCTCGTGCACCGATTCGGCGATGAACTCGGTCGGGTTGTAGGCGATCTTGAATTCGAGGCCGGGGGGGAAGTCCTTGGCCAGCGTCTTCATCAAGGCCTGGACCTGCTCGGCCGCCTCGAGCGCGTTGGTGCCGGGACGCTGGAACACGCCGATGCCGATCGCCGGCTGGCCGTTGAGGAACGACTTCGTCGTGTAGTCCTTCTGGCCGAGTTCGACCCGGGCGATGTCGGAGACCCGCACCAGCCGCCCGTCGGACGCCTTGACGATGACCTTGCGGAACTCGCTCGGGTCCTGGAACCGCCCTTGCGTCTGGACCGTGAGCTGGAACGCCTGGCTCGCGGGTGCCGGCGGCGCGCCGAGCGCACCCGAGGCGACCTGGACGTTCTGCTCCTGCAGCGCGTTGATCACGTCGGTGGTCGAGAGCTGGTAGGAGGCGAGCTTGTTCGGGTCGAGCCAGAGCCTGAGCGCGTATTCCGAGCCGCCGAACACCGTGATGTCGCCGACGCCGTTGAGGCGCAGCAGCGGATCGCGCAGGCGAAGATAGATGTAGTTGGCCAGATAGTTCTGGTCGAAGGTGCCGTCGGGCGAGAGCACGTGCACGACCATCATCAGGTCGGGCGAGGATTTGCGGACCGTGACGCCGAGGTTGCGCACGTCGCCGGGCAGGCGCGGCTGGGCGACCGAGAGCCGATTCTGGACCAGCACGTTGGCGATGTCGAGGTTGGTGCCGAGCGCGAAGGTGACGGTCAGCTGCATGTTGCCGTCGTTGGTCGACAGCGACGACATGTACAGCATGTTGTCGACGCCGTTGATCTCCTGCTCGATCGGCGTCGCGATGGTGGCCGCCACCGTCTCGGCGTTGGCGCCCGGGTAGGAGGCGCGCACGACGACGGTCGGCGGCACGATCTCGGGATATTGCGAGACCGGCAGCGAGATGTACGAAACGTAGCCGATGATCAGGATGACGATCGAGGTCACCGAGGCGAAGATCGGCCGGTCGACGAAGAAGTGGGCAAAACGCATCGGTGGGCCTCTCGCGCCCTTCGGCTAGTCGGGCGTGGCGCCCCCGCGCGGGCGGGGGCCGTGGCATCCTGACGGGCGCGCCGCCCGGGGCGGGCGGCGCGGCTGGCTATTCGCGGACCGGCGGCAGGTCCTTGCGCTCGGGCGTGATCTTGGCGCCCGGGCGCACCCGGGTCAGGCCGACGATCACGATGGTCTCGTCGCCCTTGAGCCCGTCGCGCACCACCCGGTAGCCGTCGATCTTGGGTCCGGGGCGGATGTTGCGGGGCTGGACCACGTTGTCCTCGCCGACCACGTAGACGAGGCGCTTGTCCTGGTTGGCGCCGATCGCCTCGTCGGGGATCAGTACGCCGCGATAGGGCTTCGAGGCCGGCATGCTGACGATGCCGAACAGGCCCGGCTTGATGAAGCGGTCGGGATTCTCGACGGTGGCGCGCAGGAGCACCGTGCCGGTGGCCTCGTCGACCCGGTTGTCGACGAAGTTGAGCACGCCCTTGCGGGTGGGCTTGGCCTCGCCGGTGAGCGCCACCAGGATCGGCACCGTGTGCTCGTTCTGGGTCGCCCCCATGCCGATCTTGAGCGTGCCCTGGTAGGCCAGGAACGAGCGCTCGTCGACCGTGAACGAGAAGTAGATCGGATCGAGCGAGACGATCGTGGTCAGCATCGTCTGGTCGGTGATGACGATGTTGCCCTCGGTGACGTTGCGCTGCGAGATCCGCCCGTCGATCGGCGAGCGCACCTCGGTG
Source organism: Methylobacterium ajmalii (assembly GCF_036448855.1). Taxonomy (NCBI): domain Bacteria; kingdom Pseudomonadati; phylum Pseudomonadota; class Alphaproteobacteria; order Hyphomicrobiales; family Methylobacteriaceae; genus Methylobacterium; species Methylobacterium ajmalii. Next base: position 145,218 of record NZ_JAZFXT010000006.1, read on the forward strand.
AAGTCGTAGTTGAGCTGGGCCTGGCGCAGGGCCGCGGTGGCGTTGTCGACGTCGGCCTGGGCGGTCTGGGAGTTCTGCCGGCGCTGGTCGGTGACCTGCTCGGAGATGTTGCCCGACCGGCTCAGCGTCTGGGCGCGCTCGAGGTCGGTCTGGCTGAAGTTCAGCCGCGCCTTGGCCGAGTCGAGGGCCGCGGTCGCCTGGTCGAGGGCGGCCTTGTAGGGCCGACGGTCGATGGTGAAGAGCAGGTCGCCCTTCTTCACCACGGCGCCGTCCTGGAAGTGGATCTTCTGCAGGTAGCCGGTGACCCGGGCCCGCACCTCGACGTACTCGATGGCGTTGAAGCGGCCGGTGAAGTCGTCGTGCTCCACCACCTCCTTGACCACGGGCTTGGCGACCGTGACCGTGGGGGGCGGACCGCCCGGAGCCTGGGCCCGCGCCGGCACCCCGGCCAGCAGCAGCAGCGCCGGGATCACCGCCGCCAGCCTCAGCCTGCGCATACTCGTTCTCCCGTTCGTCTTGTGCATGCGGCCCCGCCGGACGCGCAGGAAGATGGGCCGGAGCGCATCCGCGTCGAGGGGCTTGGCCGTCACGGGAACCGCGCCGGCACCGGCGCGGCCCTCCCGGGGCCGTGAACGTCTCGGCCGCCCTCGCGGGCAATGCCTGCGAGGAGCGGATGAATCGGCTATTCCATGGATCGGCTATTCCACGGTCTCGCCGGCATTGGCCCAGTCCTTGAACCCGCCGACGTAGTGCTCCGAGAGGGGGATGCCCTCGCTCTGAAGGTAGTGCAGCGCCCGCGCCGAGCGCACGCCCGCGGCGCAGGACAGGACCGGCCGGCGGCCGTCCGCGGCGATCAAGGCCTGCAGGCGCTCGAGGTCGAAATCCGAGAGCGGGAACGACACCGAGCCCGGGATGTGGCCCGAGGCGAACTCGTTGGGCTCGCGCACGTCGATGAGCAGGACGGAGCCGTCCGCCAGGCCGTTCTTCACCGCTTCCCGATCCAGATCGACGATCGCCATGGTCTCACCCGAACGTCGGCACGCCGCCGACCCACGATCATAGCCGCCGCGTCCGGCTCTTGTCACCGCGACGCGCCGGAGGCTGACGAATGCGATAAATCATCATCGCTCAGGGTTGCAAGGGCAACCATCCACGCGTCGGGGCGCGTCTTGTGCGCTGCCGCACAAGGTGGATTCGGCGGGTCCGCGCCGCAGGTATAGGAACGCGGGCAACCGCGTCACCTTCGCCGAGCCGCCTCAGGACCGCATGCGCCCGCATCCCGTCGCCTTCGACCTCACCCGTCTCGTCACCCGCCTGCGCCATGCGAGCCCGACCGGCATCGACCGGGTCGACCTCGCCTATGCCCGGCACCTCCTGGGGCAGGCCGGACCGCGCTTCGGCCTCGTCTCGACGCCGCTCGGCCCGAAGGTCCTCGACCGGGCGCGGATGACCGCCCTCGTCGAGGGCGCGACCGCCTCCTGGACCGAGGACGTGACGGCCGGCGACGACCCGGTCTACCGCGACCTCGCCGCCCGGCTCGGGCTGCCGGTTCCGGGGGCGGGCACCGGCGCGGCGGCACCCGAGGGCGCGCGGGACCGGCGCAAGCGGCAGCTGCAGGCCTGGCTCACGGCCTTGCGGGCGCCCGGACCCGAGGCGCTGCCGCTGAACGCGCTCTACCTCCACACCTCGCACCTGCGCCTCGACAAGCCCGCGCGGTTCGACTGGCTCTACGACCGGCCGGACGTGCGACCGGTCTTCTTCGTCCACGACCTGATCCCGATCGAGTATCCCGAGTACGGGCGCGACGGCGAGGCCGACCGGCACCGGGTGCGGATGGAGACGGTGGCCCGCCACGCCCAGGCCGTCGTGGTGAACTCGGCCGACGTGGGCCGGCGGTTCTCGGCCCATGTCGCGGGGCTCGGGCGGCGGCCGCCGCCTGTCACCGTCGGCCCGCTCGGGATCGAGGCGGCGTTCCAGGCCGCCCCCTCGCCGCCCCCGGCACGGCCGTTCTTCCTGGTCTGCGGCACGATCGAGCCGAGGAAGAACCTGATCACCCTGCTGTCGGCCTGGCGCGAGCTCGCCGCGCGCCACGGAGCGGCGACGCCGCGTCTCGTCGTCGTCGGGCGCCGGGGCTGGGAGAGCGAGAACGTCATCGACCTCCTCGAGCGCTGCCCGGCGGTGCGCGCCCACGTCACCGAGGCCTCGGGCCTCTCGACCGCCGGGCTGGTCCGGCTGATGGGCCACGCCACCGCGCTGCTGATGCCCTCCTTCGCCGAGGGCTACGGCCTGCCGGTGCTGGAGGCCGCCGCCGCCGGCCTGCCGGTCGTGGCCTCCGACATCCCGGTCCATCGCGAGATCGCGGCGGAGTTCGCGGAATTCCTGCATCCCCTCGACGGCCTGGGCTGGATGCGGGCCGTGGAGGACCTGGCCGCGCCCGGCTCGGGGCTCCGGGGCGAGATGGCGGGACGCCTTTCGGGCTACCGGGCGCCGACCTGGGCCGACCACTTCGCCCGGGTCGATCCGGTGCTGGCGGCGCTGGCGGGGTGACGGTCCGTCCCGGTTTTGCGCCCGGGCTGCCGCAAGGCTAAGGTTACGGCACGATTGCCCTCAAGCCGTCCCGCTCCTCCGGGTGCCGGGTCGGACGCGGGTCCCCTTTCCCGAGTGGGCCAGCGTATTCACACATCGTCCGAGTGCTCTCCTTTTGAAGGTAGCGCGCCTCCCCTCCCCCTTGTGGGGAGGGGCATGGGGGTGGGGGTGGTGCCGGAGAGGCCTCGCGCTGAACGCGGCACCACCCCCACCCCTGCCCCCTCCCCACAAGGGGGAGGGGAAAGCGCGCGCATCAACAAGGGGTTGGCCTTCAAAGGCAACGTGTGAAGCCGCTACCCGGCGGGAAAGGAGATCCCACGCCGGGCCCGGCACCGCTTGGGGCGGCGTCGGCCTCCACCGGACGCAGAACCCATGACCGACTCCCCCTACCCCCGCGACCTCGTCGGCTACGGCCGCACCCCGCCGCACGCGCAATGGCCGGACGGGGCCCGCATCGCGGTGCAGTTCGTCATCAACTACGAGGAGGGCGGCGAGAACTGCCTGCTGCACGGCGACCGGGCGTCCGAGGCGTTCCTGTCGGAGATCGTCGGCGCCCAGGCCTGGCCGGGCCAGCGCCACATGAGCATGGAATCGATCTACGAGTACGGCTCGCGGGTCGGGTTCTGGCGCCTGCACAGGCTCTTCACCGAGCGCGCCCTGCCGGTGACGGTCTACGGCGTCGCCACCGCGCTCCAGCGCAACCCGGACGCGGTGGCGGCGATGCGCGAGGCCGGCTGGGAGATCGCCTGCCACGGCCTCAAGTGGATCGACTACCGCGACTTCTCCTACGAGGAGGAGAAGGCCCACATGAACGAGGCGATCCGCATCCACACCGAGGCGACGGGCGAGCGCCCGCTCGGCTGGTACACGGGCCGGACCTCGGAGAACACGCTGCGGCTGGTGATGGAGGAAGGCGGCTTCCTCTACTCGGCGGATTCCTACGCCGACGACCTGCCCTACTGGGTCGAGGGCCCGCGCGCGCCCCAGCTCGTGGTGCCCTACACGCTGGACGCCAACGATATGCGGTTCGCCACCCCGCAGGGCTTCAACGCCGGCGACCAGTTCTTCGCCTACCTGCGCGACTCCTTCGACGTGCTCTACGCCGAGGGCGCCGAGACGCCCCGGATGCTCTCGATCGGCCTGCATTGCCGCCTCGTCGGCCGGCCGGGCCGCATCGCGGCGCTCGCGCGCTTCCTCGACCACGTCGCGGCGCACGACGACGTGTGGGTGACCCGCCGCATCGACATCGCCCGGCACTGGACCAAGACCCATCCGCCCGCCGGCCTGACCCCGAGCCGGATGGGCCGCGCCCTGTTCGTCGAGAGCTTCGGCGACGTGTTCGAGCACTCCCCCTGGGTGGCGGACGGGGCGCATGCCGCCGGGCTCTCGGGGATGCAGGATTCGGCCGACGGGCTGCACGCCGCGATGGTCGCGGTGATGCGGGCGGCCGAGCCGGCCCGGCAGCTCGCCCTGATCCACGCCCATCCCGACCTCGCCGGCCGGGTGGCGGCGGCCGATCTCGCGCCGGAATCACGCGCCGAGCAGGCCTCGGCCGGCCTCGACGCCCTCGACGCCGAGGGCCGCGCCCGCTTCCTCGATCTCAACGAGCGCTACCGCAGCCGCCACGGCTTCCCCTTCATCATGGCGGTGCGGGGCAGGAGCCCGGACGAGATCCTGGCCCAGCTGGAAGAGCGCCTCGACAACTCCGCCGACGACGAGCGGGCCCGGGCGCTGCAGGAGATCGAGACCATCGCGCTCCTGCGCCTGCGCCAGCGGCTGCCCTCGCTGCCGGACGTCTTCTCGGCCACGGCCTGACGGGAGCGGCCTCGCCCCGGGGACGGCTGCCGTCTCCGGGACAACCTGCTCGACCGCCGCCCGGCCGCGCCCTCACGCCGCCGCGCGGACACCCTCCACCGCGGCGCGGGATCTCGGCGCCCCGTGAGCTGCGACAGGCCTCGATCGGCGTTTCGCTCGCGCGGCCCCTGCAGGCGCCGGGTCCCCCCTCCCCCAATAGAGGAGGGTTCACGCGCGGGGAGCGCAGCGCGCCAGAGCACCTCACGATCGCGTTGCAATCGCGAAGCTCTCTAAGTCTTTGTTTTGGCGCATTTTTTGCGACGAACCGGTTTCCACTTCGTCGGAAAATGCTCTAAGTGCCTCGCTTCGGCCGCCCGGCCTGCGGCGTGTAGTCCATCGTCGTGAAGCTGCCGCCCTGGAGGGTGCGGGCGATCGGGTCGAGGGGGTTCTCCTGCGCTAGGATCTCCTCGGCCCAGTCCTCCGCCGATTGGGTCGGGCGGTAGCCGATCGCCGCGGCGGCGTCCGCGTTGTTCCAGTAGCTGCGCGGGTTGTCCGAGGCGCCCCAGACCGCGACGTAGCCGGGCACCGGCGCCGCGATGCTGCGCAGGACGAGCTGGGCGAGGTCGTCGTGGCCGAGCCAGGTCGAGAGGTGGCGGAACTCCGTCGGCCGCGGCAGGGCGCTGCCGATGCGCAGCGCCACCCCCTCGATGCCGTGGCGGTCCCAGTACATCCGGCCCATCAGCTCGCCCCAGGCCTTGCTCAGGCCGTAGGCGCCGTCGGGCCGGAACGGCGCGTCGGGATCGAGGCGCGACTCCACCGAGTGCATCCCGAAGGCGTGGTTGGAACTGGCGAACACCACCCGGCGCAAGGCGTGGCGCCGCGCCCCTTCATAGATCGCGTGCAGCGCGACGAGGTTGTTCTCGATCACCTCCGGCAGAGGCTTCTCGACGCTGGTGCCGGCCATGTGGACCAGGACCTCGGTGCCTTCGAGCAGCCGGTCGACGGCGTCGGCGTCGCGCAGGTCGCCGGTCGTCACCGTCTCGGCCTCCGAGAGCGGCGTCAGCGCCGTCGGCCCGCCGCCGGAGCGCAGGACGATCCCGGCCGCGAGGAGCCGCGGCCGCAGCACCGCCCCGATCTGCCCGCCCGCTCCCGACAGCGCGACCCGCATCCCCGTTGCCTCGCCCATACGCGCTCCTCCCGTGCCGGCGCCCTTCGGACGGGGCACCTCGGGCGCCATCATCGGGGAGGGCGCGCCCGGCGTCGAGCGTCGAGGCCGCGGATCGCGGGTTGCGTCGGCGCCCGCGGCCCGCGAAGGTCCGCGCCGACAACGACGACAAGGGAGGAACGCCCCCGTGTGGACGCCGACGATCCGGTATCCCGACCCCGCCATCGAGGTCATCGATCCGTCCTTCGCCCGCTACCGGGTGTTCAGCGCCGGGGTCGAGCGTCTCGCCACCGGGTGCCGCTGGAGCGAGGGCCCGGTCTGGTTCGGGGATACGCGCGCCCTCCTGTGGAGCGACATCCCCAACAACCGCATCCTGCGCTACGACGAGGAGACCGGCGCGGTCTCGGCCTTCCGCAAGCCGTCGAACTTCGCCAACGGCAACACCCGCGACCGCCAGGGCCGCCTCGTCACCTGCGAGCATGGCGGGCGGCGGGTGACGCGCACCGAGTACGACGGCGCCGTCACGGTGCTCGCCGACCGTTTCGAGGGCAAGCGCCTCAACTCGCCCAACGACGTGGTGGTGGCCCGTGACGGCGCGGTCTGGTTCACCGACCCGCCCTTCGGCATCCTCGGCAACTACGAGGGCGAGCGGGCCGAGCCCGAACTGCCGCAGAACGTCTACCGGCTCGACCCGGTCACGGGGGTGCTGGAAGCCGCGGCGACCGACCTCGCCGGGCCGAACGGCCTGTGCTTCTCCCCCGACGAATCGATCCTCTACCTCGTCGAGTCGCGGGCGCAGCCGAACCGCCGCATCCTCGCCTTCGACGTCTCGGGGGCACACTTGAGCAACCAGCGCGTCCACATCGATGCCGGCCCCGGCACGCCGGACGGCTTCCGCTGCGACACCGACGGCAACCTGTGGTGCGGCTGGGGCATGGGCGACGACGCCCTCGACGGGGTGATGGTGTTCAACTCCGAAGGACAGCTGATCGGCCGCATCCGCCTGCCGGAGCGCTGCGCCAACCTCTGCTTCGGCGGCCGCCACCGCAACCGGCTGTTCATGGCGGCGAGCCAGTCGCTCTATGCGGTCTACGTCGATGCGCAGGGCGTGGCCGGGGGGTGAGCCCCGGCCCGCGGAAGGGCGGCTAACCGACCTTCCGCCCCGCCGCCACCAGGCACAGCAACTCGAACAGCACCTGCGCGGCGCATTGCGCCGTGTTGCTGGTCGGATCGTATTGCGGCGCCACCTCGACCACGTCGCCGCCGACGATGGTCAGGCCGGCGAGCCCGCGCAGCAGTTCGAGCACCTCGCGGGGGGTGAGCCCGCCCATCTCGGGCGTGCCGGTGCCCGGGGCGAAGCCCGGATCGAGGCTGTCGACGTCGAAGGAGAGGTAGGTGGGCCCGTCGCCCGCGACCTCGCGGGCCCGGGCGATCACCGCGGGAAGGCCGAGCTGCGGCACCTCCTCGGCATGGATCACGGTCATGCCGGAAACGTAGGAGAACTCCCACAGGTACTCGGCGCCGCCGCGGATGCCGATCTGGATCGTGCGCGCCGGATCGAGCACGCCGTCGAGCACCGCCTGGCGGAACGGCCCGCCGTGGTGGAACTTCGAGCCCTCGTAGACGCCGCCGGTGTCGCAATGGGCATCGATGTGGATCATGCCGACCGGGCGCGACGCGCCGACCGCGCGCAGCGTCGCGCGGCTGATCGAGTGGTCGCCGCCCACCGCGAGCGGCACCACGCCGGCCTTCACGACCGTGGCGAAGAAGTCCTCGATGTCCTCGTGGCAACTCTCGAGGGAGAAGCGGCTGCGGAACGGCACGTCGCCGATATCGGCCGCCTTCAGCTCGGCGGCCGGGGTCATGCGCAGGACGTGCTCGTAGGGGCCGACGCGCTCGACCGCCCGCACCGCCCGCGGCCCGTGGCGGGCGCCGGCCCGGTTGGTGACGCCGAGATCCATCGGCACGCCGATCAGCGCCACGTCGAGGCCGCCGAAATCGGGCAGCGTCGCGGCGTCGGGGCGGTAGGGCAGGTCGAGGAAGGTCGCGACGTCGGCGAACGGCCACTTGCGCCGGTCGCTCTCGCTGAATTGCTGGCGCGCCGCCTTGGCGAAATCCGGGTCGTCGATGTCGCCGCCGGTCGCGTCGAGGTAGCGGGCGCGAAGGGCCGCGAGCTTGGCCTGATCCATGGAACAATCCGGGAGGAAGGGCCCGTCGGTCGCCGCCGGCCGGGCGCAGCACTCGGGGGGTCGGCTTCCGCGAAGGGAGCCCCGGCGCGCCCGGCGTGCCCTCGGCCCGCGCCGCCCGGGCGCGACTGAAGCGCAGGCCGGCCGCGCTGGCAAGCCCGCCCCGATCGCGCCGGGGCCTCGCCGACGGGCTTCCGGTCGGCGGCGTTTTCTGCGACGAGGCCCGCTTCCCCGCCGCCGCGCCCGCCTTCGCGCGACACCCAGCCCGGAGAGCCGCCACGCATGGGCGAGAACCACGCCGCCGGGTCCGGACCCGCGCCCGCCGGGGCCTGAGCCGATGCGACGTCCCCGCCCCGGGCGCCTCGCCCTCGCGCCGGCCTGGCCCGGCGTATGGCTGCTGGCCGGCGCCCACCTCCTCGCCTTCGCCGACCGGTTCATCGCCGCCCTGGTCGCCCCGGCGATCAAGGCCGACCTGCGCCTGAGCGACTTCGAGCTCGGACTCGTCCAGGGCACCGCCTTCGTGGCGGCCTACGCGGTCGCCTCGCTGGCGGCCGGACCCCTGGTCGACCGGCTCCACCGCCCGCGCCTCATCGCCGCCGGGGTCCTGGTCTGGGGGCTGGCCTCCCTGGCCTGCGGGCTGGCGACCGGCCTCGGGGAGCTGGTCCTCGGCCGGGCGGCCCTGGGCCTCGGCCAGGCGGTCCTCACCCCGGCCGCCCTGGCGCTCATCGCGGCGCGCCAGCCGCGGGACCGGATCGGTCAGGGCGTCTCGCTCTACGTCGCCGGCGCCACCCTGGGCCGGGCGACGGCGATGGGGCTCGGCGGCGGGCTCCTCGCCCTGCTGCCGGCGATGGTCCCCCTCGGCCCCGGCGCCCCGGTCGCGGCCTGGCGGGTGCTGTTCGCCCTCAGCGTCGTGCCGAACCTCGTCCTCGCGGTCCTTCTCCTGCGCCTGCCCGATCCCGGGCGCGGCGGCGGCCGCCCGGCGCGTCGGCAGGCCCTCGCGCCCTGGCTCGCCCGGCATGCCGGGCGCTACGCCGTCCTCGCGGTCGCCGGGGTCGCCGTCACCCTGGTGGTGCAGACCACCAACGCCTGGGCGGTGACGCTGCTCGTGCGCCGCTTCGGCCTACCCCTGCCCTCCGCCGGGATGGTGTTCGGGGCGATCGTCGCCGTCGCCGCTCCGCTCGGCCAGGTCGCGGGCGGGCGCCTCCTCGACCGCACGGCCCGGCGCGGCCTGCCCGGCGGGCGGCTGGTGCTCGGCGCGCTCCTCGGCACACTGCCGCTCGCCGCGACCGTCGGGCTGGCGGACGATCGCGGGCTCGCGCTGACGGCGCTGGCCGCCCTGATCTTCGGCCTCGGCATCGGCTCGGTCGCGACGCTGGCGGGGCTGCAGCTCATGACGCCGCGCGCGCTGCGCGGCCGCGTCACCGCGCCGTTCGTGGCCTGCACGACGCTCGCGGGGTTCGGGCTGGGCCCGCCCCTGGTCGGGCTCCTGGCCGATCGCGTCTTCGGCGAGGCCGGGCTCGGCCAGGCCCTGCTGGCCGCGAGCCTGCCGGCCTATGCGGCCGGGATCATTGCCCTCCTGCTCGGTGCGCGCTACCTCCGCGGACCGGCGGCCGTAACGGAAGAAGATCGCCGCTGAGAGGTCGGGGGCCGAAGCACCCCGTCCGCTCCGACCAGGGAGCCCCCCGCGCGGCGATGGACACGATCACCCTCGGCCCCGACATGCCCGCCGCCGACGATGCCTTCGAGGCGTACCGCGCGCTCTACAGCAGCGGCACCGACGTCGATCGCCTGCCGGGCCCGTTGCGGACCGAGGTCGTCGCCCACCGGCTGCCGCGCATGCTCGTCTTCGACCGCCGCCTCGCCGGGGTATCGCACGCCCGCGGGCCGCGCCGGGTCGCCCGCGACGGGTTCGACCACGTCACGCTCCACCTGGTGCTCGCCGGGCGCATGATGCTGGAGGTGCCCGGCGCGATCCGGGCGGTCGAGGCCGGGAGCCTCGCGCTGTTCGACCTCACCCGGCCGCAGCGCACCTGGACCGAGGGCGCGCACATCGTCACCGCGTCGATCGCCCGCGACCGCCTCGATCCGGCGGTGATCGACGGTCTCGACCTGCATGGGCTGGTGCTCGGCCCGGGCGCCGCGGGGCTGTCGATCGATTTCCTTGGCTCGCTCGCCGCCCATGCCGCGGGGCTGACGCCGCACCTCGCCGGCGTCGCGACCGATTCGCTGTGCCTGCTCCTCGGGGCGACCCTGGCCTCGCTGCGCGACCGGGCCGGATCGGTCCCGCCTCCGGTGGCCGCCGGGCGCGCCCGGGCCCGGGCCACCGCCTATATCGACCGGCATCTCGGCGACCGCGACCTCTCTGCCGCGACGGTCGCAGCCGGGATCGGGGTGTCGCGCAGCGTGCTCTACCGCCTGTTCGAGCCCGCAGGCGGGGTCACCCGGTTCGTGCAGCAGCGGCGCGTGGCGCAGCTGCGCCGCTCCCTGTCGCGCCCCGACGAGCACCGCACCGTCGACGAGCTCGCGACCGCGTCGGGCTTCACCTCGCCGAGCCATGCCGGTCGGCTGTTCCGCGACGCCTTCGGCGTGCCGCCCGGGGAGTACCGGCGCGGCGCGCGCGGCCCTGCCGACCCGGACCGGGCCGGTCCGCTCCGGCTCGCGCACATCGCTCGGGCCGGCGTCCCGCCGCTCGGCTTCATGCCCTGGCACGGCGAATTGATGTGACCGGAATCGGGGTGCCCTGACAGGCGAAGGGCGACCGGCCACCGCCGGTCGCCCTCGAGATCCGCGGTCCGGCCCGGAGCGCGGAGCTGCCGGGCGGTCTCGCGGCGATGTAACGAGTACAGTCCCGGACGGGACGGCCCGCGGCCTCAGGCGCGGCGGCGCTTGGCCGGCTTCGCGTCGGCGACCGGCGCCGTCACGACGGCATCCGACGAGGCGCGCTTGGCGGCCGCCGCGACGGTGCGGCCCCGGCCCAGGCCGATGCTCTTGGCCAGCTCGGAGCGCTGCGCGGCGTAGTTGGCGGCGACCATCGGGTAATCGTGCGGCAGACCCCACTTGCGGCGGTACTCCTCGGGGGAGAGGCCGCGGGTGGAGAGGTGGCGCTTGAGCGACTTGTACTGCTTCCCGTCCTCGAGGCTGATCAGGTAGTCCGGGGTCACCGTCTTCTTGATCGGCATCAGCGGGGTCGGCTTCTCGGTCTCCTTGGCGACGGGCTGGCCGAGGGACAGGAAGGCGGTGTGCACGGTGCCGATCAGGCCGGCCAGATCGGCGGCCGGAACCGAGTTGTTGGCGACGTAGGCCGACACGACGTCGGCGGCGAGGGCGACGAAGTCGACGTCATGGACCAAGTTTTCTTGCGACACGGATATTCGTCCTGAATCTACGCGCCCGATTAACGGGCATGGTGCCGATATCGGGCACCCCCCCACAGTTTCAACCCACCGTCGCACGGTCAGCGCGGAATTACCCACAGATGCTTTTTGTAATCGTCCGGAAATGATGTCGCGCAACGGCTTCATCCCGCGGGGCAGATGCACCCAAGCCTTGCGCCCGGCGACGGCTAATCCCCGGCAAACTCTAGGAATCCGGCCAGGGTGGGCCACGACGCGGCCGGGTCCTCCCGACGAAGGTCCAAGCTTGGCCGGTGCATGGCAGGCTTGCGCTCAGCGGGACGCGGTACGGCCGTCCATCGACGGGCCGGGATGCCGCCGACGGTGGCCGAGCGGATTCGCCGCAGGGCCGGGACCGTCATCGGAACGTCATGAGAGGGGCCGACACGCAGGCCATACCGTTACGGACAGGAGCCCCGCCCGATGGATTTCCACCGCCGCTTTACCGTGCTGATGTGCACGCCGGCCTTCGATCCGGACGACCTGGAGGGCGTGCGCGTCAACCAGATCGTGGCGGCGGTCGAGCATCGCGGCTTTGAGGTGGTGCGGGCGCGGCGGGTCGAGGACGCGGCGATCGCAGTCCAGACCGACGCGGCGGTCGGCTGCCTCGTGGTGGACTGGGGCAAGCGCGGCCTCGACGGCAAGGCGGCGGCGCTCATCGACATGATGCGCAAGCGCGGCCTCGAGATGCCGATCGTCATCATGGTCCGGCGCAAGCGGCTCGAGGACATCCCGGTCGAGCTGCTCGACTTCATCGACGGCTACATCTTCCTCGCCGAGGAAACCCCGGAATTCATCGCCCGCGGCCTCGTCAGCCGCGTGACGCAATACGCCGAGACCCTGAAGACCCCGTTCTTCGGGGCGCTGGTCGATTACGCCGAGAAGGGCAACCAGCTCTGGACGTGCCCCGGCCACAACGGCGGCATCTTCTACAACCGCTCGCCGATCGGCCGCATCTTCGTCGAGCACTTGGGCGAGGCGATCTTTCGCGACGACCTCGACAACTCGGTCCTCGATCTCGGCGACCTCCTGACCCACGAGGGCCCGGCCCTCAAGGCGCAGAAGGAAGCGGCCCAGATCTTCGGGGCCGAAAAGACCTACTTCGTGCTCAACGGCACCTCGGCCTCGAACAAGATCGTCCTGTCCTCGCTGGTGGCCGAGGACGACCTGGTGCTGTTCGACCGCAACAACCACAAGGCAGCGCATCACGGCGCGCTGTTCCTCGGCGGCGGCATCCCGATCTTCCTGGAGACCGACCGCAACGCCTACGGGCTGATCGGCCCGATCTTCCACGAGGCGCTGGACGAGGAGAAGATCCGCCGGAAGATCCGCGACAACCCGCTGGTCAAGGACAAGGAAGCGTGGCGCAAGGAGCGGCCGTTCCGCGTCGCCGTCATCGAACAATGCACCTATGACGGCACGATCTACGATGCCCGCGAGATCGTCGCCAGGATCGGCCACCTCTGCGACTACATCCTGTTCGACGAGGCCTGGGCCGGCTTCATGAAGTTCCATCCCCTGTTCCAGGGCCGCTACGCCATGGGGCTGACGGGTCTCGACGAGACCTCGCCCGGCATCATCGCCACGCAATCGACCCACAAGCAGCTCGCGAGCTTCTCCCAGGCCTCGCAGATCCACACCAAGGACGGCCATATCCGCGGCCAGACCCGGCGGGTGGAGCACCGGCGCCTCAACGAGAGCTTCCTCGTCCACGCCTCGACCTCGCCGTTCTACCCCCTCTTCGCCTCGCTCGACGTCGGCGCCCAGATGATGAAGGGGCGCTCCGGCATGATCCTGTGGGACGACACGATCCGACTCGGCATCGAGTGGCGCAAGAAGGTGCGGGCGATCCGCAAGGAGTTCGAGGAGAACGAGCGCGATCCCAAGCGCCGCTGGTTCTTCGATCCCTTCGTGCCCGACACGGCGACGGGCGCGGGCGGCGCCGAGGTGCCGTGGGAGAGCCTGCCGACCGACGAGCTCGCCTCCGATGCGCGCCACTGGGAGCTGAAGCCCGGGGCCGGCTGGCACGGCTTCACCCATGTCGCGCCGGGCTACGCCATCACCGACCCGAACAAGCTCACGGTGCTGACCCCCGGCTTCGACCGGCAGACCGGCGAGTACACCGAGCACGGCGTGCCGGCCCCGATCGTCGCCCAGTACCTGCGCGAGAACCGCATCGTCCCGGAGAAGAACGACCTCAACTCGCTGCTCTTCCTGCTGACGCCGGGCGTCGAATCCTCAAAGGCCGGCACGCTGATCTCGGGGCTCGTCGCCTTCAAGCGCCTGCACGACGACAACGTGCTCCTGGAGGAGGCGATGCCGGAATTCGTCCGGCGCCGGCCGCAGCGCTACGGCGGCGTGCGCCTGCGCGACCTCTGCGCCGACTACCACGCCTTCCACCGGCAGGCCGGGACCTCGGGGCTGCAGCGCAAGCAGTTCATGCCCGAGCACCTGCCCGAGATGGTGATGCCGCCGAAGGCCGCGGCCCAGATGCTGACCCGCAACAACGTCGACTTCGTGCCGATCGCGGAAGCCGAGGGGCGCATCGCCACGACGCTGATGCTGGTCTACCCGCCCGGCATCGGCACGGTGCTGCCGGGCGAGCGGCTCGACGAGCGGGCAAAGCCCATGCTCGACTACTTCAAGATGTTCGAGGCCGCCGCCAACCTGTTTCCGGGCTTCGAGGCCGAGATCCAAGGCGTCTACCGCCAGGTCGAGCCGGACGGGCGCATCCGGTTCTACACCTACGTGCTGCGGGAGGGCCGCTGATGGATTCGGCGCCCACGCAACCCGGGATCGTGATCCGGCCGTCGACCGATGCGGACGTCGCGGCGATGATCGACATCTACGAGCACCACATCCGCCACGGCGTCGGCGATACCGGCGACTTCGAGGAGGACCGGCTCCGGCCGGACGACCTCAAGCGCCGGCGCAAGAACATGCGCTCGAAGCGCCTGCCCCACCTCGTGGCCGAGCGCCACGGGATGGTGGCGGGCTACGCCTACGCGGTGCCGTTCCGCAAGCGGCCGGCCTACCGCTACACGCTCAAGCACTCGATCTACGTCCATGCCGGCCACCTGCATGCCGGCATCGGCCGGCGCCTGCTGCCGGCGCTGATCGAGGCCTGCGCGGCAGGCGGCTACCGCCAGATGATCGGCTACATCGACGCCGAGAACGAGGCGTCCTTGCGTCTGCACGAGACCTGCGGCTTCACGCGCGTCGGCCACCTGCCGGCCGTGGCCTACCGCCACGGCCGCTGGGCCGACAGCGTGATGGTGCAATGCGCGCTCGGCACCGGCGCGTCGGACCAGCCCTCGACCTGGCGCCAGGAGGCGGTGGTGCAGGACGCGCGGGCGCCGCTGCCGCTGGCATGACGTACCGCCGGGACGGGGCCGATCGCCCCGTCCCGGCGCGGGCTCACCCTTTCACCACCGGCGTCTTGGCGGTGGGCAGCCCGGCGAGCACCGTCTCGTCGACGTTGAGGTGCGCTCGCACCAGGGCGTGCGGGGTCAGCGCCATCCACTGGTTCAGCGACACGTCGGCGTAGGTCGGGCTGCGGAACAGCTCGAGGAAGCGCAGCGGCGTCGAGCCGGTATTCTCGACGTAATGGCCCATGGCGAAGGGCACGTAGCCGACGTCGCCGGCCCGGTAGTCGAAGGTGCGGGCCTTCGATTCGGAGCCGAACACCGTCATCCGGCCCTCGCCCGAAAGGTAGTATTGCCACTCGTCGCCGTTCGGGTGCCAGTGCAGCTCGCGCAGGCCCCCGGGCTCGAGCTCGACCAGGGCCGCCGCGATGGTCTTCGAGGCCGGAAATACCTTGGAGTCGGTGATGCGGACCGAGCCGCCCTTGGTGCGGATCGGCTCCTGCGCCAGCATCCGGTAGCTGAAGCCCTCCGGCACCGGCCCGGCGCCGCCGGTCCTGTCGCCAGCGATCGGCCCCGGCATCGGGGCCGGGAAGATGTACTTCTCCTTGTCGGGCAGCCCGGCCAAAGCCGATTCCGGCACCCCGAAATTCTTCGCCAGGATGTCGCGCGGGGTATGGGCGAGCCAGTCGGTGATGAGGAAGGTCGAATCCTCGGAGAAGTGCCCGTCGTCGAAGACGAGCAGGAACTCGCAGCCGTCGACCTCGCCCGGCAGGCCCTGGATCGAGTGCGGGATGCCGGAGGGAAAGTACCAGAGGTCGCCCTCGCCCACGTCGTCCACGAAGGTGCGGCCCGCCTGGTCCACCGCCGTGATGCGGGCGCGGCCCTTCAGCATGTAGGCCCACTCGGCCTCCTTATGCCAATGCATCTCGCGGGCGACGCCGGCCTTGAGCCGCATGTTCACGCCGGCCATCGCGGTCGAGATCGGCAATTCGCGGGTCGTGGTCTGGCGGGCCCAGCCGCCCTCCTCGATCCGCATGTGGCTGTCGGTGAACGACCACTTGAGGTTCGGCATCGTGCCGTGGTCGGTCTTCGGCGGCAGGGTGGTGAAGGGCTCCTGCGCCTGGCGGGCCGGGTTCACCGGTCCGAGGATGTCGGCGCCGTCCCGGCCGCGGATCGGCTGCGGGCCCGACGGGGCGGCCGGAGCCTGCGCTTGGGCAGTGGCGGCGGTGCCGACGAGGCCGGCGGCCGCGGCGGCCAGGGTGTCGCGGCGGGAGATGAGGGTCACGGGCGGTCTCCTGCTCCGGCGGAAACAAGGACTCGAGGCCTCCGCTCGGCGCCGGTTCAATCGCGCGTCCGGCCGCGACGTTCCCTCGGGTCAGGCCTGCGCCGCCGGCATCCCGGGCCGGTCCGGGCTCCCGCCTGACAGGGCGGCGGCGGCGGGATAGTCTGCCGCCCAACGACGAATGCCGGGAGGACACGGATGGGCGACGATCTGACGGCCGCGGCCGACGCGATCCTGCGGCGCGCGGTGGCCGGGTCCCCCGGGCTCGCCGGCGTGGTCGCGATGGCGACCGACCGGGAGCGGGTCCTCTATGCCGGCGCCGCAGGCCTGCGCGCGCCCGACGCGCCGATGACCCCCGACACGGTGATGGCGATCTTCTCCACCACCAAGGCGGTGACAGCCACCGCCGTGCTGCAGCTCGCCGAGGAAGGCCGGCTCGACCTCGACGCCCCGGCCGCCACCTACGTGCCGGCCCTGGGCGAGATCCAGGTGCTCGAGGGATTGTCCGACGACGACACGCCGCGCCTGCGCCCGCCGGCGCGCCCGGTCACCACCCGGATGCTGCTCCTGCACACCGCAGGCTTCGGCTACGACATCTTCAACGAGCGCTATGCCCGCCTCCTGCGCGCGCGCAAGCAGGCCACCGTCACCAGCGGCACCCGCGCCGCGCTGATGACCCCGCTGCTGTTCGATCCCGGCGAGTCGTGGGAGTACGGCAGCAGCATCGACTGGGCCGGGCAGGTGGTCGAGGCGGTGGCGGGCGAGCGCCTCGGGGCGGTGATGCGGGAGCGGATCTTCGCGCCGCTCGGCATGGACTCGACCGGCTTCGTGCTGACCCAGGAGATGCGCAGCCGCCTCGCCCGGATGCACCAGCGCGGCGCGAACGGCACGCCGACCGAGATCGCCGGCTTCGAGCTGCCGCAGGCCCCCGAGGTCGAGATGGGCGGCCACGGGCTCTACTCCACCGCCGAGGACTACCTGCGCTTCGTCCGGATGTGGCTCAACGACGGCGCGGGGCCGCACGGCCCGGTTCTACGCCCCGAGACGGTCGCGATGGCGGCAACGAACGGCCTCGGGCCGGATCTCAAGATCCGCGCCCTGCCGGGGGTGAAGAGCCACCTCTCGCACGATGCCGAGTTCTTCCCCGGGATGCCGAAATCCTGGGGTCTGAGCTTCATGATCAACGACGAGGAGGCGCCGACCGGGCGCTCCGCCGGCTCGCTCGCCTGGGCGGGCCTCGCCAACCTGTATTTCTGGATCGACCGGGCCAAGGGGGTCGGCGGGTTCTGGGGCACCCAGCTCTTCCCCTTCGCCGACCCGGCCTCCGTCGAGAACTTCTTGGAGTTCGAGACGGCGGTGTACAGGAGCCTGTCCTGAATCCTACCGGACCCTGATCCTTCCATCCACGACCGCATCCTGAGGGTTGGTCGATCGAAGATCGACCAACCCTCAGGATGCGGTTCGCCAGTGGGACAGGATGGGTTTTGGAGCAAACCAAAAGCCCTCACGCCCCGATGAACACCCCGGCGATCGCCGCGCTCGTCAGGTTCGACAGGGTGCCGGCGAGGATCGCCCGCAGGCCGAAGGCCGCGACCTCGGAGCGGCGCTCGGGGACCAGGCTGCCGAAGCTCGCGAGCTGGATCGCGATCGACGACAGGTTGGCGAAGCCGCACAGCGCGAAGCACAGGATCGCGGTGGTCCGGGCCCCGAGCTCGCCGCTCTTCAGGACCGGCGACAGGTTGGCGTAGGCCAGGAACTCGTTGAAGGCGAGCTTCTGGCCGATGGCGCCTCCGACCAGAATCGCCTGGTCCCACGGCACGCCGAGGAGCCAGGCGAGCGGCGCGAGCACGAAGCCGAGCCCGCCCTCGATCGAGGCGCCGGGCATCCCGACGAGGCCGCCCGCATAGGCGACGAGACCGTTGAGGAGCGCGATCAGCCCCACGAAGGCGATCAGCATGGCGCCGACCGCCGCCGCCACCGCGAGACCCTTCTGGGTGCCGTCGGCGGCTGCCTCGATCACGTTGACGGCCCGGGTCTCGCCGAAGGTGACCTGCATCGTCGTCACCCGGCTCGGCTCGGTCGAGGGGACCAGGATCTTGGCGTAGAGGAGCCCGCCGGGGATCGCCATGAACGAGGCGGCGAGCAGGTAGGGCATCGGCACGCCGAGCGCGGCGTAGCCGGCGAGGATCGAGCCGGCGGTGGAGGCCGCCCCACTCGTCATCACGGCGAAGAGCTCGGCCCCGGTGAGCAGCGCCAGGAAGGGGCGCAAAGCCACCGCGATCTCGCTCTGGCCGATGAAGATGGTGATGACCGCCGAGAAGGTCTCGATGCGCGACGTGCCGAGCACCCGCTGCAACGCCGCCCCCAAGCCCCGGGCGAGGGCCTGCATCACACCGAAATGGTACAGCACCGCGATCAGCGCCGAGACGTAGATGATCTGCGGCAGGACCCGCAGGGCCAGCACGAAGCCGCCGCCGCCGAACAATTCGAACATCTTGGGTTCGACGAGGCCGCCGAACAGGAACGCCACGCCCTTGTCGCCGTAGGACAGGACCGCCTGGACCGCGTCGGCCACGGCGCCGAGGCCCGTGCGGCCGGCGGGCCAGAACAGCACCAGGGCGCCGAGCGTCACCTGCACGGCGAGCGCCGAGAGCACCACCCGAGGCCGGATCGCCCGCCGGTTGGTCGAGAACAGCACCGCGACGGCGATCATCAGCGCGATGCTGGCGGCGGCGTGGATCAGTCTGTCCGGCATCGAGGCTCCCTCTTCGGCAATCGCCGCAGCAAGGGTGATGCCGCATCGTTCAGTGCCGGTTCAAGGGCCGGGGGACGAGATGGGGCGCGCCTTCGTCCTGCCCGGAAAACGGGCGACCACATGCGATCCGCCGCGCAAGGACGCGGCCCGCCACCCACGGGAGGGCAACGCCATGCCGCCGCTCCGCCACCTCGTCCTCGCCATCGCCCTCGCGACGCTGGCGAGCCTCGTCGCCGCCCTGCCGGCGGGGGCCGCGCCCGCCGAGCGGCGCATCGCCCTCGTGATCGGCAACGGCGCCTATCCGGGCGGCGCGCTGGCGACCGCCGCCAACGATGCCGGCCTCGTCGCCCAGACGCTGCAGGCGGCGGGGTTCGACGTCGTCGGCGCCCGCGACCTCGACGAGGAGTCGCTGCGCCGCACCCTGCGCGACTTCACCGACAAGGCAGCGGCGTCGGGGCCGGACACGGTGGCGTTCCTCTACCTCTCCGGCTCCGGGCTGCAGCTCGCCAACGAGGCCTATTTCGCCCCGGTCGACGCGCGGATCGAGACCGCCAGCGACGTACCGGTGCGGGCGTTGCGGATCTCGGATTACGTCTCGCGCCTCGCCGCCCTGCCGCTCAGGGCGCGCTTCGTGGTGCTGGACGCCGCGCGGGCCTCGCCGTTCCACCTGAAGGGCGATCCGCTCGCCGGCGGCCTGCCGCTGATGGAGGCCGGGCCCGGCAGCCTGATCGCCACCAACGCGGCGCCCGGCACCGTCGGCCCGGCCGAGACCGGCCCCTACGGCGCCTACGCGCTCGCCCTCGTCGAGATGATCCGCGAGGGCGGCCTCGCCCCCGCGGCCCTGTTCGAGCGGGTGCGCCTGCGGGTGGCCGAGACGACCCGCGGCGCCGAGGTGCCGTGGAGCGCCTCCCGCATCGAGGCGCCGTTCGTGTTCCTGGAGCGGGAGGCCGGCGCGCCCTCCCTCGCCGGCTTCGAGCCGCCGCGAAAGCCGCTCGGCGAGATCGGCGCGCGGGAGGCCTACGCCGCCTGCCTCGCCCGCGACACCCTGCCGGCCTACGAGGAGTTCGCCGCCGCCTATCCGCGCGATCCGCTGGCCAAGCGCGTGCGGGCGATCATCGCGGCGCGGCGCGAGGCCCTGACCTGGCGCACCAGCGCCATGGCCGACACGCCGGAGGCCTACTGGTCCTACCTCGGCCGCTATCCCCGCGGGCCGCATGCCTGGGACGCCCGCCGGCGCCTGTCGGCGCTCGCCGCCGCGCTGGCGCCGCCGCCGGATTACCGGGCCCTCGCCTACGACGTGCCGCCGCCCCCGCCCGACGAGATCGTCTACGTCGAGCGCCCGGCCCTCGTCCTCGACGACCCGGTCTACGCCCTTCCGCCGCCGCCCGTGGTCTTCCTGCCGCCGCGCCCGGTCGTGCTGGTGGATCTGGCCCCGCCCCCGCCGCCGCCCGTGGCCTATCTGCTGCCGGTGCCCGCCTACGTCCCAGTGCCGACCTACGTGGTCGCCCCGCCCGCGGTGGTGGCCCCGCCGAACCCGGGGCTGTTCCACAACCTGCACGCCCCGGTCGCGGCGGGACCGGAATTCCATGGGGCGCCCCCCGGGGGGACCGGCCTCGCGCCGGTCGCCGGCGCCGCCGTGGGCGCGGCGATCGGCGCCGCGGCAGCCCGCGTCGCCCTGCCGCCCGCCCTCGCCCGGAAGATGGATGCCCCGCTCGGCGCCCCGGGACAGATCCCGCGCCGCGACAACCCGTCTCCCGGCCCGATCCCGGGTACGCCCACCGCACCACTCGCCGGTCCTCTTGGCGGCCCAGCTGCCCTGCGGCCGAGCCTGCCCGGGCAGATCGCACCCGCCGCAGGGCCGCGCCCTGGGGCGCCGAACCCGGCCCAAGCCCTGCCGGGTGCCGGCGGCACGCCGCTGCCCGCCGTCGCCGGACGACCGGGACTGCCCAACGCCCCGGCCGACGGCCGGGCGGGTCTCAACCAGATCCCGCCCGCCGCAGGGCGGGCCGGCGCCCAGGCCGGCGCGCGGCCCCCGGTGAACCACCCCGGTACGACACCGCCGCCGGGGAATGCCGCCGGGGCGCCGCAGGGACCTGCGGCCGGCGTGCTTCAGGGGCCTGCAGCCGGCTTGGCACAGGGCGTGCGCCCGCCGCTCACGCCGCTGCGCCCGGTGCAGCCCCTGCGCAGCGCCCAGCCGCAGCGGATGCCGCCCGGGGCGCGACCCACCGTGCCGCCGCAAGCCGGCCTGCCCCCGTCGATGCCGCCCCGGCTCGCCCAGCCCCAGCCGCGCATGGCGCCGCAGCGCATGGCGCAACCGCCCCGCGCGGCCGGCCGGGAGCCGCAAGCCGACGACGCCCTGCGCCGGATGCGGATGGATCAGGCGATCCGCCAGCAGGCCCAGCAGGCTCAAGCCCAGGCCCAGGCGCGCCAGCGGGGCGAGGCGCAGCAGATGATGCAGCGCCAGCAGCAGCAGATGCAGGATGCGATGCGACGCCAGCAGGCCCAGGCGATGCGCCAGCCGCAGATGGCCGCGCCACGCCCCCAGCCGATGGCCCCCCGGCCGATGCCGCAGATGCCCCGGCCGACGCCGCACGGCCCGGGGCCGGGCCACGGCTGCGGCCACCCGGGCGGGCCGCCCTGCCGGTAGCGACGAGCGGGCGGTTCCAGTCCGGAGCCTCCGGGATGGGGCCAAGGGCCCGGACCCGGGCTATCTGGCATGCCCGGCACCGCCTCGCCCTCGTGCCTCCGCCGCCACCGGATGCACGAGGACGCCCGGGTGCCGTCCCTGCCCCAGGCCGTGCCGGGAACGCCCCAGCGCCGTGGCGCCTCCTGCCCCGCCGCGTGCCGCTCGCGGCAGGGTGCGACCCTGCGCGCACGCGGCGCCGACAGGATCGTGGGTGCACGCTCGTCAGAGCACCTTCAACATACTCAATAGATCAACGGACAATCTTACCCCAATACGCAATTTTATTGTGAAATGTTTGGATCGACGATCACACTCGATATAATATCGACCGGACTCGAAGTAGGCATTTAGGCTATAAATCATATCTATTTAATTTAATCATTATATTACGACATCGACTACGGGAGATACAAAAGGCTTGGTAGACCGATTTTGGATGTAATATTTAATACTGAACCCCGAATAAAAATTCATTTCTCGAATGGGTCGAGCAGCCTCCCTATCAGCACGCCGACACGTTGACGGCCAGCCCGCCCAGCGACGTCTCCTTGTACTTGTCCTGCATGTCGTGGCCGGTCTGGCGCATGGTCTCGATGACCTGATCGAGGCTGACGAAGTGCACCCCGTCGCCGTGCAGCGCCAGGGAGGCCGCCGCCACCGCCTTGTTGGCCCCGAAGGCGTTGCGCTCGATGCAGGGAATCTGGACGAGGCCGCCGATCGGGTCGCAGGTCATGCCGAGATGGTGCTCCATCGCGATCTCGGCCGCGTTCGCCACCTGGCGCGGGCAGCCGCCCAGCACTGCGGCGAGCCCCGCCGCCGCCATCGCGGCGGCCGAGCCGACCTCGCCCTGGCAGCCGACCTCGGCGCCCGAGATCGAGGCGCGGCGCTTGATCAGCCCGCCGATCGCGGCCGCCGCGAGCAGGTAGTCGCGGCCGCGGGCCTCGCTCCAGTCCGGGCAGAAATCGACGATGTAGCGCAGGACCGCCGGCACGATTCCGGCCGCCCCGTTGGTCGGGGCCGTGACCACGCGCCCGCCCGAGGCGTTCTCCTCGTTCACCGCGAGCGCGAACAGGCCGATCCAGTCCATGATCTCGTGGGCCGGCCGGCTGTTGGCGAGCTTCTTGGCCTCCAGCGTCTCGTGCAGGCGCCGGGCGCGCCGGCGCACCTTGAGGCCGCCGGGCAGCTCCCCGTCCATCCGCAGGCCGCGGGCGATGCAGGCGAGCATCGCGTCGCGGATCGCGTCGAGGCCGTCCTCGATCTCTCCCTGGCCGCGCAGGGCGCGCTCGTTGGCCATCTGGACCTGCGGGATCGACAGGCCGGTCTCGGCGCAGATCCGCAGGAGGTCGGCCCCGCTGTCGAACGGGTAGGGAACCGGAGCGGCTTCGATCCCCGCCGGTCCCGCATCGCCCTCCTCCTCGACGAAGCCGCCGCCGACCGAGTAGCACACCACCTCGTCGAGGAGGGCGCCCGCCGCGTCGAAGGCGCGGAACCGCATCCCGTTGGTGTGGCGCGGCAGGACCTCGGTGAAGTTGAGCGCGAGGTCGCGGGCGGGCTCGAAGACGAGCCCCGGCAGTCCGATCTCGCCGGTCTCCGCCAGGATTCCGATGTACTCCGCCACCCGGTCGGGATCGACGGTTGCGGGCTCGTGCCCGAGAAGCCCCAGGAAGATCGCCACGTCGGTGGCGTGGCCGCGCCCGGTCCAGGCCAGCGACCCGAAGATCTCCGCGGTGACCCGCGCCGCGCCGGGCAGGGTCGCCACGCGCTCGCGGAAGCGGCGCGCGGCGACCATCGGGCCGATCGTGTGCGAGCTCGACGGGCCGATGCCGATCTTGAACAGATCGAAGGCGCTGATCATCGGGCGGGGACCCGCTCCACCGGCTGGGCCGCGATGGCGGCCTCCTCAAGGAAGCCGTGCACGTAGGTCGCGAACGAGCGCCAGCACTCGACCCGGTAGGACGGCACCGCGCCGGCATGGCGGATGAGCACGATCTCGGCCTTGCCGAGCAGGGTGCGGGTCGCGCTGCCCGGCGGAAAGGCGGCGTCGCCGAGATCGAGCGGGCAGCCGGCGTTGAGGACATCCGCCGCCAGCGCGCCGGTGACGTCGATGCCGACGTTGCGGTGCGAGATGTCGACGAGCGAGTGGGCGCGGCCCCGGAGGTCGGCGGCCGCGGCCTCCGCGAGGAGGTCGGCCTCGCCCTCGGGCATCCCGATCAGCCACTCGTCGGGCCCGAGCCGCGCCACCCAGCGCCGGTCGTCGCCCGTCACCGTGTTGATCGGCCGGTCGAGGGGGAAGCCGCCGGGCGAGAGGGGTCCGCGCAGGCGCAGGGAGAACCGCGCCTCGGCCTCGGCCGGCTGGATCAGGATGCCGCCGCGGGGCAGGGCGGGCGCCACCGGGCGCCCGAGCGGCAGGGTGCGGGCGGTGCGGTAGCGGACCTCAAGCATTGATGCGCTCCCCCTTGGGATCGAGGAATACCGGCTCGGCCACCGTGGCGGTGGTGAAGCCGTCCGGGGTCGTGACGTGGAGCGTCCGCCCCATGAGGTCGCGGCCGTCCGCCACGAGGGCGAGGGCGATGGAGCGGTTGCAATTGGCGCTCCAGTAGCTCGACGTGACGTGGCCGAGCATCCGCATCGGGATCGGCTGGCCCGGATCGGCGACGATCTGGGCGCCCTCGTCGAGGACGACCTTCGGGTCGTCGGTGACGAGGCCGATCAGCTGCTTGCGGCCCTTCGCGACCACGTCGGGCCGCGAGAGGGAGCGCTTGCCGACGAAGTCCTTCTTCGCCTTGGCGATCATGCCGGCCAAGCCCACGTCGTCCGGCGTCACCGTGCCGTCGGTCTCCTGGCCGACGATGATGTAGCCCTTCTCGGCGCGCAGGACGTGCATCGTCTCGGTGCCGTACGGGGTGATCCCGTGCGGCCGGCCGGCCTCCATGATCGCCTCCCAGACGGCGAGCGCCTGGTCGGAGGGCACGTTGATCTCGAAGCCGAGCTCGCCGGTGAACGAGACCCGAAACAGCCGGGTCGGCACGCCGCAGATCGTGCCCGAGCGCATCGCCATGTGGGGGAAGGCCTGCGGCGACAGGTCGATGCCGTCCACCAGGGGCTCGATCACCGCGCGGGCCTTCGGACCCTGGAGGGCGATCACCGCCCATTGCTCGGTGGTCGAGGTCAGGAAGACGTCGAGGTCGGGCCACTCGGTCTGGAGGTAGTCCTCCATGTGCGCGAGCACCCGGGCGGCGCCGCCGGTCGTGGTGGTGACGTGGAAGCACTCGGGCGAGACCCGGGCGACGACGCCGTCGTCGAGGATGTAGCCGTCCTCCTTGAGCATCAGCCCGTAGCGGCAGCGGCCGGGTTCGAGCTTGGCCCAGGGGTTGATGTACATCCGGTTCATGAACTCGGCCGCGTCCGGGCCGACGATCTCGATCTTGCCGAGCGTCGAGGCGTCGAAGATGCCGACGCCCTCGCGCACCGCCTTGCACTCGCGGGCCACCGCCGCGTGCAGGTCCTCGCCCGCCTTGGGGAAGTACCAGGCGCGCCGCCACAGGGCGACGTTCTCGAACAGGGCGCCGTGGGCCTCGGCCCAGCCGTGGATCGGCGTGGTGCGGATCGGGTCGAACAGGGCGTGGCGCGCCGGGCCGACCAGGGTGCCGAAGGTCACGGGGGTGTAGGGCGGCCGGAACGTCGTGGTGCCGACCCCCGGCAGCGTCTTGTCGAGCTGCCCGGCGACGATGCCGAGCGCGTTCATGTTCGAGGTCTTGCCCTGGTCGGTCGCCATGCCGGTCGTGGTGTACCGCTTGACGTGCTCGATCGAGTGGAAGCCCTCGCGCACCGCGAGCTTGATGTCCTTGGCTGTGACGTCGTTCTGGAAGTCGACGAAGGCCCGGACCTTGGTCGGGTCGGCATTCGTCGGCATCACCCGCGCCGGCTGGAAGCCGGTGGCGGTCGGCGTCGCCGCGAGGGCGCGCCGCTCCTGCGAGCCCGCCGCCTCGGCCCCCGCCGCGTCGCCCTCGGCCAGGCAGGCGGCGAGGTCGTAGGTGCCCTTCGCCGCACCCGCCGAGCGCTCGGCCTGCGCCGAGGTGCCGGGCACGAAGGCATCGAGGCCGGGCTCGTAGACGAGCTTGCCGCGGGATTGCGAGAACAGGTGCACGGCCGGCGTCCAGCCGCCCGACATGCCGACGCAGTCGCAGGAGAGGAGGCGGGAGGCGCCGATGCGCCCCTCCGGGCCGATCGGCGCGACGACGAGCCCGGTCACGCGCTTGCGGCCCTTGGCGCCGAGCACGGTGTGGCCGGTCAGGACCTCGATCCCAGCCGCGCGCAGCTCCGCCGGCTCCGCCCCGCAATCGGCCTCGAGCCGCAGGTCGACGAGGGTGACCTCGGCGCCGGCCGCCTTGGCGTCGAGCGCGGTCCGGTAGGCCGAGGCGCCGGTCGTCGCGAACACGATGCGCCGGCCCGGCAGCACGCCGTAGCGGTTGGCGAAGACCCGCACGCTCTCGGCCAGCATCACGCCCGGCCGGTCGTTGTCGGAAAAGACCAGGGGCCGCTCGTGCGCGCCGCCGGCCAGCACCACCTCGCCGGCCCGCACCTGCCAGAGCCGCTCGCGCGGGGCCTGCCCGCCGCCCGCCGGCAGGTGGTCGGTGACGCGCTCCGCGAGCGCGACGTGGTTGTGGTTGTAGTAGCCGAACGCGGTGGTGCGCGGCAGCAGGATGACGTTCTCGCGCGCGTCGAGATCGGCCAGGGTCTCGGCGAGCCAGACAGCGGCGGGCCGCCCGTCGATCTGCGAGGTCAGGTCGTGCAGGAGCGAGCCGCCGGGCTCGGGGCCCTCGTCGGCGAGGATCACCCGCTTGCCGGTGCGCGCCGCCGCCAGAGCCGCCGCGAGGCCCGCGGGGCCGGCGCCGACCACCAGCACGTCGCAATGGGCGTGGCGGTTGGCGTAGCGATCGGGATCGGCCGCCACCGGCGCCTTGCCGAGGCCGGCGGCCGCGCGGATCACCGGCTCGTAGACCTTGTCCCAGAACTTCCGGGGCCACATGAAGGTCTTGTAGTAGAAGCCGGCGACGAAGATCGGCGACAGGAGGTCGTTGACCTCGCCGACATCGACCTCGAGCGAGGGCCAGTGGTTCTGCGACAGGGTCTTGAGCCCGTCGCGCGCCTCGACCACCGAGGCGCGGTTGTTCGGATCGACCCGGCCCGGGCCGCGATCGACCGAGAGCAGCGCGCTCGGCTCGTCGGGCCCGTGGCTCAGGATGCCCCGCGGCCGGTGGTACTTGAACGAGCGCCCGACGAGGTGGATGCCGTTGGCCAGGAGCGCCGAGGCGACGGTATCGCCGTGGTAGCCCTCGACGGTGCGGCCGTTGAACGAGAAGCGGATCGGGCGTGCGCGGTCGATGCGGCCGCCCCGGGAGGTTCTGAACGGCTGCGCCATCACGCCCTCGCTTGCGTCACGGTGGACTGGGTCACGGTTGCGGGGACCTCCGGGGAGGTGATCTCGGACGACCAGGTCGGCTGCGCCCCCGCCGGGTAGGTCTCGAGGAAGCGGTCGCTCACGGTGTCGCGCAGCGCATTGAACCAGCGCCCGCAGCCGTGGCTGTGGCACCACCGCTCGGCGTGCACGCCGCGGGGGTTCGACCGGACGAAGAGGTGCTCGCTCCAGGACTGGTCGTCGAGGGCGGCCGGATCGACGGGGCGGGCAATGTGGGCTTGGCCGCCGCACCGGAACTCGGTCTCGGGTCGGTTGCCGCAATGGGGGCAGGCGATCAGCAGCATCGGGCGCCTCGTGGCGGCGGAAGAAGGAGGGAGAGGGGCGTCGCGTCTCGAGTGTGTGGGGGTGCGCCGGGCGTCGCCGTCCGGGCCCGCGTCAATGCGCGACGGCGGCGGCCGCGGCCTCGTCGATCAGGCGCCCGGTGCGGAAGCGCTCCAGGGTAAAGGGCGCGTTGATCGCGTGCGGCGTGCCGGTGGCGAGCGTGTGGGCGAAGACGTGGCCCGAGCCCGGGGTCGCCTTGAAGCCGCCGGTGCCCCAGCCGCAATTGACGAACAGGTTCCGGACCGGGGTCTTGCCGATGATCGGCGAACGGTCCGGCGTCACGTCGACGATGCCGCCCCAGGAGCGCAGCATCCGCATCCGGGTGAATTGCGGAAACAGCTCGCAGATCGCGTCGAGCGTGTGGGTGGTGATGTGGAGACCGCCCTGCTGGCTGTAGGACGTGTACTGGTCGGTGCCGGCGCCGATGACCAGCTCGCCCTTGTCCGACTGCGAGATGTAGGCGTGGACCGCGTTCGACATCACCACGCAGGGGAAGACGGGCTTGACCGGCTCCGAGACCAGGGCCTGGAGCGGGTAGCTCTCGAGCGGCATGCGCACGTCGGCCATCGCCATCACGGTCGAAGTGTGGCCGGCCGCCACCACGCCGATGCGCCCGGCCTTGATGAAGCCGCGGGTCGTCTCGACACCGATCGCCGCCCCGGAGGCGTCGCGGCGGATGCCCTTGACCTCGCAGTTCTGGATGATGTCGACGCCGCGGGCATCGGCGCCGCGGGCGTAGCCCCAGGCCACCGCGTCGTGGCGGGCGGTGCCGGCCCGGCGCTGCAGCGCGCCGCCGAGGACGGGGTAACGGAGCTTGTCCGAGATCTCGATCGGCGGACAGAACGCCTTGCACTCCTCCTTCGACAGCCACTCGTTGTCGATGCCGTTGAGGCGGTTGGCGTAGACGTGGCGCTTGAAGCTCTGGACGTCGTGGATGTTGTGCGCGAGCATCAGGACGCCGCGCTGCGAGAACATCACGTTGTAGTTCAGCTCCTGCGACAGGCCCTCCCACAGCTTGAGGGCGTGCTCGTAGAGCGCGGCGCTCTCGTCGTAGAGGTAGTTGGAGCGGATGATCGTGGTGTTGCGGCCGGTGTTGCCGCCGCCGATCCAGCCCTTCTCCAGCACCGCCACGTTGGTGATGCCGTGCACGGTGGCGAGGTAGTAGGCCGTGGCGAGGCCGTGCCCGCCGCCGCCGACGATGACGACGTCGTACTCCGCCTTGGGCTGCGGATCCCGCCACTGGCGGCCCCAGCCCTGGTGTCCCTTCAGGGATTCGGAGAGCAGCGACGTGAGGGAAAAGCGGCGCATCGGTCAGCCTCGCTGTGTTGAGGGATCATCGGCCGCACGCCCCGGCCGGGCTTTCTCGACGGCGACCGCGAGTTTGAGATTTGCGACGCCGGTGCAGGGCCGCGCCGCCCGGCTGCGATTCCCCGCGGGATCGGGTAACCTGGAACGAGTCTCGCTTCGCCGGAGCGGAAGTGATGCAGAGGACCGGAGCGCGGGCGATGGAACAGGCCGGACACGGGACCGCTGAGGTGGTGAAGACGACCTCGGTCGGCTTCATGCTGGTGGCGCAGTTCTCGATGATCGCCTTTACCTCGGCGATCGAGCCGCTGCGGCTCGCGAACCGTGCGGCAGGGCGCGAGCTCTACCGCTATGGTCTGTGGTCGGCGGACGGGACGACCTGCGAGGCCTCGAACGGCGTCGAGGTCAAGGTGACGGGCCGGTTCGAGGAGGCGCAGGGGCTCGACATGCTCATCGTCTGCGGCGGGCTCGACATCCACCGCCACGACCACCTCGCGCTCCAGGGCACCCTGCGCCGCAGCGCGTCCCGCGGTGCGGCGATCGGGGCGGTCTGCACCGGCACCTACGTGCTGGCCAAGGCCGGGCTTCTCAACGGTTACCGGGCGACGATCCACTGGGAGAACCTCGCGAGCCTCGCCTCCGAGCACGAATCGCTGGAGATCGGCTCCGACCTGTTCGAGATCGACCGCACCCGCTACACCTGCGCCGGCGGGACCGCGGCGGCCGACATGATGCTGTCGCTCATCGCCCGGGAGCACGGGCCGGGCCTCGCCTCCGAGGTCGCCGACCAGCTGATCCACCACCGCATCCGCGAGGCCGACGAGCGCCAGCGGATGGACCTGCGCATGCGGCTCGGCGTGGCCCACCCCAAGCTCCTGCAGGTGGTGGCCCTGATGGAGGAGACCTTCGCCGAGCCGCTCGGCAGCCAGGCGCTGGCCGACACCGTGCGGCTGTCGAAGCGCCAGCTCGAACGGCTGTTCCTCAAGTATCTCGGCTGCTCGCCGGCCAAGCACTACCTGCACGTGCGCCTCGACCACGCCCGCCACCTGATCCGCCAGACGGCGATGCCGCTCCTCACCGTCGCGCTCGAATGCGGCTTCTCGTCGGCGTCGCATTTTTCCAAGGCCTATGTCGACCATTTCGGCCGCCCGCCGAGCGCCGAGCGCAAGTCCTCGACGCCCGCGCCCCGCGCGCCGCGCGGCGGGTCCGTTCGCGGCAGCGAGGCGCCGGGGCGCCGGGAGCCGGTCTGAGGGTGCCTTGGTCGCCGGCGGTGCGCGTCTGCTCCCCCTCGCGACGGAGCGGTCCCGGCCGCCGGCCTTGATCGGGCCATGGTCTCGGGACCGAAAAACTTGCCGTGGCAGCGCCAGCGGGCGATGCGCGTCACACGCTCCGGCTCAGTCACGCCAGACCGCGCGGAGCGCGAGGTCGATCGGGGCCCACCCCGCGACGGAGCGGGGGTCTCCGCCTCAGGCCGCCGCCTCGTCCCCCGTCCCGCCCGGCAGCCCGAACGGCTCCGGCGCGTGCCCCTCGGCCCGCAGGGCGGCCAGAAGGTCGGCGGGGGTCAGCGAGAGGGTGCGGTCGTTCACCAGCGGGTGGACGTTGATCCGCTCCTCGGCGAGCAGCGCGTCCTGGATAAACACCTTCACGGCGCCCGGCGCGGCGTTGAGGGCGGCGAGCGGCGAGACGGCGCCGCTCTCGACGCCGAGCTGCTCGCGCAGGGCGTCCGCGCTGGCGAAGGACAGGCCGCCGCGGGCGCCGAGAACCGACCGGAAGCCCTTGAGGTCGACCTGCGCGTCGTGGTGCAGCGTGACCAGGAAGTAGGTCTTCTTCCCGTCGCGCAGGAAGAGGTTCTTGGTGTGCGCGCCCGCGATGTCGCCGCAGGCCGCCATCATCGCCTCGACGGTCAGGACCGGCGGATGCTCGTAGAGCGTGTAGGGGATGGCGCGCTCGCGCAGGCGCGCCAGGAGGTCGTCCGAGGTCAGGGGCATGGTCGGTCTCATCGTGGATCGTCGGTGGGACGGGGTGCGGCGAGCACGCCGACCTGACGCAGATAAGCGAGAATCTCACGTGCCGCCTCGTCGGGATCGGGCTGCACCAGGAGGCGGCCGCCGGCCGAGGCCCCCGCCTCCCCGGTCGCCGCCTTCAGGCGCTCGGCCGCCGAGCCGCCGGCGGGCGCGCCCTTCACCAGCTTCGGCCGGCGGCGATAGGGCCGTTCCTCGATCGCCGGGAGGGCGCCCGCCTCCGCGGCGAGCCCCGGCGACACATCGACCGTCGCGACCGCGACGGGCTCGAGCGCACCGCGGCGCGCCCGGCCATACGCGTAGGCGAGCGGCGCCGGTGCGTCGGGATGCACCGTCGCCAGGACGGGACCGCCGAGGATCACCCGCCGCCGGGCGCCGCGGCCGAGGCTCTGGTCGAGGCTCAGCCGGCCCGCCGCCTCGGGGGCGAGGCCGATGACGTCGGGGATCAGCGGAAGGCCGAGGGCCTCGGCCAGCCCGTAGGGCACGAGCCCGGTCTCGGGCCCGCCCTGCCCGCGCCGTCCGGCGAGGATCAGGTCGGGCGCGAGCACCGCCAGGCGTGCGGCGAGCGCCGGCACCGGATCGGCCTCGGCGGCGACGGTCAGGTGCTCGATCCGGGCGAGCCCCTGGCCCAGGCCTTCGGCCACCGCGGCGGCGTCGGGGCCGGCATGGAGGCCGACGACCTCGTGCGCCTCGCCGAGCCCGACGGCGAGGCGGATGGCCTGCGCCTCCAGCCGGGGCAGGACGGGGGCGCCGGAGACCGGATGACGGCCGGCAGAGAGAAGGACCGCGATTCTCATGGGGCGTCTCGCGTCGGGCCCGCGTCCTGCGCCATGAGCCGCAGCAGGGCCGGCATGACGGCTTGCGCGTCCTGCACGATGGCGAGGCCGGCGCGCTCGATCATCGCCGCGTGCAGGTCGGTGTTGACCGCCACGACATGCTCGCAGCCCGCGACGCCCTGCAGGTGCTGGGGGGCGCCCGAGATGCCGAGCGCGACGTAGCAGGTCGCGGCGAGCACGGTGCCCGACGCGCCGACCTGGCTCGATCGCGGCATCAGCCCGGCATCGCACAGGACCCGGCTCGCGCCCGGCGTCGCGTGCAGCGCCGCGACGACCTCCCGGAAGGTCGCGAGGTCGGTGACGCCGCTGCCGGCGGCGGCGACGAAGCTCGCCAGACCGAGGGGCACCGTGGCGGGATCGGCGGGAATCGTCGTCGCCGACAGGATCGCGGGCGCGGCGCGGGCGAGCGTCTCGATACGGACCGGAATCTCCCGCGCCTCGCGCGGCGGCCCGGCATACTCGGCCACCGCGTCGGCCGCGAGCGTGACGAGCAAACCCGGCGCCGTCCGCTGCTCGACGCGGCGCCCGTGCGCCGGACGGGCAATGGAACCGGCGGCGACGGCCTCGACGTCGGAGAAGAGCGGTTGGCGCAGCCGCACCGCGACGCGCCGGGCGAGGTCGCCGCCGTCGGGAGATTCGGGAAACAGGACGTGGCGGGGCCTGAGTTCCACGATCGCCTCCGCGACCCGGGCCGCCCGGCCGGCGGGATCGTAGCCCCCAGGATCGCAGTCCCCGAGAGCGTCGCCGCCCTTGTCGTCGAGCCGGACCAGGCGGTCGGCGCCGGCCGGCCCGCTCCCCTCGCAGGTCCCGGGTGCCAGGAGCGCCACGCCGCCGTCGCGGCCGGCGAGCACGCGGGCGGCCCCGAGGACCTGGCGGTCGTGGGGCGAGAGCCGGCCGCCCGCCGCGTCGGGCACGACCAGGACCAGGAAGGCCGGCGCGTCGAGGACGACGACCGTCGGCACCGGGGCCTGCACCGCGCGCGGCGCCTCGTGGACGGGTCCCGCCTCGGGCCGCGCGACCTGGCTCAGGTCGTAGCGCGGGCGCAGCCCCCCCGGCACGCGCTGGCCGTCGCGCTCGCGCCGGGGGTCGCGGCGCGGCCGCCCGCCGTCCCGGCGGACGGTCCGGTCGAGGCGGGGGCGGGTCCCCTCCCCGGTGGCGACGAGGAGCGCGGCGCGCTCGGCACGGGGGTCGCGGCGCGGGCGGGTCATCGTCCCGCCTCCACCGCCTGGAGCAGCAGCTCGGCGATGTCGCGGATCTCGGCCTTGCGGTCGGGCACGCCCTCCAGCATCGCCGTGCAGGACGGACAGGCGACCGCGACGATGCCGGCCCCGGTCTCCGCCGCCTGCGCCATGCGCAGGTCCGGGATCCGGCGCTCGCCCGGCACGTCGCTCACCGGCGCGCCGCCGCCGCCGCCGCAGCACATCGCCCGGCGGCCCGAGCGGGCCATCTCGACCCGCGAGACGCCGATCGCGTCGAGGACGGCGCGGGGCGCCTCGGTCTCTCCGTTGTAGCGGGCGAGGTAGCAGGGGTCGTGGTAGGTCACCGAGACGTCGGAGAGGCGGCCCGGGGCGAGGCGCCCGGCGCGGATCAGCTCGAGCAGGAAGGCGGTGTGGTGCATCACCGCGTAGCGGCCGCCGAAGGCCGGGTACTCGTTGCGCAGGGCGTGGAGCGCGTGCGGATCGGCGGTGACGATGCGGCCGAAATCGCGGGCGGCCAGGGTCGCGATGTTGGCCTTGGCGAGGGCCTGGAAGGTCGCCTCGTCGCCGAGGCGCCGGGCGAGGTCGCCGGTGTCGCGCTCCTCGGGCCCGAGCACCGCGAAATCGACGCCGGCCTGCCGCAGGAGCCGCACCAGGGCCCGCAAAGTGCGGCCGTAGCGCAGGTCGTAGGCGCCCTCGCCGAGCCACAGCAGCACGTCCGTCCGCCCGCGGGGCGCCAGTACCGGCAGGTCGAGGCCGGCGGCGAAGTCGGTGCGGGCGGCGAGCGGGCGCCCGCCGGCCTCGCCGGCCTGGCGCAGCTCGGTCACCGGTCCGACCGCCTTCTCGGGCAGGGCCCCGAGCTCGAGAGTCTGGCTGCGGCGCAACGATACCACGGCGTCGACATGCTCGATCATCATCGGGCATTCCTCGACGCAGGCCCGGCAGGTGGTGCAGGACCACAGCGTGTCGGGGTGGATCCGGGCCTCGGGCCCGACGAGTTCGATCAGCGCCCCGCGCCCGCCCATCGCGTCCCGGCCGCCCGGATAGGGCGCGCCGGCATAGGCGGGTTCCGCCGGCGAGAGCCCGGCGACGAGGTCCTGGATCAGCTTCTTCGGGTTCAGGGGCTGGCCCGCCGCGAAGGCCGGGCAAGCGGTCTCGCAACGCCCGCAGCTGACGCAGGCGTCGTAGGACAGGAGCCGGTTCCAGGTGAAGTCCGCCGGCATCTCGGCGCCGAGGCGGGGCGCGTCGAGATCGAGGGGCTGGAGCGCGGTGTCGGGGCGGCCCGCGAAGCGGCCGGGCCGCGGATGGGCGACGAGGTGCAGCGCGCCGGCCGCGGCGTGGCGCATCGGCCCGTGCCGCACCTCGAAGGCCAGGCCGAGCCCGCCGGCGGCCGCCAGCGCCAGGGTGAAGGGGAGCGCGATCCCGCCGGCGCCGAGGGCCAGCAGCAGGGCGGTGAGCGTGCCGCCGAGGGCGTAGGCGAGGAGCAGGAACGGCAGGATCTGGAACCGCCCAGCGGAGAGGCGGGGCTTCTTCACCGGGTAGCGCCGCGCCCCGACCATCAGGGAACCCGCCGCCATGACTCCGAAGGCCGCCGCGACGACGCCCCAGTAGGGCCGGAAGCCGCCGAGGGGCGGCAGGATCGCGAGCGCCGTCAGGAGCGAGGCCGCCAGCATCCCGCCGGCCACCACCGCGTGCATCCGCGAGGCGTAGCCGTCCCGCGCGACGACGTGGTGGACGTCGACGAGGTAGCGCCGCGGCAGGCTGGCGAGGCCGGAGAGCCACGGCACGGAGGCGGCGGCCCCGGCCCGCCAGAGGGCGGCGCGGCGCAGGACCTGGACGAGGGCGAGCGCCGCCATCGCCCAGACGAGGCCGGGAAACACCGTGGTCAACGAGACGGGGCCGGTCATGCCATGTCGTCCGGGAGCGGGCGGCGGGATCGGGGTGAGCGGGAGCCGAGCGGCGTCAGAGGTCCTTGCACAGCCTCAAGGCGTCGTAGATCGCCGCATGGATGTTGCGGCCGGCCACCGCGTCGCCGATCCGGTACAGGGCGTAGCCCCGGGAGAGGTCGTAGGGCTGGGGCTCGCCGCGCAGCATCGCGTCCTGGTCGGTCTGGCCGCGATTGACGGACGAGGCCTTCAGCGCCCGGTAGAGCCCCTCCACCGGCAGCGTGCCGTGATCGACCACGATCCGGTCGACGAGGCGCTCCTCCTCGGCATCCGTCATGGTGTTGCGGAGTGCCGCGACGAAGCGGTTGCCCTCGGGGTAGATCTCGATCAGCTCCATGTTCGGCGTCATCACGACGCCGAGCTTGTAGAGCTCGCGCAGGTGAATCGGCTGGTTGGTGGTGCCGACCTCCTCGGCCACCATCCGGTCGTGGGTGGCGACCTCGACGAGGCAGCCGCGCTTGGCGAGAAGCTCGGCCACCGACGAGGCGTTGTGCTGGCCCATCTCGTCGTAGAGCAGGACCGAGCCGGTCGGCTCGACCGCGCCCGACAGCACCTCGGCGGTGGTGACGGCGTGCTGCTCGGCCCCCTTGGCGTGGCCGCGGAACGGGGTGCCGCCGGTCGCCACGATGACGACGTCGGGTTTCTCGGCGAGCACCGCCGCCTCGGTCGCCTCGGTGTTGAGCCGCAGGTCCACCCCGAGCTTCGTGACCTGCGCGACGAGCCAGCGCGGAATGCCCGACATCGCCTCGCGCCAGCCGGCCTTGGCCGCGAGCCCGATCTGGCCGCCGGCCTGGCCGCTCTTCTCGAACAGCACCACGGCATGGCCGCGCTCGGCGCAGACCCGGGCCGCCTCGAGCCCGCCGGGCCCGGCACCGACCACCACGACGCGCCGGCGCACATCCGCCTTGCGAATCTCGTGCGGCATCGTCGCCTCGCGGCCGGTGGCGGCGTTCTGGATGCAGAGCGCGTCGCCGCCGACATAGATCCGGTCGATGCAGTAGCCCGCACCCACGCATTGGCGGATGTCGTCGGCCCGCCCCTCGGAGAGCTTCTTCACCAGATGCGGGTCGGCGATGTGGGCGCGGGTCATCGCCACCATGTCGACATGGCCGTCGGCGACGGCGCGGGCCGCGGTGGCCAGATCGGTGACGCGCTGGGCATGGAACACCGGCACGTCGACCTCGCGCTTGATCGCGCTCGGCAGGAACAGGAACGGCGCCACCGGGAACGACATGTTGGGCAGCGAGATCGCGTGGGCGATGTGGTCGCGCGCCTGGCCGCCGAGCACGTTGAGGAAGTCGACGAGGCCGCGCCTGGCGTACTCGGTGGCGATCGCCAGGCAATCCTCCTGGCTGAGGCCGTCGGCGATCATCTCGTCGCCGGACATGCGGATGCCGATGACGTAGTCGTCGCCGGCCTCGGCCCGCATCGCCTCCAGCACCTCGATGCCGAAGCGCATCCGGTTCTCCAGGCTGCCGCCGTACTTGTCGGTGCGCTGGTTGACGCTGGGCGACCAGAACTGGTCGATCAGGTGGCCGTGGGCCGCCGAGACCTCGCAACCGTCGAGCCCGCCCTCGCGGCAGCGGCGCGCGGCCTGCGCGAAGCTCTTGACCACCCGGGCGATGTCCTCCTCCTCCATCTCCTTCGGGACGGTGCGGGAGGCCGGCTCGCGCCGGGGCGAGGGCGAGACCGTGGGGAGCCAGTGCTCGGTATCCCACTTGGTGCGCCGGCCCATATGGGTGAGCTGGATCATCAGCTTGCCGCCGTGCTCGTGCACCCGGTCGGCGAACTGGCGGAAATACGGGATCACCGAATCGTCGGCGACCGAGATCTGGTTCCAGGGCGCGGCCGGGCTGTCGGGCGCGACCGAGGACGAGCCGCCGAACATGGTGAGCCCGATGCCGCCCTTCGCCTTCTCGGCGTGGTAGAGCTGGTAGCGCTCCTGCGGCTTGCCGTCCCGGCCGTAGCCCGGCGCGTGGCTGGTGGACATCACCCGGTTGCGGATGGTGAGGCCCTTGATGGTGAGGGGCTTCAGAAGCGCGTCGGCATTGGCGATCACGGGACGACTCCCGAAGGCTCTAGCGAGGAGTTTTTGGGCGAGGAATGTGGGCTCGCGGCAGGGAACCGGGCGCGGCGCGGGCCGGCGCCCGCCCTCAGCGCTCGACGACGAGGTCGCTCGTGGGCTTGGAGCAGCACAGCAGCGCCATGCCGGCGTCGATCTCGCGCTGGCGGATGCCGCCCGCATGGGCCATCGCGACCGTGCCCGAGGTGACCTTGGACTTGCAGGTGCCGCACAGGCCCTTGGCGCAGGACGAGGGCAGCCGGATCCCGGCCCTGCGGGCGGCGTCGAGCACCGTCGAATCCTCCGGGCAGTCGAGCACCCGGCGGGTCTTGGCGAACTCGACCCGGAAGGTCCGGACGACCGGCGCGGCAAGCGGCCGGTCCTGGCCCTCGGCGTCGAGGGCCTGCTCGGCCTGCGCCGCCGCCGCGCGGTCGGCCTCGGGCAGGGCGCCGAAGTCGAAGCTCTCCTCGTGGTGGCGGGCCATGTCGAAGCCGGCCTCCGCCAGCATCGCGCGGACCGCCGCCATGTAGGGGGCGGGACCGCAGACGAAGACCTCGCGCTCGAGGAAGTCCGGCACCGCCTCGCGCAGGATCGCCGGCGACAGCCGCCCCTTCGGTCCGGCCCACGCTTCGTCCGGCGCGTCGGCCTCGCAGATCGCGTGGACGCGGAAGGCCGGGTCGAGGCGGGCCATCGTCTCCAGTTCGCCGCGGAAGACGATGTCGGCGGGCGTGCGGGCGGAGTGGACGAAGGCGACGTCGCGGCTCTCGCCGAGATCGTGGAAGGTGCGCGCCATCGCCATCATCGGGGTGACGCCGCTGCCGCCCGAGAGCAGCAGGTATTTCGGCGCCGGATGGGCAAAGCAGGTGAACTCGCCCATCGGCCCGAGCGCCCGCACGGTGTCGCCGGGCTTCAGGGTGTCGTGCAGCCAGTTCGAGACCGGCCCGCCCGGCACGCGCTTCACGGTGATCGACACGGCGTGCGGCCGGGTCGGCGCCGAGGACAGGGTGTAGCAGCGATGCACCGTCTCGCCGCCGATCTCGAAGGCGAAGGTCAGGAACTGGCCCGGCGCGTAGGCGTAGCGCCGGGGCTCCGGCGCGGCGAGCACGAAGGTCTTCACGTCGTGCGTCTCCCGGCGCACGGCGAGGCAGACCAGGGTGTCGTCGGCCTCCGCGTCCCAGGGGGTGCTGGCGGCGAGGCGCGCGGCGGCCGGTTCGCGCGAGGCGGGGGCGGACGCCATCGTCAGCGCTCGAGATGCGCGGCCATGCGGCCGACGTACCAGTTGCAGAACTTCTCGACGAGCATCTCGGTGTTGGGCGAGTAGGGCCCGGGCTCGTAGGCCGGGCTCTTCACGCCCTGCTGGCAGATGCCGACGAGCTCGCTGTCCTGGTCGTTGGTGGCCTCCCAGACGCCGGTCAGGTTGGCGAGGTCGTAATCGACGCCCTCGACCGCGTCCTTGTGGACCAGCCACTTGGTGCGCAGGAGCGAGCGCTCGGCGTCGAGCGGCAGCACCGAGAAGGTGACGATGTGGTCGCCGAGGAAGTGGTGCCAGGAATTCGGCTGGGTCCAGACCGACAGGCCGCCGAGCTTGGCGTTGGTGAGCGTCCCGAGCAGCTTCCTGCAGGCCGCCTTGGTGTCGAGGGTGTGGGACTCGCCCTCGCCGTCGAGCGGCAGCCGCTCGGTGCGGAAGCCCGAGATCATCGTGTCGAGCTCGTCGATCTCGCGCGAGGGCAGGCCGTCGGCCTCCCACTCGGCGTGACGGGTCTTGAGCAGGCAGCCGTAGCGCTCGGCCTCGGCACGGTCATGCTCGCTCATCTCCTCGGGGGCGAAGCCGAAGCCGTAGGCGAAGAGCGGCACGGTCAGCTCGGGATGGTTGCCGCCGCAATGGTAGCACTCGCGGTTGTTCTCCATCGTGAGCTTCCAGTTGCCGGGCTCGATGATGTCCTTCTGGAACGCGACCTTGGTGTTCTCGATCGCGTGGGGCGCGATGTAGGGGGTGAGCCGGGCCGACATCTCGTCGAAATCCGCCGGCGGCTCGTCGGCGAGGCAGATGAACAGCAGGCCGGCGAGCGAGCGGATGTGGACCGGCTTGAGGCCGTGGCAGCCCTTCTTGAAGTCGGGCCCCATGTGGTCGGCGTGGACGAGGTCGCCGGTCAGGTCGTAGGTCCAGGAATGGTAGCGGCAGACGAGGTTGCCGACCGTCGACTTCTCCTCGTGGACGAGACGCGCGCCGCGGTGGCGGCAGACGTTGTGGAAGGCGCGGATCTCGTTGTCGTCGTCGCGCACGATCGCCACCGAGGTGGTGCCGATATCGACCACCATGACGTCGCCGGCCTCCGGCACGTCGGGGGCGACGCCGACATAGATCCAGTGCCGGCCGAAGATGACGTCCATGTCGGCCTGGAAGACCTCCGGGCTGACGTAGAACGCGGCCGGCAGGCTGTAGCCGCGACGGCGCTCCCGCAGGAGGCGCTGCAAGGGGGTCGGCGTCACGTCGAGCATCGGTGGCCTCCGAAAGCCAATCCTGGTGCCCCGACTATCGCCGCCGTCCCCCCGCCCCGCTGCCACGCCAGCGACACTCGCTTGGCTCGCCGCGACGCCCGCCCGCGATGCCCCGGGGCGGCCTGCGGCCCCCGTCCCCGGGCGGGCCGGGGTGCGGGATCACGTGCGGGGCGCGGGACCGAAGCGTGGGGAACGAAGCCTGCGGAACCCCTGCGGAACGAAGAACGCCGCGCCCGCAGGGACGACCCTGGCGGACGCGGCGTCGCCTCATCCTGCGCGATGGAAGCCCCGATCAGGCCTCCTCGCCCTCCCCGGCCTCGCCCTCGACGTCGGCCTCCGCCTCGCCTTCACCCTCGATGTGCTCGACCGACACCACCTTCTCGGTCTTGTCGGTGTTGAACACCGTGACGCCCTGCGAGGCGCGGCCGACGACCCGGATGTCGTCGACGGGCACGCGGATCAGCTTGCCGGCATCCGTCACCAGCATGATCTGGTCGCTGGTCTCGACCGGGAACGAGGCGACGAGGGTGCCGTTGCGGGCATTGACCTCCATCGCCTTGATGCCCTTACCGCCCCGGCCCGAGATCCGGTACTCGAAGGACGAGGTGCGCTTGCCGAAGCCGCGCTCCGACAGGGTGAGGACGAACTGCTCCGCCGCCCCCATGGCGATGTAGCGGTCCTGGTCGAGGTCGATCGCGGCGGCGTTCTCCTCGGCCTCCGGCTCGGGCGCGGCGGGCAGCTCGATCGCCTCGCCGGTGGCGCGCCGGTCGGCGTTGGCGCGCTTGAGGTAGGCCTGGCGCTCCTCGGGCGAGGCCTCGAAGTGGCGCAGGATCGTCATCGAGATGATGCGATCGCCCTTGGCGAGGTTGATGCCGCGCACGCCGGTCGAGTCGCGGCCCTTGAACACCCGCACGTCGGTGACCGGGAAGCGGATGCACTGGCCCGCGCCGGTGGTCAGCAGCACGTCGTCGGCCTCGGTGCAGATCTCGACGTGGACGATGTGGTCGCCCTCGTCGAGCTTCATCGCGATCTTGCCGTTGCGGTTCACCTGCACGAAGTCGGACAGCTTGTTGCGCCGCACGCTGCCGGATGCCGTGGCGAACATCACGTCGAGGGTTTCCCAGGACGCCTCGTCCTCGGGCAGCGGCATGATGGTGGTGATGCGCTCCTTGCCCTGGTCGAGGGGCAGGATGTTGACGAGCGCCTTGCCGCGCGCGTTCGGCGCCGCGAGCGGCAGCCGCCACACCTTCTCCTTGTAGGCCTGGCCCTGCGAGGAGAAGAACAGCACCGGCGTGTGGGTGTTGGCGACGAAGAGGCGGGTGACGAAATCCTCGTCGCGCATCGACATGCCGGCCCGGCCCTTGCCGCCGCGGCGCTGGGCCCGGTAGGTCGAGAGCGGGACGCGCTTGATGTAGCCGGCGTGCGACACGGTCACGACCATGTCCTCGCGCTGGATCAGGTCCTCGTCCTCGACGCTCGAATCCCAGTCGAGGATCTCGGTCCTGCGCGGGGTCGCGTACTCGGCCCGGACCTCGGCCAGCTCGTGCTTGACGATGCCCATGATGCGGGCGCGCGAGCGCAGGATGTCGAGGTAGTCGGCGATCTCGTCGGCGAGGCGCTTCAGCTCGTCGCCGATCTCGTCGCGGCCGAGCGCGGTCAGGCGCTGCAGGCGCAGGTCGAGGATGGCGCGGGCCTGGGTCTCGGACAGGCGGTAGGTGCCGTCCTCGCGCAGGCGGTGGCGCGGGTCGTCGACGAGCGCGATCAGCGGCGCGATGTCCTCGGCCGGCCAGTCGC
Source organism: Methylobacterium ajmalii (assembly GCF_036448855.1). Taxonomy (NCBI): domain Bacteria; kingdom Pseudomonadati; phylum Pseudomonadota; class Alphaproteobacteria; order Hyphomicrobiales; family Methylobacteriaceae; genus Methylobacterium; species Methylobacterium ajmalii. The sequence goes on from NZ_JAZFXT010000006.1 coordinate 185,888, forward strand.
GGGACATCAGGGCCTCGCGGGCCGAGTTCGGATCCGGCGAGGTGCGGATCAGCCGGATCACCTCGTCGATGTTGGCGACCGCGATGGCGAGACCGCACAAGACGTGGGCCCGCTCGCGCGCCTTGTTCAACAGGAACTTGGTGCGGCGCGACACGACCTCCTCGCGGAAGTCGATGAAGGCCTGGATCAGGTCCTTGATGTTGAGGAGCTCGGGCCGGCCGCCGTTCAGCGCCACCATGTTGCAGCCGAAGCTCGTCTGCAGCGGGGTGTAGCGGTAGAGCTGGTTCAGGACCACGTCGGCGACGGCGTCGCGCTTCAGCTCGACGACGATGCGCATGCCGTCGCGGTCGGATTCGTCGCGAAGATCCGCGATGCCCTCGACGCGCTTCTCGCGCACGAGGTCGGCGATCTTCTCGACCAGCGAGGCCTTGTTCACCTGATACGGGATCTCGGTGAAGATCAGCGCCTCGCGCTCCTTGCGCAGCTCCTCGATGTGGGACTTCGCCCGCATGATCACCGAGCCGCGGCCGGTCATGTAGGCCGAGCGGGTGCCCGAGCGCCCGAGGATCGCGCCGCCGGTCGGGAAATCCGGGCCCGGGATGATGTCGTTCAGGCCCTCGATCGTCAGCGCCGGGTCGTCGATGAGCGCGATGCAGCCGTCGATCACCTCGCCGAGGTTGTGCGGCGGGATGTTGGTCGCCATGCCGACCGCGATGCCGCCGGCGCCGTTGACGAGGAGGTTGGGGAAGCGGGCGGGCAGGACCGCCGGCTCGTCCTTCGACTCGTCGTAGTTCGGGTTGAAGTCGACGGTGTTCTTGTCGATGTCCTCGAGGAGCGACATCGCGGGCTTGGCCAGGCGCGATTCGGTGTAGCGCATCGCCGCCGGCGGGTCGCCGTCGACCGAGCCGAAATTGCCCTGGCCGTCGACCAGCATCAGCCGCATGGCGAAGTCCTGCGCCATGCGGACGAGGGCGTCGTAGATCGATTGGTCGCCGTGCGGGTGGTACTGACCCATCACGTCGCCGACGATGCGCGCCGACTTCACGTACTTGCGGTCCGGCAGATAGCCGTTCTCGTACATGGAGTACAGGATGCGGCGATGCACCGGCTTCAGGCCGTCGCGCGCGTCCGGCAGCGCCCGGCTGACGATGACGCTCATCGCGTAGGCCAGGTAGGACTGGCGCATCTCGTCGGTGATCGAGACGGGCTTGATGTCGGTCGCGGGCGGGGGAGCGCCGGTCGGGTCGTTCTCTGCCAAGGTCTGTCTCTCGTCGCGGCCCGCGCGGGCTCACATCTCGTTGCCGGCAGGCTTAGCCGATTTCGCCTTCGAGCACCAGCCTGAAGGGCGGGGCCGACGAACGCGGAAGACGAAGCAAATCAGCATCTTAGATGGGCGTTCCGGGGATGTTCCACAAGCCCGCACGACCCTGTGGACGAGTGTCCCGCGAAGTCGTTAGAGATTGGCAAAGGATGCGGGACGAGGAGGCCGGACGCGAGGGCCCGCCCGCGCCGGGAGGCCGCCGCCATGGACCCCGTCACCGAATGCATGCCGGGCCCGGACGGGGGACGGACGCCGTGAGCGCGCCACGACGCTGGCCGGTCATCTCGGCTCTGGGCGTGACGCAGATCTTCGCCTGGGGCTGCAGCTACTACCTGCTGACGGTGCTCGGCCCGTCGATCGCGGCGGAGACCGGCTGGCCGCTGCCGTGGATCTTCGGCAGCCTCACCGCCGGCATGCTGGCGGCGGGCGCCGTCGCGCCGCTCGCCGGACGGCTGATCGGGCGCCACGGCGGCCGGCCGGTGCTGGCGGTGTCGTCCGGCCTCTTCGCCGCCGGGCTGACGCTCCTGGCGGCGGCGCCGAACCTGCCGGTCTTCGGCCTCGCCTGGCTGGTGATCGGGCTCGGCATGGGGTCGGGGCTCTACGACGCGGCCTTCGCCACCCTCGGGCGGCTCTACGGGGCCGATGCCCGGCCGTCGATCACGGCACTGACCCTGTGGGGCGGCTTCGCCAGCACGGTGTGCTGGCCGCTCTCGGCCTTCCTGCTGGCGCATCTCGGCTGGCGCGGCACCTGCCTGACCTATGCCGCCCTGCAGGTCGCCCTGTCGGTGCCGCTGATCCTCGCCCTGGTCCCGCGGGCGACGCCGCGGCCGCCCCCGGCTCCCGGCACCCGGGCCGACGTCGCCCTCGCGCCCGGGGAGCGGTCGACCTTCCTGGTGCTCGCCGCGGTGGCGACCTGCACCAGCGTCGTCGCCTCGGTGATGTCGGTCCACCTGCTGACGCTGCTCCAGGACCGGGGCCTGACCCTGGCGGCGGCCGTCTCCCTCGGCACCCTGATCGGCCCGTCGCAGGTGGGCGCGCGGCTCCTCGAGGTCGCCAACCGCAGCCGCCACCACCCGATCTGGACGCTGACCGCGGCGGTCGGCTTGATGGCACTCGGCCTCATCCTGCTGTGGGGCGGCGTGCTCGCGCCCGGCCTGGTGCTGGTGGTCTACGGTGCCGGCAACGGACTCTACTCGATCGCCCGCGGCACCCTGCCCCTCGTCCTGTTCGGGCCCGAGCGCTACGCCGCGCTCCTCGGCCGGATCGCGAAGCCGAGCCTCGCCGCGCAGGCGCTCGCACCCTCGGGCGCCGCCTGGCTGATCGCCCATCGCGGGGCCGACGCGACGCTGGCGGTCCTGGCGGTCCTGGCCCTGCTCGACGTCGCCCTGGTCGCGGCGCTGTGGCGCCTGCTCCGGCGCGGCGCGGCACCGGCCCGGCCGGTCCACGACGAAAAGCCCCTCCCGCAGGGCGGAAGGGGCTGAGACGCGAAGGAAGGAGAGCCGGACGCGCCGTGCGCCGCCGGCCTCGCGTCCCGCGAAACCGATCGAGCGTTCCCCTCAGTGGGTTGTGACGGCTTCCGCGGCGGGACGGCGCCGGCGCGGGGCGGGCTTCGCCACCGCCTCGGCCAAGTCGGCCATGTCGGCCACCGCCTTCACCACCGCCTTGGCGGCGGGGGTCTCGGCCGCGGCCTTCCGGGCGGCGGGCTTGCGGGCCGCCGGCTTGCGGACCGGCTTGGCGGCGGCCTCGGTCACGGGCGCCTCCGCGGCGGGGACCTGCTCAGCAGGGACTTGCAGGGCGACGCTCTCCGGCACGGCGGCGGGCGCCGCGCTCGCGCCGCGCAGCTCCTGCTCGGCCAGGGTCCAGTAATGTGCGTCGCGGCCGTCAAGGCGGCCGTCGCGCTCCCACAGGGCGTAGGCGCGCTCGCGGATTCTGGTCTCGATGTGATCCATCCCGACCTCCTCATGGTTCAGTTGAGCGGACCATCGCCAGTCATGGTTAAGGAAGACCTAACCGCCGGTCTCCGCGAGGCTCCGGCGGGAGGGCGGCGGGCCGGCTCGTCCCGCTCCCGCGCAACGCCCCGGCCCGCCGGTGACACCGTCCGAGCGGGAGCGGGCAGGAACGGCGTGACCCGCGCACCCTGGACGCACCGGGCCGGCCCGTCCTCGCTTTAGGTCAAGGGCGGGCCCGTCTCCGGCGCGCTCCACGAATGTAACAATGTTGCAATTTCGGACCCGCCGGCCTAGGGGGTGCGCGGGATCGAGCGAGGGAACGATGCGATGCGTGGGGTGAGGTTCGCGATGCTGCTGCTGGCGCTGGTCCTGGGGTGGGGAGCGCCCGCCGGGGCACAGACCGCCGGCGCCGCCCCGGCGGCGGGCGAACCCGCGAAGGCGGAGCCCGGAAAAGCGGAGCCGACCCGGGTCGTGGCGACCTTCTCGATCCTCGGCGACCTCGTACGCCAGGTCGGCGGCGAGCGGGTCGCGGTCACCACCCTGGTCGGGCCGAACGGCGACGCCCACAGCTTCGTGCCGGCCCCGGCCGACGCCCAGGCGGTGGCGGCCGCCCGCCTCGTCGTGGTCAACGGCCTCGGCTTCGAAGGCTGGATCGACCGCCTGATCAAGGCGTCGGGCACGAAGGCCACGGTCGTGGTCGCCGCCAGGGGGGTGGTCCCGATCGAGGAGGACGAGGGCGCGCAGGACCATTCCCACGCGCACGACCACGCCGTCGATCCCCATGCCTGGCAGAACGTCGCCAACGCCAAGCGCTACGTCGCGGCGATCCGCGACGGCCTCTCGGCGGCCGATCCGGCCGGCAAGGCGGTCTACGCGGCCAACGCCACGGCCTATCTGGCGCAGCTCGACGCCCTCGACGCCGAGATCCGCACCGCGCTGACGGCGATCCCCGAGGCGCGCCGGCGCATCGTCACCACCCACGACGCCTTCGGCTATTTCGCCAAGGCCTACGGCCTGCGCTTCCTCGCCCCGCAGGGGGTATCGAGCCAGAGCGAGGCCACCGCCCGCGACGTCGCCGCCATCGTCAGGCAGGTGCGCCGCGACAGGATCCCGGCGGTCTTCCTCGAGAACGTCTCCGACCCGCGACTGATGCAGCAGGTCGCCCGCGAGAGCGGCGCCAAGGCGGGCGGCCGGGTCTTCTCCGACGCCCTGTCCGAGCCCGGCGGCCCGGCCACGACCTATCTCGACATGATGCGCCACAACGTGCGGGAATTCGTGGCGGCGCTGAAGAAGTGATACGAAGTCCGGAAGATCCCTTCCGGACTTCGTATCACCGGCCTGCACGGCGCATCCGCGTGGCGCCGAAGGAACGCCGGCTGCGTCGCGCAAGCCCCGCTCAGGCGGCTTCCGTCCCGCACCATTCGGCGACGAACAGCGCCATCGCGGTGGTGATGCGCCGGAGCGAGGCGAGGCTGACCCGCTCGTCGAAGCCGTGGATGTTCTCGCTCTTCGGACCGTAGCAGAGCGCCGGCACCCGGTCGTAGAGGGCGTGGACCCGGGTATCGAGGTAGCCGGCGGTCATGAAGCTCTTCAGCGCCGCCCCCGTCGCCGCCTCGTGCGCCCGGCCGAGCACGGCTTCCGCCTCCGAGCCCTCCTCCAGCACGTAGCCCTCGGCGAAGAAGCCGTGGAAGCTGACGCTCGGCGGGCTGTTCGACAGGAAGGCGTCGTCGCGGGAGAACGCCGCCACCGCCGCCTCGATCTCGCGGGCGGCCTCCGCGGCGCTCACCCCCGGATAGAGCGCGATGCGGCAATCGATCCGGCACCAGGCCGGCACCGAGGAGGCCCAGTCGCCGCCCTCGATCCGGCCGATATTGAGGTTGATCGGGTGCGCCTCGCCCTCGAAGTGCGGGCGCCCGGCCTTGTCGGCGTTCCAGCGTTCCTCCAGCGCCCGCAGCGCGCCGATCACCCGGTAGGCGGCGTCGATGGCGTTGGCGCCGGTGCCCATCTCGCGGACATGGACCGGCCGGCCCCGGACCTCGACCCGGAACCACAACACGCCCGTATTGGCGCGCACCAGCATCTCCTCCTCCGGCTCGGGGATCAGCACCGCGTCGGCGCGGTAGCCGCGCAGATGGGTCATCAAGGCGCCGTTGCCGGTCGATTCCTCCTCCACCACCGATTGCAGCGTGACGGTCGCGGCGGGCTGGAGGCCGATGCGCCGCAGCGCGTCGAGGACGAACAGGTTGGCGGCGTGCCCCGCCTTCATGTCGGCGCCGCCGCGGCCGTAGAGCCAGTCGCCCTCGACCACCGGCTCGAAGGCCGGGTGGGTCCAGAGGTCGGCGGGGCCCGGCGGCACCACGTCGACATGGGCCTGGAGGATCAGCGAGCGCCCGATCTCCGCCCGCGGCCGGTGAATGCCGACGACGATCGGCGCCTCGGAATGCTCGGGGCTGAACCGGGCGCCGCCGGGATGCGCCTCGATCTGCGCCCGGTCCATGGCGAAGCGGTCCATGGCGTAGCCGCGGTCGCGAAAGCTGCGAAAGACGAAATCCTGGATCGCCTGCTCGTCGCCCCGGATCGAGGGAAAGCGCATCAGCGCCTGTGTGTGGGCGATCTGCTCGGAAAAGCCGTCGGCCACGGCCGTGATGATGCGGTCGCGCAGGGCGGGGTCCAGGGGCATGCGGGGGCTCCTCTGAGGGCGCCCCCGTCATAGCCCGGGACGCGGCGCGCCACCTATGCGCGCGGTGCGCGCCGCCTTGCGCGATCCGCTCCCCCCGCCCCGGGCGTGAGGTGCGGACGAGGATCCGGAGAAGGGCGGCGCTACGCCCCCAGCCGCCCGATGATGTGGTCGGCCACCCGCAGCGAGTTGGCGATGATTGTCAGGGTCGGGTTCACCGCGCCGATCGACGGGAAGAAGCTCGCATCGGTGACGTAGAGGTTGTCGAGCTCGTGCGCCTTGCAGTCGAGGTCGAGGACCGAGGTCGCCGGGTCGGTGCCGAAGCGCAGGGTCCCGGCCTGGTGGGCGGTGCCGCCGATCGGCACGTCCTTGCCGAGATAGAGCGAGCGGTCGAACAGGTGGGGGTGGATCTCGAGCCTGGAGCAGAGGTCGCGCAGCTTGGCCTTGAGCCGGTGCAACGCCTCCTCGTTGGTCTGCGTCAGATCGAGCCGCACCTTGCCGTTGTCGTAGAAGATGCGGTTCTGCGGGATCGGCAGGTCCTCGGTGGTGAGCCAGAAATCGAGGGAATGCGCGGCGATCCAGTCGAACGGCTTTTCCGGGAACCATTGCAGGAAGCCCGGCAGGCCCTCGCCGCGGATCTGCACCCCGTCCGACTTGCCGACCATCTGGATGTGGCCGAGGGGGTAATCCCAGTCGTCGGCGCCGAAGTAGAAGTCGTTGAGGCCGAGCGTCTTCTGGAACCGGGTCGGGTTCGGGGTGCGGGAGATCGCCAGCACCGTCGAGTTGTTGTGCCGCATGTAGTTGCGGCCGACCTGGCCCGACCGGTTGGCGAGCCCGTGCGGGTGGGCGTCGCTGGCGGAGCGCAGCATCAGGAGCGCCGAGGAGAGCGCGCCGCAGGCCACCACCACGATGTCGCCGGTGAACACCTCGGTCGTGTCGGCGCGCTTGACCTCGACGCCGGTGACCGTCCGGCCGGCCGGATCGGTGAGAAGCCGGTCGACATAGGCGTTCGTCATCAGCGTGAGGTTGTCGTGCGCCGCGAGCGCGGGATCGACGCAGGTGACCTGCGAATCCGCCTTGCCGTTGGTGATGCAGGGATAGCCGTCGAAGGCGTCGCAGCGGATGCAGGCCGAGTGCGGCAGGGGCTTGCCGTCCCGCTCGTCGAGCCGCACCCCGACCGGCAGGTGGAACGGGTGATGGCCCTCGCGCTTCAGCCCGTCGAACAGCTCCTGGATCCGGGGTTCGTGGGTGATCGGCGGGTAGGCGTAGGGTTTCGAGGATGGCGGCTCGGTCGGATCCTCGCCGCGCTGGCCATGGACGTAGTAGAGTTCCTCCGCCGCCTGGTAGTAGGGCTCGAACACGTCGTACTTCACCGGCCATTCCGGCGAGATCCCGTCCGGGTGGCGGATCTGACCGAAATCCTTCTCGCGCAGGCGGAGCAGGACCGAGCCGTAGACCTTGCTGTTGCCGCCGACGAAGTAGTGCAGGCCGGGATGGAAGCTCGACCCGTCGGCGCCGTACCAGGTCTCGGGCGCCTGGTATCGGGCATCGACGAAGACGGCCTGGCTGTCCCAGTTCTCCCGCTCGCGCGGCAGGTAGTCGCCGCGCTCGAGCAGCAGGATGCGCTTGCCGGTCTGGGCCAGCCGCCACGCCATGGTGCCGCCGCCCGGCCCCGAGCCGACGATGACGACGTCGTAGTGCCGGTTCTCGCTCATCGGCGGGTCCCCTCCGCTGCGGAAAGCCGCAGGATGACGCAGGGCCGCTCGCCCGTGCGAAGCGGATATGGCGGGGCTGGCGCCAACGTCGACCCGCCCCACTTAGCTTTTCGCACACGCGAAACAGGGCGGCGGGGTCGGACACGGATGGCATCTCTCAGCATCGCGGTCGCCTTCGGGGTCCGGCTCCTTTTGGTGTTGCTGTTCCTGCCGTTCAGTGCCCTCGACAAGATCCTGAATTTTCGCGGGGCGGTAGGGCAGGCGAAACAGGCGGTGCATGCCACCGCCCCCGCCACGGCGCTGATCCTCGCCGGCCTGTTCGTCGAGATCGTGATGTCGCTCGGCGTCCTCACCGGCATCGCCGACCGCTTCGCCGCCTTCGTGCTCGCCGGCTATTGCGGCGTCACGGCGCTCCTGTGGAAGCAGTTCTGGAAGCCCGGCGATTTCTGGTCCGGCGGCAAGGGGCGCGAGCTTTTCTGGGATTTCTGGAAGAACCTCGCGCTCGCCGGCGGGTTTCTGCTCGTCACCTTCGGCACCGGGGCGGCGACGGTCGAGACGTTCTTCTCGCACCCCTTCGCCTCGTCGAAGCCCTACAGCGTCAGCGAGACCGCCCGATGAGCGATGCGAGCCCCACCGTCCCCTACTGGCACCTCTGGGCCGACGCGGACGGGATCAGCCACCAGACGCGGTGCGCCTTCACCGAGTTCGAGAAGAAGTCAATGTCGCCGCCGGCCCCGCCGCAATGGCAGGGGCAGAAGACCCATGACGGCGCCACGGTGTTCGTGACCGTGCAGCCCGTCGGCTGGACCGGCGACTGGCACCCGAACCCGAAACCTCAATGGATCGTCCCGCTGTCGGGCCGCTGGTTCGTCGAATCGATGGATGGCACCCGGGTCGAGATGGGTCCGGGCGAGATCTCGTTCGGCGAGGACCAGAACGTCCGCGAGCGCGACGGCAAGACGGGCCACCGCTCCGGCACGGTCGGGGAAGAGCCGGCGGTCCTGATGATCATCCAGTACGATTCGGCGCCGACCACCGGCGCGGCCTGCCGGTTCCGGTGATCGCATGGACGGGTTCGAGATCCACGACGAGTGCTTCAAGCACTACGTCCTGGCGAACGCGCCGCTGGAGGAGCTGGGTTCCGGCTTCCGCTGGATCGAGGGCCCGGTCTGGATGGGCGACGCCGACTGCCTGCTGTTCCAGGACCTGCCGCGCAACCGCACGATGCGGTGGATCGAGGGAGCGGGCTTCTCGGTCTACCGCGCGCCCTCGAACTACGCCAACGGCCAGACCCGGGACCGCGAGGGCCGGCTGATCGCCTGCTCGCATCGCGGCCGCTGCCTCACCCGCACCGAGTACGACGGCACGGTCACGACGCTGGTCGAGCGCCATGCCGGCAAGCGCCTGAATTCGCCGAACGACGTGGTGGTGAAGTCCGACGGGACGATCTGGTTCAGCGATCCGGTCTACGGCATCGCGAACGACTACGAGGGCGGGCGGCAGCGTTCCGAGCAGCCGCCCGCCCTCTACCGCCTCGACCCGCGGACGGGCGAGATCCAGGTGATGGCCGGCGACTTCGACGGGCCGAACGGCCTCGCCTTCTCGCCCGACGAGCGCCGGCTCTACGTCGCCGAGACCGGCGACCAGTCGAAGCCGGATCCGCGCCAGTACATCCGCGTCTTCGACGTCTCGCCCGACGGCGCCTTGTCGGGCGGCGACATCTTCCACAAGATCGATCCCGGCTATTGCGACGGGATGCGGGTCGACGAGGACGGCAACGTCTGGTCGAGCGCGGCCGACGGGGTGCATTGCATCAGCCCGGAGGGCAAGCTGATGGGCAAGATCCTGGTGCCGCATCCGGTCTCGAACATCACCTTCGGCGGCCCGACCAAGAACCGCCTGTTCATCGGCGGCTCGCACACGCTCTATGCGATCTTCCTCGACCGGCGCGGGGTGCAGACGCCGTGAGCGTCCTCGGAGGAGCCCGGCGCCTCGCCCGGATCGCGCTCAACGCCACCGACCCGGAGAGGCTGGCGGTATTCTACCGCGCGGCGCTCGGCTTTCGCGACGCAGAGGCGATCGGGGCCGGGCCGGCGCGGGTCGTGCCCCTGCGCCTCGGCGACCAGCGCCTCGACCTCGTGGCGGCGCCCGACGGCCGCCCCTATCCGGGCGAGGTGCCGGGCTTCAGCCCGCTGTTCCAGCATTGCGCCATCATCGTCGCCGACATGGCGGCGGCCCATGCCCGCCTGTCGGCGCATCCGGGCTGGCGCCCGATCTCGACCGACGGCCCGGTGCGGCTGCCCGCCGCCTCGGGCGGCGTGACGGCGTTCAAGTTCCGCGACCCTGAGGGCCACCCGCTCGAATTCCTGGCCTTCCCGCCGGACGCGATCCCGGAGGCGTGGCGACGGCCGGGAGCGGCGGGTCCTTGCCTCGGTCTCGACCACTCGGCGATCTCGGTCGCCGACACCGCCCGCAGCGTGGCGTTCTACGAATCCCTCGGGCTCTCCGTCGTGTCGCGCTCGGTCAATACCGGGCCCGAACAGGCCCGCCTCGATGCCGTCCCCGCCCCGACCGTCGAGGTGACGGGGCTGGGCTTCCCGGACGGGCGGCCGCCGCATGTCGAGCTGTTGTGCTACCGCGGCGACCATCCGCGCCCGGTCTCCGACCTCGCGGTCGGCGACGTGGCGGCGACCCGGCTGGTGATCGCGATGGCCGACGGCGAGGCTCTCGCAGCCGCCTGCGCCACCCATGCCGGCCGACTCGTTCCGGCCGGGTCGACGTCTCAGCCCGCCACGGGCGGTGGCGCCCTTCTGCGCGACCCGGACGGACATTTCGTGATGCTGACGCCCGGGTGAGGCGAGGGCCCGCCCCGACAGCGGAGCCCTACGCTTCCTGCCGGTGCAGCACCACGTCGAACCCCTCCTCCGGGGCCGGCGGCACGAAGTAGCGGGTGAACAGGTCGAACGTCGCGTCGTCCACCCTGAATTCGTGCGTGCCGGCGGCGTTGCGGGCGCGCAGGCGCGCCTTGCACAGCGCGTCGTCGGCTTCGAGGTAGTGGAGCCGATGCGCCACCTCCGCCTCGTGGACGATCGTCCGCATCCAGGCCCGGCTCTCCGGGGTGTTCGCCGGACAGTCGAGCACCACGGACAGCCCCGCCCGCAGCAGCGCGACGAGGTGCGGCGCCATCACGCCGCGCAGGCGCCCGGCGTTGCGGACGTAGTCGGCGAGGCTGTTCTGTTCGCCCGGATAGAGCCCGGCGAGCCACTGGTCCTCCCGGACCAGGATCGTCGCGGGCTCGGCGGCGAGGCGGGCCGCGAGCGTAGATTTTCCAGCGGAGATCTTGCCGCACAGGAGGTGCAGCACTGCATCGGTATCGAACATGACGAGACAGACCTTCCGGGTGGCAGGAGGCACCACCAGCACTTCACGGGATCGCGAACAGCCAAACCCGGCCCGACTTATCGGGCCGGGTGGATAATTCGGAGCGGCAAGGCGACGTGAAGCGGGAAAGTCATGGTCGGGATCGGGGCCGGTGCCGACCCCGGGGTCAAGCGGCGAGGCCGCGTCAGGCCGCCAGCACCCGGCGGGACAGCGGCGCCGACGAACTCGGGATACCGGCCCGCTGCAGCGCGATCTCGGCGTTGCGCCGGGATTGCTTCAGGGCGACGAGGGCCGACCAGCGCATCGCCACCTCGTGGCGGGCGGCGAGGCGCCCCGCCGCATCGTAGCGGCGCCAGCCGCAGCGCGCCTGGCCCGCCGCGTCGGTCTCGTCGTAGGTCTCGTAGCGGGCCACCAGGGCGCCGGCGGCATCGAACTCGTCGTGGTACCAGCGCACGCCGTCGAGCGGGGCGCCGCGGCTGCGCGACCCCCGGATCACCAGACGATGCTCGACGGGTGTGCGGAAGATCGTCTCGAACACGGGCGGCTGAAACAGCATGACCGTCGATCCCCCCTACGTATCGTCGCCGGAACGTTTCTTGGAGACAGGGTGCGTTGCAGCATAACCGGCGTCAAGAGCGTGGCGCCGCGGCAGACGATGCGATTGCGTCTCCGACGGGTGCTCCTTTGGTCCAAGGTGCCCTAGCTTTCGGCGCAACGGAGGGACGGCGAGGATGCGGGGCGGGACACGACGGGGCGCGGGGCTGTTCGTCCTGGCCTGGCTCGCCGGGCAGGGAGCCGCGCTCGCCGCGGAGGGCGATTGCTTCGATTACGGCGCGCTCGACGCCGGCCCGGGCCTCGGCACGGTCAAGGCCGGCGAGGCCCGCTTGCCGTTCGTGCGGGGCGCGTCCGACCGCAAGGGCTGCCCCGGCGCCGATCCGGCCTGCCGCGAGAAGGCCTTCGTGGTGGCGGGCGACGCCGTGATCCTCGGCGCCGCGAGGCCGGGCTACGTCTGCGCGACCTATGTCGGCAGGACCGGCGCGGTGCGCGCCGGCTGGCTGCCGGCGAGCGCGGTGGAGCGTGCCCCGGAGCCGGCGCCCGGCCCGACGGACTGGACCGGCACCTGGAGCGCCCCGGAACAGACCCTGGCGATCCGGCCGGGCAAGGCCGCCGGCACGCTTTCGGTCAAGGGCGACGCGACCTACGGCGCCCTCGACCCCGATCGCGTCCGCCGCGGCGCGGTCAATCTCGGCACCGTCGAGGGCACGACGGCCCCGAGCGGGGCGTCCCTCGCCTTCACGATGGGGAACAAGGGCACCCTGCCCTTCACGGCCGGCGAGCCGGGCGATTGCCGGATTCGTCTCAGGCTGCTGCCGCCCTTCCTCCTCGCCGAGGACAACATGAATTGCGGCGGCATGAACGTCAGCTTCACGACCGTCTACCGCCGCACCAAGCCCTGAACCCGACGACCCGAACCCTGACGAGCCAGGAGCGATTGCCATGCGCCGCCACCGCCACGCCAAGATCGTCGCCACCGTCGGCCCGGCCAGCAACACGCCGGAGCGGCTGAAGGCCCTCTTTCTCGCCGGGGTCGACACCTTCCGGCTCAACTTCTCGCACGGTACCCACGACGACCACGCCAAGGTCCATGCCGCGATCCGGGCGCTCGAGCAGGAGACCGGTCGGCCGATCGGCATCCTGCAGGACCTGCAGGGCCCGAAGATCCGCATCGGCACCCTGCGGGGCGACAGGCTCGACCTCGCCACCGGCGACCGCATCCGCTTCGTGCGCGAGGGCCGGGAGGGCGGGCCGGACGCGATCCCCCTGCCCCATCCGGAGATCTTCGCCGCCGTGGCGCCGGGCCAGGAACTCCTGATCGACGACGGCCGGGTGCGGGTGCGGGTCGCGGGGGTGGACGACGATGCGATCGATGCCGACGTGGTGGTCGGCGGGCCGATCTCCAACCGCAAGGGCGTCAACCTGCCCGGCACGGTGCTGGCCCTCTCGCCGCTGACCGAGAAGGACCGGCGCGACCTCGCCTTCGGGCTCGACCTCGGGGTGGACTGGGTCGCCCTGTCCTTCGTCCAGACCCCCTCCGACGTGATGGAGGCGCGCGGGCTGATCGCCGGCCGGGCCGGGCTGATCGCCAAGATCGAGAAGCCCTCGGCGCTGGAGCACATCGACGACATCATCCGCATCGCCGACGGCGTGATGGTGGCCCGCGGCGACCTCGGCGTGGAATTGCCGCCCGAGGACGTGCCGGGGCGCCAGAAGGAACTGGTGCGCGCCTGCCGCCGGGCGGTGAAGCCGGTGATCGTGGCGACCCAGATGCTCGAGACGATGGTGACGGCGCCCGCCCCGACCCGGGCCGAGGCGTCCGACGTCGCCACCGCGGTCTATGACGGCGCCGACGCGGTGATGCTGTCGGCCGAATCGGCGGCGGGGCGCTATCCGGTCGAGGCGGTGGCGATGATGGACCGCATCATCCGCCGCACCGAGCAGCACCGGCTCTACCGCTCGCTGGTGCGGGCGAGCGAACCCGAGGTCGAGGACAGCCCGCCCCACGCGGTCGCGGCCGCGGCGGCCGGCCTCGCCGACGCCATCGAGGCGGCGGCGATCGTCGCCTTCACGGCGAGCGGGACCACCGCGGCCCGCATCGCCCGCAAGCGCCCGAACGTGCCGATCCTCGCCGCCACCTTCGATCCCGCGGTGTCGCGCCGGCTCAGCCTGTACTGGGGGGCGCATTCGGTGCTCGGCCCCGAGATCGAGTCCTACGAGGCGATGGTGGCGCGCGCCGCCGAGGTCGCCGAGCAGGAGGGGTTCGCCCAGGCGCCCGACCTCGTCGTGGCGGTGGCCGGCATCCCGTTCGGCCAGCCGGGCACGACCAACAACCTGCGGGTGGTCGAGCTGGGACGCAAGGCGAGCGGGGTCTGATCGCCGTCACGACTGTTCGTCGTCGAACGTCATCGGGGCGATTTGCCGGGTCATTCGCGATGACGACTTCCAGTTGTGCACACGGAATCGCCCTGCTACGCTGCGGCATCCGCCACCGACGTGTTCCGGGAGGGCCCGTGCGCACCCTCGTCGCCCTGATGACCCTTCTGGCCGTCGGCCAGGGCGCGCTCGCCGCCGGCAGCGGCGACCGCGAGGCGGCACGGACGGTGATCCGGCGCCAGCAGGAGGCCTTCCGTCAGGACGACGCGGCCACGGCCTACGCCCAGGCCGCACCCGCGATCCGGTCGATCTTCGGCACGCCCGAGCTGTTCGTCGGCATGGTCCGGCAGGCCTACGCGGCGGTCTACCGCAACCGTCGCTTCGAGTTCGGCACCGACGAGGAACTGCCCGACGGGAGCCTGGCGCAGGGCGTGCGGATCCAGGACCAGGACGGCACCGACTGGGAGGCGCTCTACACCCTGGAACGGGACGCGGACGGCGCCTGGCGGATCACCGGCTGCCGCCTGCGCAAGGCGCCCGGCAGCAGCGCCTGACCCGCGGGCTGACGCGCGGTCCGGATTCGTGTAGGGCCTCGCGTCAGCCTCAGGACTGATCACCGTGCTCCATGTCTCGACCCGCGGCGCCGCCGCGCCGCTGACCTTCACCGACGCGCTGCTGGCGGGCCTCGCCCGCGACGGCGGCCTGTACATCCCGCAGAGCTGGCCGCAGATCTCCCGCGAGACGATCGCGGGTCTCGCCGGGCGCCCCTACGCGGAGGCCGCCAAGGCCGTGCTGTCGCCGCTCGTCGACGGCGAGATCGCGCAGGCCGATTTCGACCGGATGATCGACGAGGCCTACGCGACCTTCCGGCACCCGGCGGTCTGCCCGCTGACCCAGCTCGGCGACAACCTCTTCCTGCTCGAGTTGCATCACGGTCCGACGCTCGCGTTCAAGGACGTGGCGATGCAGCTGCTGGGCCGGCTGATGGACCACGCGCTGAAGGCCAAGGGCAGCCGCGCCACCATCGTGGGCGCCACCTCGGGCGATACCGGCAGCGCCGCCGTCGAGGCGTTCCGCGGCCTCGACAACGTCGACGTGTTCATCCTCTACCCGCATGGCCGGGTGTCGGAGGTGCAGCGCCGGCAGATGACCACGGTGGATGCGCACAACATCCACGCGCTCGCGGTCGAGGGCACGTTCGACGATTGCCAGGCGATCGTGAAGGCGCTCTTCCAGCACCCGCGCTTCGCCGACGAGGTCCGGCTCTCGGGCGTCAACTCGATCAACTGGGCCCGGGTCGCCGCGCAGGCCGTCTACTACTTTACCAGCGCGGTGGCGCTCGGGAGCCCGCACCGCCCGGTCTCGTTCTCGGTGCCGACGGGCAATTTCGGCGACATCCTGGCCGGCTGGGCCGCCAAGCGCATGGGCCTGCCGGTCGGCCGGCTGATGGTCGCCACCAACGCCAACGACATCCTGGCGCGCACGCTCGCCACCGGCTCCTACGAGGTGCGGGGCGTGGCGCCCACCACCTCGCCGTCGATGGACATCCAGGTCTCCTCGAACTTCGAGCGGCTGCTGTTCGAGGCGCTCGACCGCGACGCGGCGTCCGTGAACCGGCTGATGGCGGGTCTCAAGCAGTCCGGCGCCTTCACCCTCGACGAGCGGACGCTGGGGCGGATCCGAGCCGAGTTCGACGGGGCGGCAGTGCCCGAGGACGCGGTCGTCGCCGAGATCCGCGACGTCTACGAGGGCACCGGCCAGATCATCGATCCCCACAGCGCCATCGGCGTGCGCGCCGCCCGCAGGCTCCTCGCCGAGGATCCGGCGACCCCCGTGGTGGCGCTCGCCACCGCGCATGCCGCCAAGTTCCCGGATGCGGTCGAGGCCGCGACCGGCGTGCGCCCGGCCCTGCCGCCGCATCTGTCGGATCTCCTGGCGCGGCGCGAGCGCTTCACCGTGCTGCCGAACGACGAGGCGGCGGTGGAGCGGGCGATCCGCGAGCGCGCCCGCATCCTGAGGAGTGCCGCATGAACCAGCATTTCGCGACGCTCGGCGCCTCGCCGGACCTCAAGATCACGCGGCTTGCCAACGGGCTCACCGTCGCCACCGAGGCGATGCCGGGGCTCGCCACCGCGACCCTCGGGGTCTGGGTCGGGGCCGGCTCGCGCAACGAGCGGCCCGAGGAGCACGGGCTCAGCCACCTCATCGAGCACATGGCGTTCAAGGGCACGGCGACGCGCTCGGCCCGCCAGATCGCCGAGGACATCGAGAATGTCGGCGGCGAGATCAACGCCGCCACCAGCGTCGAGCAGACGAGCTACACCGCCCGGGTGCTGGGCGAGGACGCCGAGGTCGCCCTCGACGTGCTCGGCGACATCCTGACCCGCTCGGTCTTCGAGGCCGGCGAGCTCGCCCGCGAGAAGGGCGTGATCCTGCAGGAATACGCCGCCGTCGAGGACACCCCCGACGACGTGGTCTACGACGCCTTCACGGAGGCCGCCTTCCCCGACCAGCCGATCGGCCGGCCGATCCTCGGGCGGCCCGAGACGATCCAGAGCTTCGACCGCGCGGCGATCGAGGCCTATCTCGCCCGCGAGTACACGCCGGGCCGGATGGTGCTGGCCGCCGCCGGCGCGGTCGAGCACGACGCCATCGTGGCGGCGGCGGAGAAGCATTTCGGCGCGATGCCGGCCAGCGAGGCGCCCGAGGCGGTGCCCGGGCAGTATCGCGGCGGCGAGCGCCGGATGAAGCGCAAGCTCGAACAAGCCAACCTGGTGCTCGGCCTGCCCGGCCTGTCGTTCCGCGACGACAAGTATTACGCCACCCACCTGTTCGCCCAGGTGCTCGGCGGCGGGCTGACCTCGCGGCTCTGGCACGAGGTGCGCGAGACCCGGGGCCTAGCCTACGAGATCCACGCCTTCCACTGGCCGTTCAGCGATTGCGGCCTGTTCGGCATCGGTGCCGGCACCGCGGGCGCCGACCTGCCGGGCCTCGTCGACGTGACGCTCGCCTGCCTGCGCGACGCCGCCGACACCGTGGACGAGGCCGAGCTCGCCCGGGCGAAGGCCCAGCTCAAGGTCGCGCTGCTCTCGGCGCTGGAGACCCCCGGCGGGCGCATCGAGCGCACGGCGCGCCAGCTCCTCGCCTGGGGCCGGGTGATCCCCGCCGCCGAGGTGATCGCCAAGGTCGACGCCGTGACGACCGACGACGTGCGGGCGGCCGGCCGCGCGCTGATCGCCGGGGCCCCGACCCTGGCGGCGATCGGGCCGATCAAGACGTTGCAGAGTCTCGACGCCGTGGGCAAGGCGCTGCGGGGAGCCTGAGGCGATGCGGCGCGAGGCGACGCTCGGCCGGAGCGTGTCGGTGCGCGGGCCCGGGATGCATACCGGCCGCGTCGCCCGCGTGACGATCGCGCCCGCCCCGGCCGGCCACGGCATCCGCTTCACGGTGCCGGGGGCCGGGCCCGCGGTGCCGGCCACCACCGCGCCCTGGATCGCGAGCCGGATGTGCACCGCGCTGGCGCTCGCCGACGGGCGCAAGCTGCGCACGATTGAGCACCTGATGGCGGCGCTCTCGGCCTCCGGCATCGACAACGCCGAGGTCACCGTCGAGGGCACCGAGATCCCGATCCTCGATGGCTCCGCCTCGCGCTGGTGCGCGCTGATCGACGCGGCCGGGCGGGTGGTGCAGGACAGGCCGCGGGAGTTCCTGCGCATCCGGGCGCCGTTCCAGGTCGACGGGATGCACGGCTTCCTGCGCGCCGAGCCGGCCGAGGGGTTCGCCGTCGACGTCAGCACCGACCGGCTGCCGGGCTTCGGGGTCCTGCGCTGGGGCGGCCCGGTCGATCCCGCCTCGTTCCGGGCCGAGATCGCCCCGAGCCGCAGCTTCGGAAACGCCTCGCTGATCTGGCGCACGCTGCTCAAGACCCGGCTCGCCCGCACGCTCCTGCCGGCCGCGACCCGGGACCGGCTCTGGGCCCGCTCCTTCGACGCCCAGACGGTGCGCGGCGACGGGCCGGAGCCGACCCGATCGCGGCCCGAGCACAGCCGCCCGATCGGCCCGGACACCGACGCGCGGATGCACCCGCGCGACCGCGAGCCGCTTCTGCGCGGCGCCCGCCCCGGGCGGGTGGCGATCCTGCTCGGCGGACGGGTGCTCGGCGGGGCGCGCTTTCCCGACGAGCCCGTACGGCACAAGACCCTCGACCTCGTCGGGGACCTGAGCCTCGCCGGCCGGCCGATCCTCGGGCGCATCGTGGCCAACTGCCCGACCCACGCGCTGACCTTCGCGTTCCTGACCGAGCTGATGCGCTACCCGGAATGCTGGGAGGTGGTATCGGCGGCCGAACCCGCCGCGTCCCGCCGCGGGACGACCGCCTCAACTTGATTTGGCCGCAAAGCGGAGCGATCGAAGCCCGTCGACGGCCGCGCTCGCGGACGGCCGGGGAGATCCGGGACCTCCGCCTTGCCCGCAAGCTTGGGCGTCAGTACGGTCCGGCCTCTCCTCATGCCGCCCCGTGGCCGTGGCCGCCTCCGTCCGGCCGGAAGACCCCGAAGCTTGCGCACGTACTCACTCGTCCTCGCCTGCCTCGCCGCCCTCGTCGGGCTGGTCCTCGCCGCGCCGCAGGCCCGCGCGGTCGAGGCCGTGCGCGTCACCCTCGACTCGCAGGCCATCGACCTCACCCCGGCGATCGAGCGCTACCGCTCCGACGGCGACCTGATCCAGATCTCGACCGCGCCGGGCAAGGACGGCATCGTGCGCCGCATCGCCGTGAAGGCGCGCGAGACGGGCGCCCGCCCGGACTGGATGGTGTTCGCGCTCACCAACGACACCGACGAGCAGATCGACCGCCTGCTGGTCGCCCCGCATTTCCGCCTCGTCGGCTCGGGCGTGGTGTGGCCCGATCTCGGCGGCTCGCGCATCGCCGCCATCACGGCGAGCCAGGGCATCCGGCCCGAGCGCGACGAGAGCCCGGACGCCGACCAGTTCGTCATCACGCTCGATCCCGGCACCACCGTCACCTTCGTGGCGGAGCTTCGCACCCCCAACGTGCCGCAGGTCTACCTCTGGGACCAGGACGCCTACCGCAAGAAGGCGACCGGGCTCACCCTCTACAAGGGCATCATCATCGGCATCGCGGGGCTGCTCGCCCTGTTCCTCACCATCGTGTTCGTGGTCAAGGGCGCGATCATCTTCCCGGCGGCGGCCGCGCTCGCCTGGGCGGTGCTGGCCTATGCCTGCATCGATTTCGGGTTCTTCCAGAGGATCTTCCCGACGACCGAGGCGGCCGAGCGGATCTACCGCGCCTCCGCGGAGGCCGTGCTCGGCGCCACGCTGCTGGTGTTCCTGTTCGCCTATCTCAACCTCGCCCGCTGGCACGTACGCTACAGCCACGTCGCGCTGATCTGGCTGCTGTTCCTCGCCGGGCTCGTGGGCCTGGCGGTCATCGACCCGCCGGTGGCGGCGGGCGTGGCGCGCATCTCGGTGGCGACCGTGGCGGGCGTCGGCCTGCTCCTCATCGTCTATCTCGCCATCCACAACGGCTACGACCGGGCGATCCTGCTAATCCCGACCTGGCTGCTGCTGCTCGCCTGGGTGGTGGCGGCGGGCTTTGCCATCACCGGCCAGCTCCACAACGACCTCGTCCAGCCGGCCCTCATCGGCGGCCTCGTGCTGATCGTGATGCTGATCGGCTTCACGGTGCTCCAGCACGCCTTCGCGGGCGGCGGGATCGGCAACAGCCTCGTCTCCGACACCGAGCGCCGCGCGCTGGCCCTCACGGGTGCCGGCGACGTCGTCTTCGACTGGGACGTGCCGGGCGACCGGGTCTTCGCCGGTCCGGAGATCGAGGGGCAGTTGGGTCTCAAGCGCGGGGCGCTGGAGGGGCCGCAGGCGAGCTGGCTCTCCCTGCTCCATCCCTTCGACGTCGAGCGCTACTCGGCCGCCCTCGACACCGTGATCGAGGAGCGCCGCGGCCGGATCTCGCAGGATTTCCGCCTGCGCTCGGCCGCAGGGCCCTATTACTGGTTCCGCCTCAAGGCACGGCCGGTGATCGGCACCGACGGCGAGGTGGTGCGCATCGTCGGCACCATCGCGGACGTGACCGAAGCGAAGATCGCCGAGGAGCGCCTGCTCCACGACGCGGTGCACGACAACCTCACCGGCCTGCCCAACCGCGAATTGTTCAACGACCGGCTCGACGCCGCGATCGCCCTGGCGAGCCAGGACCCGCGCCTGAAGCCGACCCTGTTCGTCGTCGACATCGACCGCTTCAAGCAGGTCAACGACGCGATCGGGCTCTCGGCGGGCGATTCGATCCTGCTGACCCTGTCGCGCCGCCTCAACCGGCTCCTGCGGCCGCAGGACACGCTCGCCCGCATCGCCGGCGACGAGTTCGCCGTCATCCTGCTCTCCGAGCGCGACCCGGACCGGATCATCGCGTTCGCCGACAGCATCCGCCGGGCGATCACCACGCCGATCACCTACGCCGACCGCGAGATCTTCCTGACGCCCTCGATCGGCGTCGCCCTGCACGAGGCGGGCGCGGTGGTGAAGCGCGAGGACGTGGTGAAGAACGCCGAGCTCGCGATGATCAACGGCAAGCGCCAGGGCGGCGACCGGATCGAGGTCTACCGCCCGACGATGCGCTCCGACCGCGGCGAGCGGATGATGCTGGAGAGCGACCTGCGCCGGGCGCTGGAGCGCAACGAGATCAAGGTGCTGTTCCAGCCGATCGTGCGCCTGGAGGACCGCACCGTGGCGGGCTTCGAGACCGTGCTGCGCTGGGACCACCCGCGGCTCGGCCGCGTCGTCCCCCAGGTCTTCCTGCCGATCGCGGAAGAATCCGGCCTGATCGTCAATCTCGGCGTCTTCGCGCTCGAGCGCACCGCCGCGGAGCTGGCCGCCTGGCAGCAGGCGCTGGTGGTCGAGCCGCCGATCTTCGCCTCGGTCAACCTGTCCTCGCGCCAGCTCCTGCGCCACGACCTCCTGCACGACGTGAAGACCGTGCTCGCCCGCACCGGCGTCGTTCCCGGCTCGCTCAAGCTCGAGCTGACCGAGGCCCTGGTGATGGAGAACCCGGAATACGCCGCCCAGATGCTCGCCCGCATCCACGAGCTCGGCGCGGGCCTCTGCCTCGACGATTTCGGTACCGGTTACTCGGCGCTGACCTACATGCAGCGCTTCCCCTTCGACACGATCAAGATCGACCAGTCCTTCGTGCGCCAGATGGCGAACGGCCGCTCCGGCATCCTGCGCTCGATCGTCCGCATGGCGCAGGAACTCGGCCTCGAGATCGTGGCCGAGGGCGCCGAGTCGGAGGCCGACGCGCTCGCGCTGGCCGAGATCGGCTGCGACTACGCGCAGGGCTTCGCCTTCGGCGAGCCGATGTCGGTGCTGCAGGCTCGGCAGCTGGTGGGAGCGGCGCCCGAGGCGGCGTGACCTCGTCCGTTCGCGCCTCGGGACGGGCCGCCCCGACGCCCCGAACGCCGGGGTGACACGGACCCGTCTTGGCGTCTCTCACAAAACTCCCGATCACCGCCTCGGCTTGCTGTGGCAGCGACATTGCGGCGGGAGTTTCGTGAGGTGCACTCAGCGCTCTGCCGGGCCCCTCGACCGGGCCGGCGCCTTTGTCGGGACGCCGTCGGTGCGAGGCGTCTCGCGGCCGGAACCGCGATCACCGGTGCGTGGAAGCTGGGCCCGACGACGGGGGCACAGGCTTGCGGAAGGCAACGACGCAGGATCGAAGGCCCGGCGCGCGATCGCGTCGCCGGTCCGGGTGGAGCGCGACCGGAATGCGGCCGTCTTTTACTTCATGTTGGCGCCGACGATCCGATCGAACTCGCCCGTGGCCTTGGCGAGGTGCAGCCACTGGTCGACGTAGGCCTTGAACACCGTGTCGCCGCGCGGCAGCAGGAAGCCCATTTCGCCGTATTGGAGCGGCCGATCGGGATTCACCGCGCACAGGCCCGGATGCAGCGTCTCCTGGAGCTTCACCTCGACGGACTCGGCGACCATCACGTCGGCGCGGTTCTCGGCGATCTCCCGCCAGATCACGCGGTTGTCGGGGAAGAGCTGGATCTGGGCCTTGGCCAGGTTGGCGCGAGCGAACTTCTCGTTAGTGCCGCCCGGATTGACGACGACGCGAGTGGAGGGCTGGTTGATCGCGTCGGTCGTCTGGTACTTCGCGACCTCGTCGCAGCGCACGATCGGCGCCTTGCCGTTCACCAGGTACATCTCGCTGAAGAAGGCCTCGCGCTGGCGCGGCAGCGTCACGGAGATGCCGCTCATCGCGATGTCGCACTTGGCCTTGAAGTCGGGCATGAGGTTCGACCACTTGGTCTGGACGAACACTGCCTCGGCATCGAGCGACTTGGCGAGCGAGCGCCCGAGATCGATGTCGATCCCGACGAAGTCGTTGGCGCCGTCTGGGCGGTACGAGAACGGGCGGTAGTCGCCGGTCGTGCAGACGTTGAGGACCTTGCGCTCGACGACCTGGTCGAGGCGCGAGGGCTCGTCGGCCGCGAATGCCCGCGTCGCCGACAGGACCAGCATCGCGCCCGCCATCAGGCGCGACCTCACCGAACCCGCTTCCATGAACCCCACTCCCCGTCGAACGCATCCCGCGTGAGGGAACCGTAAGGACGCGGAGCGGGAGCGTCCAGATTGCCGGCACGGCTCCCCGGCAAGCGCTGGGGATGGCCGCCGACGCCCGGTGCGAGGCCCCGATCCGACGGCCACTCCGGTACTCGGGCAGAGGCCGCCGCTACGAATAGACTTCGCCGGATCATCTTGAGAAGACCAACCGATCGTCGTCGCACGAGGTGCAGATCCGATAGTTTCCGTTTGTTTCGATCCAATTTAGAACAATGCAAAACAAGGATATTGTGTTTGAAAGCCGGGACCACCTCGCCTAAGAGGACGCCGGATGCGCGGCGCGACGGCGCCCGTCCGGACGAGCCCGGATTGTCCTGCGCCGAACGAGGAGTACCCCATGGCCGACGGATCCACCTTCGCGCAGGCCTTCACCATCCTGTTCCGCGAAGGCCTGGAAGCGATGCTGGTCGTGGCGGCGCTCGCGGCCTTCCTGCGCCGGGCCGGCGCGGCCGAGAAGATCCGCCCGATCTATGCCGGGGCCGGCCTCGCCGTGCTGGCGAGCTTCGGCCTCGCCTGGGTGTTCGAGACCTTCTTCGACGGCAACCACAACGACCTGATCGAGGCCGGCGTCATCGTGGTGGCTGCCGCGCTGATGTTCACGATGAGCGGCTGGCTCTTCCTGCGCCAGGACCCGGCGGCCTGGAAGGCCGAGATCAACCGCATGGCCGAGCGGGCGATGAGCGCCGGCACGGTGCTGTCGCTCGCCGGCATCGCCTTCCTGGCGGTGTTTCGCGAGGGTGCCGAGACGGTTCTGTTCCTTCACGCGCTCGCCCGCACCGTCGGCGGCTTCGACGCCTCGCTGCTCGGCGGTCTCGTGGTGGCGGCCCTCGCGCTCGCGGCGATGTTCGTGGCGATGCAGTGGCTGGCCCTGCGGTTGCCGCTTCGCCCGGTCTTCCTTCTCACCTCGGCCTTCCTGTTCGTGATGGGCCTGCGCCTCGTCGGCGCGGCGATCCAGGAATTGCAGGAGCAGGTGCTGGTGCCGGTGCACAACGACGGCGTGCCGGACTTCGTCACCGAGCTCGGCTTCAACGGCAGCTGGGAGGCCCTGGCCGTCCAGGGCGTGATCGTGCTCTGCGCGCTGGCCTGGCTGGTGATGCAGCGATCCCGCCCGGAGGCCGGGATGGCGGCGCGGCCGCAGGTGTCTCGCCCGCAAGCCTCCCGCTGAAGCCTCGCGCCGAGAGACGGTCCCGCATGCGGGCCGCTCGGTGCTAGAGCGGAGCCCGATCGCCTCGCGGCCGGGCGCTGCTCTATGCTTTTGATCTTGCCGCATTTCCTCTCGACGAACCGGTACCCGCTGCGTCGGACAATGCTCTAAGGAAGAAGGCACCGCCCCTCGCGACCGGGGCTTGTGGCGGCTCGCGCCGGGAGGCCCCCTTGTCCGACACCCTCACGCTCTACTACTCGCCGGGCGCCTGCTCGCTCGCGCCCCACATCGCCCTCGAGGAGACCGGTGCGGCCTTCGAGGCGGTGAAGATCGATTTCGCCACGGCCGAGCAGCGCGGCGGCCGCTACCTCGCCGTCAACCAGAAGGGCCGGGTGCCGGCTCTCGCAGAGGGCGACTGGGTGCTGACCGAGAACCCGGCGATCCTGCGCTACATCGCGCGCAAGAATCCCCAGGCGGACCTGTGGCCGGAGGACCTGCGCGAGGAGGCCCGGTGCGCCGAATGGCTGGCCTGGCTGTCCTCCACCATCCACCCCGCCTACGCCCATATCCGCCGGGCCGAGCGCTACGCCACCGACGAGGCGGCGATCGAGGACGTGAAGGCCAAGGGCGTCGAGACCTGCGCCGACCTGTGGACGATGATCGAGGTCGGGCTCTCCCGCGGCGGCTGGGCCGCCGGCGAGCGCTACAGCGTCGCCGATCCCTACCTGCTGGTGTTCTGGACCTGGGGCCGCGGCCGGGTGCTCGGCTACGACATGGCCCGCCAGTTCCCGTACTGGACCGATCACGCCCGCCGCATGGCCGCGCGCCCGGCGGTGCAGCGCGCCTTCGCCCGCGAGGGGCTGCCGCTGCCGGCGTGAGGAGGCCGCGCCGGGTCTCCTACCCCCGGAACGCGCCCTCCCCCGCGAGGTAGTCCCGCTCCGCCGACGTCTCAGGGCGGCCGAGCACCGCGTTGCGGTGGGGAAACCGGCCGAATCGGCGGATGAGGTCGCGGTGCTCGATCGCCGCGGCGAGGTGCACGGGCAGGCCGAGGGCGGCAAAGAGCGCGACGCTGCGCTCCTGCAACCCGGGATCCTCGGCATGGGTCAGCGGCATGTAGAGGAAGATGCGCAAGGCCGGCTCGATCGCCCGGTCGTGGCCGCGGGAGAGGGCCCGCTCTGCCACCGCCAGCGCCGCGGCGTCGGTCGCCCAGGCCCGGGGCGTGCCGCGGAAGAGGTTGCGAGGGAACTGGTCGAGGAGCAGCACCAGGGCGAGCGCGCCCTCCGGCGTCTCCTCCCAGGGCCCGAGCCCGCCGCGCGCCGCCGCCTCGTGCAGCGACCGGTAGGCCCGGCAGGCGTCGTCGAAGGCCGGGTCGGCGGTGAACCAGCGGTCGATTCCGGCCCCGCGCCAGAACTCCACCAGTTCGGCGGGCGTCGCCCGTTGCGTCATGCCGGCCTCCAACGCGGCCGGAACCAGCCCTTCCCGCACGGTGGACGCAGCCGGCCCGGCCGTCCGCGCGCACCGAACTTGGCAGCCATGTGCAGCTTGACGCGCATCGCCTATTCCCTGACGCGAATCACGCCGCTACAAGCCGCCCGTCGCACGGCCGCTCCAGCGCCCGGAGCGTTCGAGATTCTCGCCATCTGCACAAGGGGGAGCCGCCATGCGGGTCTATTACGATCGTGATGCCGACATCAATCTGATCAAGGGCAAGAAGGTCGTCATCGTCGGCTACGGCAGCCAGGGCCACGCCCACGCGCTGAACCTGCGCGATTCCGGCGTCAAGGACGTGGTGATCGCGCTCCGCAAGGGCTCGGCCAGCGCCAAGAAGGCCGAGGCCGAGGGCTTCAAGGTCATGGAAGTGGCCGACGCCGCCAAGGAAGCGGACGTCGTCATGATGCTGACCCCGGACGAGCTGCAGGGCGAGATCTACCGCGACTCGCTCCAGGCCAACATGAAGCAGGGCGCCGCCCTGCTGTTCGCCCACGGCCTCAACGTCCACTTTAACCTGATCGAGCCGCGCGCCGACCTCGACGTGCTGATGGTCGCCCCGAAGGGCCCGGGCCACACCGTGCGCTCGGAGTACCTGCGCGGCGGCGGCGTGCCGACCCTGATCGCCATCGCCCAGGACGCGAGCGGAAACGCCCACGACCTCGGCCTGTCCTACGCCTCGGCCAATGGCGGCGGCCGCGCCGGCATCATCGAGACCACCTTCAAGGAAGAGTGCGAGACCGACCTGTTCGGCGAGCAGGTCGTGCTCTGCGGCGGCCTCGTCGAGCTGATCAAGGCCGGCTTCGAGACCCTGGTCGAGGGCGGCTACGCCCCCGAGATGGCCTATTTCGAGTGCCTCCACGAGGTGAAGCTGATCGTCGACCTCATCTATGAGGGCGGCATCGCCAACATGAACTACTCGATCTCGAACACCGCCGAGTACGGCGAGTACGTGACCGGCCCGCGCATCATCACGCCCGAGACCAAGGCCGAGATGAAGCGGGTGCTGACCGACATCCAGAACGGCACCTTCACCCGCAACTGGATGCTCGAGAACAAGGTCAACCAGACCTCGTTCAAGGCGACCCGCGCCCGCAACGCCGCCCACCCGATCGAGGAGGTCGGCGAGCGCCTCCGCGGCATGATGCCGTGGATCAAGGAGAAGGCCCTGGTCGACAAGGCCAAGAACTAAGAGCCTCTAACAGAACCCGCCCTGGCGCCCGCTAAGTGACTGAAATTGCAGGATCTGAAGCGGTTTAGATAGGTGCTCTAAGTCGCACCGCGCCCCGCGGCCCTTCCCGGGCCGCGGGGCGTCGAGGGCGAGGCCTGGTCCGGATACGAGAAGGGCCGGTTCGACGGATGTCGGACCGGCCCTTCTCGCGTTCGGGACATGGCCGGTGCGGACCGCGCCGGCCCCCTCCGTCAGTGCATCGCCGCCGCAGGCGTCGCGGCCCCCGACTCGGCCGAGAGGTGCGCCTGCGCCGGCCGGCGGCGGGAGAACAGCAGGATCAGGACCGGCAGGATGATCAGGATCAGGACCGGCGCCAGGCTCATGCCGCCGACGACCACCAGGGCGAGCGGCTTCTGGACCTGCGAGCCGACGCCCTGCGAGAAGGCCGCCGGCAGGAGGCCGACGCCGGCGACGACGCAGGTCATCACCACCGGGCGCATCTGGGTATAGCAGGTCTTCAGCATCGCCTCGGCCCGCGCCTCGCCGCGGGCGATGAGTCCGTTGTAGTGGGTGAGCACGATGATGCCGTCCATCACGGCGATGCCCAGGAGCGCGATGAAGCCGATCGCCGCCGAGACCGAGAACGGCGTCTCGGTGACGGCGAGCGCCACCACGCCGCCGGCCACCGCCATCGGGATCACCGAGAGCGCGAGCAGCGTGTCGACGACCGAACCGAAATTGACGAAGAGCA
Organism: Methylobacterium ajmalii; assembly: GCF_036448855.1. Lineage (NCBI taxonomy): Bacteria > Pseudomonadati > Pseudomonadota > Alphaproteobacteria > Hyphomicrobiales > Methylobacteriaceae > Methylobacterium > Methylobacterium ajmalii. The sequence goes on from NZ_JAZFXT010000006.1 coordinate 213,071, forward strand.
GCACCGCGATCAGCAGGATCGCCAGCGGCACGGTGAGCGAGAGGCGGGCGAGCGCCCCCTGCATGTTGTTGAACTCGCCGACGAGCTCGAGCCGGTAGTCCGGCGGCAGCTTAACCTCCTGCGCCACCCGCTCGCGCGCCTCGATGATCGTGCTGCCGAGGTCGCGGTCGCGCACGCTGAACTTGACCGGCAGGTAGCGCTCCTGGCCCTCGCGGTAGATGTAGGCCGGCCCCGACACCAGCTCGACGTCGGCGACGGCGTTGAGCGGGATCTGGACGTTCGCCCCGCTCTGGGTCTGGCCGGCGATGCGCAGCTCGCGGATGGCCCGCACGCTCTGGCGGTACTGCGAGGCCAGCCGCACGATGATCGGGTAGTGGCGCTCGCTGCCGGTGTCGTAGAGTTCGCCGGCCGAATCGCCGCCGATGGCGGTGCGCACCGTGGTGTTGATGTCGCCCGGCGTCAGGCCGTAGCGGGCGGCCCGGATGCGGTCGACGTTGATCTGCACCGTCGGCTGGCCGAGCGAGGTGAAGACGCCGAGATCGGTGACGCCGGGCACGCGCTTCAAGACCGCCTCGACCTCGCGCGCCACGTCGGTGAGCTTCTGCAGGTCGGGCCCGAACACCTTGAACGAGTTCTCGCCCTTGATGCCCGAGACCGCCTCGGCGACGTTGTCCTGGAGATACTGCGACAGGTTGAACTCGACGCCCGGGAACTCGGTGCGCAGCCGCTCCAGCAGGGCGCCGGTCATCGCGTCCTTCGACATGCCCTCGCGCCACTGCTCGGCGGGCTTCAGAGGCGCGAAGAACTCGCCGTTGAAGAAGCCGGCGGCGTCGGTGCCGTCGTCGGGCCGGCCGTGCTGCGAGACCACGCGCTCGACCTCCGGCACTTCGGCGATCACCCGGCGGATCCGGTTGACGTAGAGGTTGCCCTCCTCCAGCGAGATCGTCGCCGGCATGGTGGCGCGGATCCAGAGGTTGCCCTCTTCCAGCTTGGGCAGGAATTCGAGGCCGAGGTTGCGCCCCTCCACGGCGACGCCGAGGAAGATGAGGCCGGCCAACCCCAGCGTCAGGGTGCGGTGGGCCAAGGCCGCCCGGATCACCGGCCGGTAGAGCCGGTCGAGGGTGCGGACCAGGATCGTCTCGACCTCGTGGATGTGGTCGGGCAGCAGGTAGGCCGAGAGCACCGGCGTGACCGTGAAGGTGGCGATCAGGCCGCCCAGGAGCGCGTAGGCGTAGGTTTGGGCCATCGGCCCGAAGATGTTGCCCTCGACGCCCGACAGCGTGAACAGCGGCAGGAAGCCGGTGACGATGATGATGGCGGCAAAGACGATCGAGCGGCTGACGTCGGAAGAGGCGAGCGCGATCAGCCCGAGCTTTCGCGGCATGCCCTTGGCCCCGGCGAGCCCCGGCGCCAGCGGCGGCCCGTGGCCCGAGAGGCGGCGGAAGATCGCCTCGACCATGATGACCGTGCCGTCGACGATCAGGCCGAAATCGAGCGCGCCGACCGACAGCAGGTTGGCGGATTCGCCCCGCACCACCAGGATGATGACGGCGAAGAACAGCGCGAAGGGAATCGTCGCGACGACGATGAGCGCGCTCCTCAGGTTGCCGAGAAACAGCCACTGCACCACCAGGATCAGCAGGATGCCGACCATCATGTTGTGCAGCACGGTGTGGGTGGTGACGGCGATGAGGTCGGCGCGGTCGTAGATCCGCTCGATCCTGACGCCCGGCGGCAGGATGCCGGCGGCCTCGATCTTCGCCACCTCGGCCTTCACCGCCTCGATCGACGGGGTCGAGCGCTCGCCCCGGCGCATCAGCACGATGCCCTGGACGATGTCGTCGTCCTCGTTCATGCCGGCGATGCCGAGCCGCGGCTGGTGGCCGATGGTGATGGTGGCGACGTCCTTCACCAGCACCGGCGCGCCGCCCGATTGCGACAGCACCGTCTCGCCGATGTCGTCGACCGAGCGGATCAGGCCGACGCCGCGCACCACCGCCGACTGGCTCCCGAGCGTGATGCGGTTGCCGCCGACGTTGAGGTTGCTGTCGTTGAGGGTCTTGACCACGCCCGACAGGGTGAGCCCGTGGGCCATCAGCCGGTCGAGGTCGACGCCGATCTCGAAGGTCTTGGTCTTGCCGCCCCAGCCGATCACGTCGATGACGCCCGGCACGGCGCGGAAGCGCTTGCGCAGCACCCAGTCCTGCAGCGTCTTCAGGTCGAGGACGCTGTAGCCGTCCGGCGCGACGAGCTTGTAGCGGAAGATCTCGCCGATCGGGCTCACCGGCGAGATCGTCGGCTTGGCGCCGTTCGGCAGGGTGTCGAGCTGGGCGAGGCGATTGAGCACCTGCTGCTCGGCCTCGCGGTAGCTGTTGGCGAAGCCGAATTGCAGTTTCACGTCGGACAGGCCGTAGAGCGAGACGGTGCGGACCTGCTTGAGGTCGGGCAGCCCCGAGGTGATGACCTCGATCGGCACCGTGATGTAGCGCTCGATCTCCTCGCCCGAGAGGCCCGGCGCCTGGGTGATGACGTTCACCATCGGCGGCGTCGGGTCGGGATAGGCCTCGATGTTGAGGCTCTGGAACGCCGCGAGCCCGCCGAGCATCAGGGCCACGAAGGCCAGGACGACGAGGGCGCGCTGGCGCAGGGCGAGGCCGACGATGCCGGTCATGGCCGTTTATCCGGGTATGCGGGATCGATGAGGTGGGGGCGCGTCAGCTCTGGGTCGACATCCGGTCGATGAAGAGCGAGCCGCGGGAGATCACCCGCTCGCCTTCCCGCAGCCCGTCGAGGATCTCGACGGTGGAGCCCTCGACGATGCCGGCCCGGACCGGCCGGTTCTCGACCGAGTTGTCGGCCCGCAGCACCCAGACGCTGGCCTTGTTGCCCTCGAGGATCACCGCGGCGCGGGGCACGGCGTGGGACAGGTTCTCGCGCTCGTTGATGATGCGGACGCTGGCGTACATTTCCGGCTTGAGCAGGCCGTCCTTGTTGCCGATCTCGGCCCGCACGGTGATGCGCCGCGTCGCCGGATCGACGGAAGTGCCGATGAAGTTGATCCGGCCCTCGAAGGTCTTGTCGGGGTGGGCCGGCACCTGGAAGGTGATCTTCTCGCCGATCTCGACCTTGGCGGCGTCGGCCTCGCGCAGCTGCGCGATGAGCCAGACCTTCGACAGATCGCCGATGATGTACGACGGCTCGCCGCTCGACCCGACATACTGGCCCGGGCCGATCTTGCGCTGGATGATGGTGCCGCTGAGCGGCGCGTTGATCGGGGTGTCGGGGTTGATCGCCGAGCCCTTCGAGAGGGCCGCCATCTCCTCGTCGCGAAGCCCGAGGATGCGAAGGCGGTTGCGCACCGCCTCGAGCCCGACCTCGGCGGTGCGGTTGTCGTTGGTGGCCGACGTGAGGTCGTTCTGGGCGACCTGCAGCTCGCGCAGGGTCGTGGTGCGGGTCTCGTAGAGGTCGCGCTGCCTCTTCTCGGCGGCCTGCGCGAAGGTGAGCTGCGAGCGGCTCTTGTTCAGCACGTTGAGGGCGGCGAGGTAGTCGTTCTGCGCCTGGACCATCTCGTTGGCCTGGACCGAGAACAGCGGCTGGCCGCGCTTCACCTGCTCGCCGGTGCGGGCGAAGATCGCGATGACGCGGCCGGGATAGGGCGAGAAGACCGGCGTCGCCTGGTACTCGTCGACCCCGATCTTGCCCTCGGTGGCGATCTCCTCGAAGAACTGGCGCTTGACCACCGGCTCGCTCGACACCGTGGCGAGCTGCGAGGCCGTGAGGGTGAAGGCCCTGCCGGCCTGCGGCCTCGCCGGCACGTCCGCGAAGGCCACGATCGGCTCCTGGCGGTGCGCCGGGCGCAGGTACGGGTAGGCGAAGACCGCGCCGGCGGCCGCCACGGCCAGGACCACGACTTGGGTGCTCAGTCTCAGCGTCCGGGCCATGGGCGTCACACTCTTCGTCGGCGGGCGCAGTGCTTTGGCGCGACGGAGATGACCGATCCGCAACGCGCGGGCAACATCTAGCCACTTTCGCTGACGCAAGCGTGAATGAAAGTCGCGCCCGGACAGTTCCGGGCCAGCTGTGCCGCCCGCGATACACTCGGCCGCACGGGATCGACCATCCTGGATTGGCCGGCGGCGCGCCTCTCACACGTCCTGGGTGAGCAGGGCCGCGACCCGGGCCGCCAGGTCGGCGGAGGGGAACGGTTTTTCCAGCACCGAGAAATCCGCCGGGATGCGGGCCGCCTCGGCGTGGCCGGTGACGAGCAGGAACGGCAGGGCCGGCCAGTGCGTCCGCACCGCCTCGGCGAGGTCGAGGCCGCTCATGCCCGGCATCGCCAGGTCGGCGACCACGAGGTCGAACGGCTCGGCCGCGAGGCGCTCCAGGGCCGCCTCGCCGCTCGGCACCTCGGCCTCGTCGTAGCCGAAGCCGTTGAGGAACGACGCGGTGACGTGGCGGACCTGGGGGTCGTCGTCGACCACCAGGACGCGGGCCCGGCGCGGCGCCGGCGCCGGCGCGGCGCCCGCGGCCTGCACCGGCTCGACCGCCTCGTGGGAGCGCGGCAGGTAGAGCAGCACCGTGGTGCCGTGGCCGACCTCGCTGTCGATGCGGATCGTGCCGCCGGATTGCTGCACGAGGCCGAACACCATGGCGAGGCCGAGGCCCGTGCCCTGACCGACGCCCTTGGTGGTGAAGAACGGCTCGAACACCCGGCCGAGGATCTCGGGCGGAATGCCGGTGCCGGTGTCGCGGATCGCGATCACCGCGTAGTCGCCGGGTTTCAGGTTCGGATCGGCGCTCGCCCGCACCACTTCGTTGCGGGTCGAGAGCGCGACGACGCCACCCTCCGGCATCGCGTCGCGGCCGTTGATGCAGAGGTTGAGGATCGCGAGCTCGAGCTGGTCGGGATCGACGCGGGCCGGCCACACGTCGTCGTCGAGGGCGCGCTCGACCTGCACGAAGCCCCCCAGGCTGCGCCCGAGCAGGTCGTCCATGCCGCGGATCACCGCGTTGAGGTCGACCACGCGGGCCTGGAGGTCGCGGCGGTGGCTGAAGGTGAGGAGGCGCTTGGTCAGCGCCGCGCCGCGCTGCGCCGCCTGGGTGGCGTTGGTCATCAGCCGCGACAGCCGGGCATCCCCCGCCACCTTCGGCAGGGCGAGCTCGAGGCTGCCGAGGATCGCGGTCAGCAGGTTGTTGAAGTCGTGCGCGACGCCGCCCGCCAGGGTTCCGAGCGCCTGCATCTTGTCGGCCTGGCGCAGGCGCATCTCGAGCAGGCGCTGCTCGGTGACGTCGCGCTCGATCACCGCGAGGTTGACCACCGCGCCGGCCGCGTCGCGGATCGGCACCCGGGTGACCTGGCTCCAGGTCTGGGCCGCCTCGGGACCGCTCGCCACCATCGTCTCGGTCGGCGCGCCGGAGGCGATCGCCGCCAAATCGGCAGCGACCGCGGCCTCGGCGGCCTCGCTCCCGGGGCCGGCGACCTCCGCCTCGCGGCGGCCGAGGCACGCCTCGGACGAGGGCGCGCCGAGGCGGGTCGCCATGCGGGCGTTGAGCCGCAGGAAGCGGCCTTGCGCGTCCTTGAAGGCGATGGCGTCGCCCGAATGGTCGAGGAGGCCGCGCAGCAGCGCCCGCTCGGTGGCGAGCTCGCGGGCGAGGCGGTGGCGCTCGTGGGCGGCCCGCACGGCGTTGCGCAGCAGCGAGGGATCCCAGGGCTTGGTGACGTAGCCGGTGATGCCGCCGCGGTTGAGTGCCGAGACCACCGCCGAGATGTCGGCGTAGCCCGTGAGCAGGATCGCCTGCGCGTCCGAGATCTCGCGCGCCTGCGCCAGCAGGGCGTCGCCGGTCAGGCCCGGCATGCGCTGGTCGGACAGGATGACGTCGATGTCGGGCTCGGCCGCGATCATCTCCAGGGCCTCGGCCGGCCGGCTGGTGGTGAGCACCCGGTACTCGTCCTCGAGCAGATCCTCGAGGGCCACCAAGATGTCGGGTTCGTCGTCGACCGCCAGGATCGTCCCGCGCAAGGTCGGCTTCGTCGCGTTGGTCGTCATGCCCACGCTCATGCGGCCCGCCTCGGAATGCTGATCACGAAGCAGGCCCCTCCATCCGGCGCCGATTCCACGGAGATCTGTCCGCTATGCGCCTGCACGACGCTGTATGCAATGGCGAGGCCGAGGCCGGTGCCGGAACCGACGGGCTTCGTCGTGAAGAACGGCTCGAAGATCCGTTCGCGCAGCGCCTCCGGCACGCCCGGGCCGGTGTCGCAGATCCGGATCACGTCGTGCTCGTCGCGGATCGCGGTCTCGATCGTGATCGCGCCGTCGCCGGGGATCGCGTCGGCGGCGTTGCCGAGGATGTTCATGACCACCTGGTTGAGCAGGGCCGGCGAGCACCGGATCTCGGGCGCGCCGGCGAGGTGCTTGTGCACGGCGATGCGTGTGCCGAGCTTGTGCTGGATCAGCGCCAGCACGTTCTCGATCGCGTCCGGCACGTTGACGGTCTGCATCTCGCCCTCGTCGAGGCGCGAGAACTTGCGCAGGTTGACGACGAGGTCCTGGATCCGGGCGAGCCCGAGCCGCATCGCACCGACCCGGTCGCGGGCCTTGTCGAGGGGGCGGCGGGAGGGATCGCCCTCCGGCATCGTCGCCGCCACCTCGCCGATCAGCCGCTCGACCGTGCCCTGGTGGGCGAGGATGAAGGCGAGCGGGTTGTTGATCTCGTGGGCGATGCCGGCGACCAACTCGCCGAGCGAGGCCATCTTCGCCGCCTGGACGAGCTTGGCCTGGGTGTCCTTCAGGCGGTGGTTGGCCTGTTCGAGGTCGTGGTTGGCCTGCGCCAGCGCGCCGGCGAGCGCCGCCTTGGCCTCGGCGGCGGCCGCCTCGGCCTTGGCGCGCTCGGCGGCGAGCGCGTGGCGGCGCACCTCCTCGGCGACCCGCCGGTCGTCCTCCTCCAGGAGCTTGCGGCGCACCAGGGTGCGCACCCGGATCGCCAGGAGGTCGGCATCCGCGCCCTTCGGGCCGGTTCCGTCCCGGCCCGCCAGATCCCTTCCGCCGACATCCTTGGCGACCACGTCGTCGGCCCCGGCCGAGAACGCCTCGACCAGGAGGTCCTTGCTGGAGGCCGCCGCCGAGCCGATGCCGACGAGGGAGAAGCCCGGCGCCCCCGCCCCCGTCGCGGCGCCCCGCAGGGCGTCGATCCGGCGGCAGAGCGCGATGGCGTCGAAGCTGGTGCCCAGGAGGTCGACCGTGACGCAGTCGAAGCCCTCGCCGGGGGCCTGCAACGCCGCCATCGCCTGGTCGGGCCCGTCGGCGGCCACCACCTCGTGCCCCTCCTGCGCCAGGAGGGCGGAGAGGTACGCCCGAAAGGTAGCGCTGCCATCGACGACCAGGATGCGGGCGCGGCGGAAATTCGCCGCCCGGGCCGGCTCGCCCGCCGGCACCGCGGCGCGCTCGCGCAGCAGCGCGCGGATGCGCAGCAGCAGGAGGTCGCGGTCGGCGGATTTCGGCACGTAGGCGTCGGCGCCGCTCTCGAGCCCCTGGCGCTCGATGTCGCGGCCGCTCGCCTCGGTCAGCATCAGCACGGGCGTCGCCCGGGTGCGCATGGCGAGGCGCATCTGCCTGGTCAGCTCGTCGCCGTTCATTCCGGGCAGGTGGTAATCAGCGACGACGAGGTCGGGCAGGCCGTGGTTCATCGCCTCGAGGGCGGCCTCGGCGGTGGCGTGGCGCGTCACCGCGAAGCCGTTGCGCTCCAGGAAGAGGCGCAGCTGCAGGGCCTGGGTCTCGGAATCCTCGACCAGGAGGATGCGGGTCGCAGGCGCCGGGGGGCGCTCCGGCCCGGGAGCCCCTTGTGGGGAAACCTCCGGCCGAGAGACCCCTCGCGCGTCGGGCTGCGGCCCGGGCTGCGCGGCCGTCACGGCGCGAGACCCGGCTGCAGCGCCCGCAGGATCCGCGGGGCGATCAGGTCGAGGGGCAGCACGTGGCCGGCCGCCCGCAGGCGCACCGCCGCCGCCGGCATGCCGTAGACGACCGCCGAGCTCTCGTGCTCGGCGATGGTGGCGGCCCCCGCGACGTGCATGTCGAGGAGGCCGGCGGCACCGTCCTCGCCCATGCCGGTGAGGAGCACGCCGAGGCCCCGCGGCCCGGCGGCCCGCGCGACCGAGCGGAACAGCACGGTCGCCGAGGGACGCTGGCCGCCGACCGGCGGCTCGTCGACCAGGGCGAGGAGCCCGCCGGGCCCGAGGGTGAGGTGGCGGTCGCCCGGCGCCACGTAGACGTGGCCCCCTTGAGGCCGCACGCCCTCGCGGCCGATGACGACGGTGAGCGGCACGACGCCGTTCAGCCAGTCGGCGAAACCCTCCATGAAGGCCGCGCCCATGTGCTGGACGAGGAGCACCGGCAAGGCAAAATCCGCCGGGAGGGCGCCGAGCAGCTTGGCGAAGGCCGGCGGCCCGCCGGTCGAGGCCGCCACCGCCAGCACGCTCGGGGCCTGGGTGGCGGGAATCGTCCCGCGGAACTCCTCCCGGGGCGCGTCGGAGCGAGCCAGGCGCTCGGCGCCGATCGGCCGGCGCCGGATCACCGGCACCTGGCTCATGATGCGCAGCTGGGTGCAGATCTGGTCGGCGATCGCCTCGTAAGCGCGGTGGCCGGTGCCGACCGGCTTCTCGACCACGCTGAGCGCGCCGGCCCGCAGGGCGTTCATCGAGATCTTGAGCGAGGAATCCTCGATCGCGTCGGCGACGACGACGATTGGGGTCGGGCGCTCGGCCATGATCCGCCGGGTGGTCTCCAGCCCGTCGATGCCCGGCAGGCGGATGTCCATCGAGATCACGTCGGGCTGGACCCGGTGGATCTCGCGCAGGGCCTCCTCGCCGGAATCGACCGCGGCGACGAGGGCGAGGCGGGGATCGCGGCTGACGATGTGGGCGAGGAGCTGGCGCACCACCAGCGAATCCTCCACCAGCATGACGCGGACGGGGGTGCTCACAGCAGCTGACCGATCGTGTCGAGAAGCTCGCGCTGGTCGAACTTCTGCTTGGTGATGTAGGCGTCGGCCCCGAGATCGAGGCCCCGGCGGATGTCGGCGGGATCGCCGCGGGAGGTCATCAGGATCACCGGCAGCCGCGTCAAGCCCGGATCGGCCTTGACCGCCTGGAGCAGGCCGAACCCGTCGAGGCGCGGCATCTCGACGTCGGCGACCACGAGGTCGACGTCGCCGCCGTCCCGGCGCAGGCGGTCGAGGGCGTCCTGCCCGTCGACGCAGACGAAGACCCGGTAGCCATGCGCCTCCAGGATGCTCTTCTCGAGGGTGCGGGTGGTGATCGAATCGTCGACGACGAGCACGGTGCGGACCCGCGCCTTGCGGCGCTCCGGCGCCGCGACCGGCGCCGCCACCAGGCCGCCGGCCCGGGCGCGGACGCACAGGCCCTCGGGGTCGAGCACCAGGGCGGGGGTCTCGTCGGCGAGCATCACGGTGCCGGACATCAGCGCGGGATCGCCGCCGAGCGGCGGGGCCGGCCCGACGAGGAGCACCCGCACGTCGAGCAGCCGGTCGACCGCGACGGCGCAGAGCGAGGCGCCGCAGCGCAGCAGCACGGCGCGGACCACGCCGTCATGGAGAGGAAGGGGAGCGACACCGGAACCGAGGAGAGACGCGAGGGGAACGAGCGGCACGACAACGTCCCGCCCCCCCTGGTTGATCCTCGCCGCCGGCTCTCCCGCCACGGACGCGAGGTCGCGGCCGGAAAGCCGCAGGAGCTGCGCGACGGCGCCGCTCGGCAGGCCGAAGGTCTGCGGCGGCGCCCCGGGGCTCAGCGCCGCCTCGACCAGCAGCACCGGCTGGCGCGCGGCGGAGAGCGGCACCGCGATCACGACCTCGGCGCCGTGGGGCGCGGCCGCCCGCAAGGTCGCGCGGCCGCGCAGCGCCCGGGCGGCCTCCGCCACCACAGACAGGCCCATGCCGCGCCCGGCGATCCGGTCGACGGCGGGGGCGGTGGAGAAGCCCGGCGCGAAGACGAGGTCGAGGATCTCGTCGGGGGTGGGCTCGGCCCCCGGCGGGACCAGCCCCTGGCGCCGGCCGGTCTCGAGGATGCGGGCGAGGTCGGGCCCCCGGCCGTCGTCCCGGATCGTCACGACGAGCTGGCTGCCCTTCGAGGCGACCGACAGGGTGACGCCGAGCGCCTCCGGCTTGCCGGCGGCGCGGCGCGCCGGCTCGGGCTCCGCCCCGTGGCTGATGGTGTTGCGCAGCGCGTGCAGGACCGGGTCCTTGAGGGCCTGGAGCAGGCCGCGATCGACTTGGAGGTCGAGGCCGTGGAGGCGCACCTCGACGGCGAGGCCGGCCTCGCGGGCGATCTCCCGCACCATCCGGCCGTAGCCGCCGAACACCGTCTCGGCCGGGACGAGGAGCAGGCGGTCGGAATCGTCGCGCAGGCGCCGGAGCGCGCCGTCGACCACGCCGGTGCTGCGGCTCTGCACCCGGGCAAGGCCCGAGATGCCGCGGATCACGCCGCGCAGGTCGCCGTCGAGGCGGCGCACCCGATCGACGAAGCCGTCGAGGGCGGCGCCTGCCGGATCGCCGGCCTCGCGCAGGCGGCGGGCGAGCGCCACCATCTCGCCGGTGCGGCCCTGCACCGTGTCGACGCTGCGGCGCAGGGTCCGGGCACCGGATTCGAGCCCCGCCACCGCGGCCGCGACGGTCTCCTGGCCCTGGAGCGCCGCGTTCAGGTCGTGCACCGCCTTCGACAGGGCCTCGACCTGGTCGCTGGCGATGCGCAGGTAGGCGACGGCCCCGTCCTGCGGGGGGGATGTCTGGATGGTCGTCTGGGCGGTCGTCTGGGGAGCTGCCGGCGCCGCCGGCTCGGGCGCCTGCTCCGTCGCCGCCGCGGGGTCTGCCGCCCCGGGGATCGGCGCGCCGGACAGGCAGGTGTCGAGGGCCGCGATGGCGTCCGCCGGCGCCTCCGGCTCGGGCGTCTCGGCGAGGCCCGCCACCAGGCCCTCGATGCGGTCGAGGGCGAGGTCGACCACGCCGGCGGTGGCCCGGTCGAGGCCGTGGCGACCCTGCACCACCCGGTCGAACAGGGCCTCGAGCCGGTGGGCGACCTCCTCCACCGCCGGCAGGTCCACGGCCCGGGCGGCGCCCTTCAGGCTGTGGGCGCGGCGAAACACGTCGTTCCAGTCCGCGGGCCGGCCGGTCTCGGCCGCGGCGAGGGCGACCCGGATCGCCGCGATGTGCTCGCGGTGCTCGGCGTCGAAGGCCGCGAGGAGGAGCTGGCGGATGTCGTCCATCGGCGCGGGCCGGGTTCCTCGGGTGGGCGCGTCAGAGCCGGTAACGCTCGGCGAGCGCCAGGAGGGCGCTGGCGAGTTCGCTCAGGTTGGCGGCCGCGGCCTCGACCTGGCGGGTGCCGGCGGCGGTCTGCTGGCTCGCCTGGCGGATGTTCTGGAGCGCGCCCATCACCTGCTCGATGCCGAGCTGCTGCTGGTTGGTCGAGGCGACGATCTGCTGGAAGGTCTGCACGCTCTCCTGCACCCGGGCGGTGATCTCCTCGATCGTCGCGTGGGTGGTGTCGGTGCGCTCCTTGCCCACCGCCACGCGCTTGACCGCCTCCTCCGTCAGCATCACCGAGGCGTTGATGCCGCGCTGGATGTCGCCGAGGATCGCCCGCACCTGGCCGGTCGCCTCCTTGGCCTGGTCGGCGAGCGCCTTCATCTCGGAGGCCACCACCGCGAAGCTGCGCCCGCTCTCGCCGGCCGCCGCCGCCTCGATGGCGGCGTTGAGCGCGAGCAGATGCGTGCGCTCCGAGACGTCGTTGACGGTGGCGATGATCTCGCCGATGGCCTGCGTCTTCTCGCTCAGCGCCACGATGTTCTCGGCCACCGCCTCGCTCTGCTCGCGGATCGCATCCATGGCGCGCGCCGTCTCGTCGACGGCGCGAAGCCCTGCGCTCGACGTCTGAGCCGTCGCCTGGGCGGTGGCGATGACCTCCTGGGCCCGCTTGCCGATCTGGGCGCCCGCATGGGTGATCTCGTCGACGGTGGCGGCGGTCTCCTGCACGGCGGCGAACTGCTCCTCGACGCTCGCCGCCTGCTCCTGGGCCGAGGCGCGGATCTCGGCCGCCGCCGCGTTGAGGTTCGAGGTCGAGGCGCGGTTCTGGCTGGCGAGCTGGCGCAGGCCCTCGACCATCTGGTTGAGGACGCCTCCCAAGCGCCCGAGCTCGTCGCGGCTGGTCTCGGCGATGCGCCCGGTGAGGTCGCCGCTCCCGACCTTGCCGACGAAGGCCATCACCGCGTCGAGGGGCTGGACCACCGAGCGGCGGATCAGCACCGTGATGACGAGGGCCATGACGACGCAGACGGCGAGCGCCACCAGGGTCGAGAGCCGGCTCTCCTCGTAGATCGCCCCGACCCGGCGCTGCCCGGCGGTGATCGCCCCGTCGAGGGCGTCGCGGGCATTGCCCATGGTGCGCACGAAGTTGTCGCCCGACTGGTCGAGGGCGGTCTCGGCCGCCTGGATGCCCGGCACGTCGTTGGCGTTGAGCGCCTCGAACTGGCGCTCGGTGGCGGTGCGGGTGGTACGCAATTCGGCGCCGGCCGCGACCAGCAATTCGGCGATGCGCTGCCAGGCGGCGGCGCGGTCGGCCGAGAGCGACTGGGCCCGGTAGTCGTTGGCGGTGGTGATCGCGCCGGCGAGCGCGGTCTCGGCATTCGCCGCGTTGCGGCGCCAGGTCACCGTCGGCTCCTCCTTGGCCGTCGGCTCGCGGCCGAGCGCGCGAAGGTAGTAGCGGGTGGTCGCCTCGTCGCGCAGGTCGCTCATCCGGCGCTGCGCCTCGCGGATGTTCTCGAGCTGGTGCATCACCGTCAGGTCGCGGGTGACGATGATGTCGGTGGCGTTGCGCACCTCGCCGATCTGCCCGACCGCGTAGACGCCGAGCGCCACGATCACCAGGACGACGGCGGAGAAGCCGAGGAGGATGCGGTTCCCGATCGAGAGCGACACGCGGGCTTCCCTGTGGTTGGAATGGCGGGCGGGGTCAGGCCGGCCGGGACGGGCCGGCGGCGAGGAGCGGCGCCAGCAGGGCCGATACGTCGATCACGGCGAACCCCGCGTCGGTTTTGTCCGATTCCCGACGGGAGCCCGTCGGTGCGGCGTCGACATAGCCCGCCACCGCCCGCCTGCCCAGCCCTTCGGCCTCGACCACCGCGTCGGTCACCGCCAGCACCCGCTCGACCCTGAGGCCGATGCGCGGGCCGTCGCGGCGCAGGACGACGACGTGGCCGCCGGCCGCCTCCGGGCGACCGCCGGCCGGCTGGCCCAGCGCCGTCGCGAGATCGAGAACGCTGACGAGGAGGCCGCCCCGTCCGGTGAGGCCGATCAGCGCCGCGGGCGCCCCCGGCACCGGGGTGCAGGGCCGGAACGGAAACACCTCGGCGACGGCCTCGAGCGGCAGGCCGACCCGCTCGGTGCCGGCGCGGCAGAGCAGCAGCGCCCGGGTCGGGCGCGCCGCCGCCGCCGCGACGCGGGCCGCGAGGGCGCGGGTGCGGGCGTCCAGGATCGCGTCGATCCGGGCGGCGTCGAGGTCGGCCTCGCCGGGCAGGGCCGGGCCGGCGGCGGCGTTCTGCGGCATCAGGCGGCCTCGTCGCCGAGGAGCGGCCGGGCGGCGCCCGACAGCTCGGCGGCGGTGAGCCCGTCGCCCTCCGGCAGGGCCGCGTCGGCGGGCAGGGACGCGGCGAGCCGCAGGGCGTTGGCCAGCGCGCGGCGGCCGGCCTCGGTGCGGCCGGCGGCGACGAGGGTCAGCCCGAGATGGTAGTGCGCCATGACGAAGCCCTTATCGAGGTAGAGCGCGCCGCGAAAGGCGCGTTCCGCCTCGTCCGGCCGGGCCCGGGCGCGGGCGAGCAGACCTTCGTAGTAGCGCAGGCGCGGATCGGTCGGGGCCTCGGCCAGAGCCGCCCGGCAGGCCCGCCAGCTCGCCTCGAGGTCGCCGGCATCGGCGAGCGCCCGCACGGCGGCGAGGGGCCCTCCCTCGGCGGGCGGCACGGGTGGCGGGACGGCGAGGGGCGCGCGGAGCCGGATCGGCGCAGCCCCGACCTCCCGGGCGGCCGACTCCGGCGGCAGCAGCGGCGCCCAGGCCGCCTCCGGGCCCGGGACCGTATCCGGGACCGGGTCCAGACGGGCCGGCGGCGGCAGGTCCGGCACCGCGCCCTCCCCCGGACGCCGGTAGGCGGCGGTGCCCGGGAGCGCGACCGCCTCCAGGAACTCCGCGAAGGCCGGGTTCGGCTCGGCATGGCCGAGGAGCAGCCAGCCGCCGGGCCGCAGGCGCTGCGCCAGGGCCCGCACCAGGGCCTGCACCACGTCCGGATGGAAGTAGATCAGGACGTTGCGGCACAGGATGAGGTCGTAGTCGGTGAGCGCCAGGGAGGCGGTACCGTCGAGCAGGCTCATCAGGTTCTGCGGCTCGAACCGGGCGAGGCCCCGGTATTCCGGCCGCAGCGCGAAGGTGCCCTCCCGCGGCCCGGGCCGGAAGTAGCGCTCGCGCTCCTCTGGCCCGAGGGTGCGCAGGGCCCAGGCGCCGTAGACGGCGCGGCGCGCCACCGCCAGCACGTCGCGGTTGATGTCGGTGCCGGTGAGCCCGATGCGCCAGTCGGGCAGGCGCTCGCCGAGGAGCTCGCGCAGCACGATCGCGACCGAGTGGGTCTCCGGCCCGGTCGAGCAGCCCGCGCTCCAGATCCGCAGGCGCCGCTCGTCGCTGCGCGCCGCGATGCGCTCGGGCAGGATCGTGCCGCGCAGGGCCGCGAACTGCTCGGCGTAGCGGAAGAAGAACGTCTCCCCGATGGTGATCTCGGATTCGAGGGCCGCCCATTCGGCCTCGGATTCCTCCAGCAGCGCGAGGTAGCCGGCGGGATCGGGCACGCCCCGGACGCGCATGCGCCGGCCGACCCGTTCCCACAGGAGGTCGTCCTTGTCGGCGTAGTAATGGTGACCGGTGCGGGCGACGAGGCGCGATTTCAGCGCCGCGAAGGCCGGGTCGGCGGTCGGGGCCGGCCCCGGGATCGGCCGTGCGGTCGGCATGATCCGGCTCAGGCCGCCCACTCGGCGAGGCGCGCCTGCGCCTCCCGGGTCTGCGCCGTCAGGCGGTCGCGCTCCTCGGCGAGCAGGATACGGTCGACCGAGAGGCCGTGGACCAGCCGGTCGCCGATCCGCATCTCGGCGGCGACGCAGCCGTTCAGCGTCGCCCCGTCGGCTACCGGCCGGACCCGCTCGGGCTCGACCCGGACGAAGTCGGCGACGCGGTCGACCATCAGGGCCAGGGGCGAATCGCCGTGGAGCAGCACCAGGTGGCGGTAGAGCGCCTGGCGGGCGGTGACCGGCCGGCCGAGGCCGAACAACGCCGCGAGGTCGAGGACCGGCACCGCGGCGCCCGCGAGGTTGAGGAAGCCGGCGAGCGTCGGGGGAGCACCCGGCGGGCGCCACAGGCGCGGCAGGGGCAGGATCTCCCGCACCGCCCGGCGCGGCAGGGCGCATTCCGTCCCGGCGACATCGACCAGAAGGTAGGCCGTTCCGGTCGTCATCCCGTCCCCCTCGGGCGGACCACACCGCCGCCGCGTCACATAGGGGAGCCCGGCGCGGTTTCCAAACCGCGCGGGCGCCCCTGCCGGCCGGCGCCGGGAATGGCGCGCCGCAGGGCCACGGGGCACCGGCGCTTCGCGGCCGGCGCCCGCATCATTTTCGTCGCCGAGCCGGTGACCCTTGAGGCGAATGATGCTTAAGAGGCGCCCGCCCGGACCGGGGCGGGAGCGGTGGCGTCGTGATCGAGATCAGGCAGGTCGGCCATGCCTTCGGGGAGCGCACCGTCCTGCGCGACCTCACCCTCGACCTGTCGGAGCGGCGCATCGCGGTGGTGGGGGCCAACGGCAGCGGCAAGAGCACCTTCGCGCGCCTGCTCAACGGCCTCCTGGTGCCGAACAGCGGCACCGTGCGGGTCGACGGGCTCGACACGCGCCGCGACGGCAAGGCGGTGCGCCGCAAGGTCGGCTTCGTGTTCCAGAACCCCGACAACCAGATCGTGCTGCCGGTGGTCGCGGAAGACCTCGCCTTCGGGCTGAAGAACCTCGGGCTGCCGAAGGACGAGATCGGCCGGCGCGTCGACGAGGCCCTCGACCGCTACGACCTGCGGCCCTTGCGCGACCACCCGGCCCACCTCCTCAGCGGCGGGCAGAAGCAGCTCCTGGCGATTGCCGGCGTGCTGGCGATGGCGCCCGAGGCGATCGTGTTCGACGAGCCGACGACGCTGCTCGACCTGCGCAACAAGCGCCGGATCGCGCAGGCCATCGACGCCCTGCCGCAGCGCGCGATCGTGGTCTCGCACGACCTCGCCTTCCTGGAGCATTTCGACCGGGTGCTGGTGTTCGAGGACGGCCGGGTCGCGATCGACGACCGCCCCGCGGTCGCCCTGCCGGCCTACGTCGCGATGATGTCGTGACCCCGTACGTCCCGGGGGATAGCCCGGTCCATCGCTGCCCGCCGGGGCGCAAGATCCTCCTGCTCGTCGGTGCCGGCAGCGTGCTGTTCGCATGGCCGCGGCTCGACCTCGCGCTCGCGGCGCTCGGTCTGGCGGGTCTGCTCTACGGGGTGGCCGGCATCCCGGTCCGCCTCGTCCTTGACCAACTGCGCCCGCTCGCCTGGATCCTCGCCGTCCTCGTCCTCGTCCAGGTCGCCCTCGACGGCTGGCTCGCCGGGCTTCTGATGGCGGCCCGCCTCGCCGCGCTCATGCTGCTCGCCGGCCTCGTGACCCTGACGACCCGCAGCGCCGACCTCATCGAGGTGCTGCAACGCGGCCTCGCCTGGCTGAGGTTTGTCGGGGTCAACCCCGCCAAGGTCGGTCTCGCCATCGCGCTGACCCTGCGGTTCATTCCGGTGCTGGCCGCCATCGCCGCGGAGGTGCGCGAGGCGCAGCGCGCGCGCGGCCTGGAGCGCAGCCTCGTGGCGCTGACCGTCCCGGTCGTGGTGCGGATGCTGAAGATGAGCGACGACATCGCGGCGGCGATCGATGCGCGCTCCTACGACCCGGACGGAACCGACGGCCGGCCCCCCTCCCCTCGAACGAGGCTCTCCAAGGACCCCCATGTCGACCCGTGACATCGTCTTCGTCGCGCTCTTCGCCGCCCTCACGGCCGCGCTCGGTCTGTTCCCGCCCGTGACGCTTCCGGTCGTCGGCGTGCCGATCACCGCGCAGTCGATGGGGGTGATGCTCGCCGGCGCCCTGGCCGGCGCGGTGCGCGGCGGAGCGGCGCTCGCCCTGTTCGTCGTCCTGGTCTGCGCCGGGCTGCCGCTGATGGCGGGCGGGCGCGGCGGGCTCGGCATCGTCATGGGGCCGGGCGGCGGCTTCGTGCTGATGTGGCCGGTCGCCGCCTTCGTGATCGGCTACCTGTACGAGCGCGCCCTGGGCACGCTGACGGTCTGGAAGGAAGTCCTGATCCTCGTGCTCGGCGGCGTCGTGCTCACCTACGCGGTCGGCATCCCGTGGATCGCCGCGGTGGCGCGGGTCGACCTCGCCAAGGCGGCGCTCGGCTCGGCCTGGTTCCTGCCGGGCGACGCCGCGAAGGTGGTGCTCGTCGTGCTGATCGCGCGGGCCGTGCGGCGGGCCTATCCGACGCTCCGGGCCCGCTAGACCCGGACTTTCCGCCGTTGCCGAAACCGGTTGACCCTGCGAGTCGAGGCGCGTAGGGTCCCCGCCACTCTCTCAACGGCAGGCTTTCTCACAGCATGCGTGCGGTCCTTATTGTAGCGGAAGCGCCACCGACGGGACGGGCTTAACACAGCCCGGCATCCCAAGGGTGGCGCGTGCAAGGGTCCTTCGGGGCCCTTTTTTGTTGCGTAAAACGGACCCGAGAGCGCGGACGAGACCAAGGAACGGGAGCGCGACGATGAGTGCGGGCGAGGTCATGACGGGCGCCGAGATGGTGATCCGGGCGTTTCAGGATCAGGGGGTCGACACCCTGTTCGGCTATCCGGGCGGCGCGGTGCTGCCGATCTACGACGCGCTCTTCCACCAGGAATCCGTGAAGCACATCCTGGTCCGCCACGAGCAGGGCGCGGTCCACGCGGCCGAGGGCTATGCCCGCTCGTCCGGCAAGGTCGGCTGCGTGCTCGTCACCTCGGGGCCGGGCGCCACCAACATCGTCACCGGTCTCACCGATGCGCTGCTCGATTCGATCCCGCTCGTCTGCATCACCGGCCAGGTGCCGACCCACCTGATCGGCTCCGATGCGTTCCAGGAATGCGACACGGTCGGCATCACCCGCAGCTGCACCAAGCACAACTACCTGGTCAAATCGATCGAGGACCTGCCGCGGATCCTGCACGAGGCGTTCTACGTCGCCTCGCACGGCCGGCCCGGCCCGGTGGTCGTCGACCTGCCGAAGGACATCCAGTTCGCGAGCGGCGTCTACCGCCGCCCGGTCGACAACAGCCACAAGACCTACAACCCGCAGACGCAGGGCGACCCGGAGAAGATCCGCGCCGCCGTGGCGCTGATGGCGGGGGCGCGCCGGCCGGTCTTCTATACCGGCGGCGGCGTCATCAACGCGGGGCCCGAGGCCTCGCAGCTGCTGCGCGAGCTCGCCCGCGCCACCGGCTTTCCGGTCACCTCGACGCTGATGGGCTTAGGCGCCTTCCCGGGCTCGGACCCGCAGTTCCTCGGCATGCTCGGCATGCACGGAACCTACGAGGCCAACCTGGCGATGCACGAATGCGACGTCATGATCTGCATCGGCGCGCGCTTCGACGACCGCATCACCGGCCGGCTCGACGCCTTCTCGCCGTTCTCCAAGAAGATCCACGTCGACATCGACGCCTCCTCGATCAACAAGACCGTCAAGGCCGATATCGGCATCGTCGGTGATTGCGGCTCGGTGCTCTCCGACATGCTGCGCGAGTGGCGCGCGATCACGCCGGAGCCCGATCAGGGCCGCCTGACCGAGTGGCTGTCGAAGATCCGCGGCTGGAAGGCGCGGGAATGCCTCGGCTACTGGCCGTCGGGCACCACCATCAAGCCGCAATACGCGGTCCAGCGCCTCTACGAGGCGACCAAGGACCGCGAGACCTACGTCACCACGGAGGTCGGCCAGCACCAGATGTGGGCGGCGCAGTACTACAAGTTCGACGAGCCGAACCGCTGGATGACCTCGGGGGGCCTCGGCACCATGGGCTACGGCCTGCCGGCGGCGATCGGCGCCCAGCTGGCGCATCGCGGCGCGCTGGTGATCGACATCGCCGGCGAGGCCTCGATCCAGATGAACATCCAGGAGATGTCGACCGCCGTGCAGTACCGCCTGCCGGTCAAGATCTTCATCCTGAACAACGAGTACATGGGCATGGTGCGCCAGTGGCAGCAATTGCTGCACGGCTCGCGCTACTCGGAGAGCTATTCCGAGAGCCTGCCCGACTTCGTCAAGCTGGCCGAGGCCTACGGCGCCAAAGGCATCCGCTGCTCCGATCCCGGCAGCCTGGACGCGGCAATCGCCGAGATGCTGGACTACGACGGCCCGGTGATCTTCGACTGCATCGTCGACAAGACCGAGAACTGCTTCCCGATGATCCCGTCGGGCAAGGCGCACAACGAGATGCTTCTCTCGGACTACCTCGGCGAGACCGGGGCGGATCTGGGCGACGTCATCTCGGACGAAGGCAAGATGCTGGTCTGATCGGGCGAGGGTTTAAGGACGATGAACGCCATGAACACCCACTACCCCGATCCGGTCCGCGTCGAGCCGGTGAACCGCCACACCCTGGCGGTCATCGTCGACAACGAGCCCGGCGTGCTCGCGCGCATCGCCGGCCTGTTCTCGGGCCGCGGCTACAACATCGAGAGCCTGACGGTCTCGGAGACCGAGCACGCCCGGCACATCTCGCGCATCACCATCGTGACGGCCGGCACCAACGCGGTGATCGATCAGATCAAGGCGCAGCTCGACCGGCTGGTGCCGGTGCACCGGGTGGTCGACCTGACGCTCCAGGGCGACTCGCTCGAGCGGGAGCTGGCACTGGTGAAGGTCGCCGGCAAAGGCGACCACCGGGTCGAGGCGATGCGGCTCGCCGCCGCCTTCGGCGCCCGCACCCTCGACGCGACGCTGAACTCGTTCGTGTTCGAGCTGACCGGCTCGACCGAGGAGATCGACCGCTTCGTCAAGCTGATGGCGTCGGTGGGGCTGGTCGAGGTCTCGCGCACCGGCATCGCCGCCATGGGGCGCGGCGCGGAGGCGATGTAAGCGCTACTCGGCGGGCGGGGCTTTGGTTTGCCCCGCCTTGCCGTACTGGCGCTCGAAGCGGTGAACGGCGTACCAGGCGCCCGCGATGCTCGTGACCGAGATGAACAGGGCAAAGCCCAGCATCAAGAGGGTGGCGTCCCAGGGCATCGTCACTCCTCCCGGCGCAGAAATCGGATCACGACGTGACCGACACAATGTAAGGCGAGGGAGGTCGCGATCCAAGAGAGGTGCGATCGATCCAAGGCAACATTCGGGCTGCTGACCATCGGTACGATGATGGCCGCGCCGGCGACGGCGATGGCCATGGCGTTCACGTATGCAGCAGTCAGCTTCAGGTGCTCGTTCAGGCGCTTCGCCACGTGCTTGCGACGGGCAGCGATTTCCGCCGCATCGGGCGCTGCCTTGGTCACGCGGGCTGCCTCATCGGTTCATGACCCAACGTAACCGATCGCGTCTCCGCCGTCGATATCCGTCTCCAAGCATAAAAATGCCTCCCCGATAGACGGAGAGGCAAACGACGCTTTCGTTCTTCAGCGTCATCAGAAGGGAGGATGGTGTTCCAAGCCGGGACCGGCTCAAGCGCCGGCCCCGAAATCCTCGCCTTAGCGCGCGCCCTTGCCGTCCCCGTCGCGCATCGCGCCGGTCGGCTCCTGGACGTGGGCCTCGAGGAACCACAGCTGCTTGTCGACGGCGCGGGAGACCTCGGTGAACAGGTCGGCGGTGCCGGCATCGCCCGCCTCGTCGGTCTGGTCGATGTTCTCGCGCACGGCGTTGGCGTAGGCCGCGTAGCGATCGATCAGGGCCGAGAGGTGGTCGGCGATGGCGTAGACGTCGGTCGGATAGGGAGCGAGCTTCGAGGAGGCGGCGACCACCGAGGCGGTGCCGAGCGCGGTGGCACCGAGCTGCACGGCCCGCTCCGCGACCTTGTCGTTGAGGTCGTCGATCTCGGTGCGGAACCCGTCGAGCATCTCGTGGATGCCGATGAATTGCGGGCCCTTCAGGTTCCAGTGCGCCTGCTTGATGTTGAGCGCCAGGTCGATGCCGTCGGCGAGGCGCGCGTTCAGGGTCTCGATCGAGACGCGCTTGGCGTTCGAGTCGGTGTCGTTGCGGGTACGGTGCTGGCGCGGCTCGCCGGCCTTGCCCTTGGAATCCGCCATGTCGGTTACTCCGTAGATTTCCCGCAACAACGAGGCCGGGGAGCGGCCGTTCCGATGCTGCGGCGAGGTTTCGTGTCCCATCCCGGCCTTTTCGAGCTGGCCGGGCGGACGGCCCCGAAACGGGTCCGTCCTTTGAAAAAAAGTTAGGGCGGGGTATCCGGCCGGACACCCCGCCGGGCGGAAACCCTGACCTTCCGTCAGAGCATCGGCTGGCCACCGGTGACGGGCACGAGCGCGCCGGTCATGTAGCTGCCCTCCCGCGAGGCCAGCAGCACGTAGGCCGGGGCCAGCTCCGCCGGCTGTCCGGCCCGACCGAGGGGCGTGTCGGCGCCGAGCTGCTCCATCTGCTCGGGCTTCTTCACGATCGGCTGGATCGGCGTCCAGACCGGGCCGGGGGCGACGCAATTGACCCGGATGCCCTTCGGGGCGAGCAGGTTCGACAGCCCGACGGTCAGGGTGCTGATCGCCCCCTTGGTGGCGGCGTAGACCAGCATGCTCGCATCCGCGACCTTGGCCTGCTGGCTGGTCGAGTTCACGATCGCCGAACCCGGCCGCATGTGCGGCACCGCTTCCTGCGCCAGGTAGATCATCGCGAACACGTTGGCGCGGAACGAGCCCTCGACGTCGTGGGCGGTGACGTCGTCGAGGCCCTCGTTCACCACCTGCGCGGCGGCGTTGTTGACGAGCACGTCGATGCGGCCGAACTCCGCCACGGTCTTCTGCACGATCGCCCGGCAATGCGCCTCGTCGCGCAGGTCGCCCGGCAGGAGCAGGCAGCGCCGGCCGGCCTTCTCGACCCAGGCCTTGGTGGCCTGCGCGTCCTCCTCCTCGGAGTCGAGGTAGGAGATCGCCAGGTGGGCGCCCTCGCGGGCATACGCGATGGCGACCGCCCGGCCGATGCCGGAATCGCCCCCGGTGACGAGCGCGATCCTGTCGGTCAGCAGGCCCTTGCCGACGTAGCTCTCCTCGCCGTGGTCCGGGGCCGGGTCCATCGGGCCGGTGAGACCGGGGCGCGGCTGCTGCTGCGCGCCCGGGAAGGGCGGCCGGGGATAGGCCGTGCGGGGATCGTCGCTCATCGGGGGCCTTTCAGGAACGCGCCGGCGGTGCGCAGCGAGAGCGCCATGATGGTGAGCGCCGGATTGGCCGCGAGCGAGCTCGGGAAGACCGACCCGTCGCAGATCCAGAGGTTCTCGACCTCGTGGCTGCGCCCCTCGACATCGACCACCGAGGTGTCCGGGTTCCGTCCCATCCGGCAGGTGCCGAGCGTGTGGGCGACGCGCTCCAGGACCCAGATGTCCGTCGCGCCCGCCGCCTCCCAGATCTCGCGCATCACCTTCGTGGCGTGGGCGTTGAGGCGGTCCTCGTTCGAGCCGTAGCCGAAATCGATCCGCGCCTTGCGCATCCCGACCGCGTCGGTCTCGTCCGAGAGCGTCAAGATATTCGCGTCGCACGGCAGGGTCTCGCCGTTGATGCCGATGCCGGCGACGCGGTTGTACCGCTTCAAGTAGTCGGTGAGCGCCGTGCCCCACAGGCCGCGGCCGCGGGCGACGGAGTTGGCCCAGGTCAGCGGCTCGACGCCGAGGCTCTGGACCAGGTAGCCGCCGGCGAAGTCCGCGCCTTCAGGCCGGGTGTAATCCTCGGTGATGAGCGAGGACGGGTAGCCCCGGTTCATGCCGACCTCGTCGGCGAAGGTGCCCCAGACCTGCGTGGCGACGTGGCCGATGTAGTTCCGCCCGACCTGGCCGCTGCCGGTGGCGAGCCCGAGATGGAGCAGGAGGCGGGGCGTCTCGACGGCGCCGGCGCACAGGATCAGGTGGGCGCAACGCTGGCGGTGATCGCGGCCGCCGCTGCGGTAGATCACGGCCGTGATCCGCCCGGCCTTGTCGCGCTCGACCCCGTGCATCCGAGCCTCGGCGCGGATCTCGGCGCCCCGTGCCACCGCCAGCGGCAGGTAGGTCACGTCCATGCTGGCCTTGGCACGGGTGCGGCAGCCCTGGTGGCAGAAGCCGCAATTGATGCAGGCCTTGCGCTCCGGCACCGACGGATCGACGGTGAAGTCGCGCGAGACCACCGCCGCCGGCGCGTCGGTCGCGGTGATGCCGAGGCGGTCGCACGCCGCCGCCATCAGCTGGGCCGGCCCGTTGCGCAGGACCGGCGGCAGCGGGAAGCGACGGGCCTCGTCCCATGGGTAGGGCGTCGGACCCGACGTGCCGATGAAGGCCTCGACCCGGTCGTAGAACGGCACCAGCTCGGCGTGGTCGATCGGCCAGTCGCAGCCCTCGCCGCTCTCGGTGTTGAGGCGGAAATCGCGCGGATCGGCCCGGGGCACGAAGGCGCCCCAGTGCAGGGTCGAGCCGCCGACGCCGGTGCCGCTGTTGTTGCCCCCGAAGGCCTCCGGGGTCGAGCCGCCGCTCAGGCGCTCCTCGGTCCAGTAGATCTCGTCGGCCAGCGTCTCGTCGAAGCCGTACCCGGCCGGATCGAAGTTCGGCCCGGCCTCCAGGGCCACGACCTTGAGGCCGGCGGCCGCCAGCTCGGCCAGCAGCGGCCCGCCGCCCGCCCCGGTGCCGACCACCACGACGTCGACGACCTCGTCGGTGCTGTAGCGCTTCTGCCCCGAGAGGTTCATCGGGCGTCTCCCACGGTGTCGAGGAACGGGGCTTCCCAGGACTCGCGTTCGTGCAGGCCGGTCAGGCGGTAGCCGGGCAGGGCCTCGGCCTCGTCGCCCCCGGCACCGATGCCGGTGAAGCCGATCGCCGCGAGGCCGGCCGGATGGGCGAGGAAGGTGCGCACCGCCTCGCCCCGCAGTTCCTCGAACCAGCAGGTCATCAGGTCGGGTGCGAGCCCGCCGGGGCTCTCGGGCAGGCGCCCGGCCGCAGCAGCCTCGAGGAGACCATCCCGGTCGGTGTCGTCGAGGTCGGCGAAGGCGCGGCCATGGGCGGCGCGGGCGGCGGCATCGAGGCTGCGGAGCGCCCGCTCGTAGGCCTCCGCGTCCGGCGGCAGGGCGGCGAAGCGCCAGCCGTCGCCGGCGCCGGAGGCCAGCCGCGCGTCGATGCGGCGGGCGAGGTCGATCTTCCCCGCACCCGCCTGCGGCAGCACCCGGTCGAGGCAGGCGGCGAGCGTCTCGCGGGCCTCCGCGCTCAAGCAGAACGGGCCGTCAGGCTCGCGCATCCGCTCGCGCAGCGTCGTGCGCAGGCGGGTGTTGACCCGCTCCGAACCGATCAGGGCCGCGAAGGCCGGCGGCAGGGTCGGGGCCTCGGCGGTCTCCGGCGGCGCCGCCAGGAAGTCGCGGATCAGCCCGGCCATCTCGTCCGGCCGCTCGAGCGGCAGCAGGTGACCGGCGCCGAGCGCTACGACGTGGCGGTGGCGGGCGAGGTGGGGCAGGGTCAGGGCGGCCTGCGCCTCCGGCCCGAGGTCGCCGTCCTGTGCCCCGCTCACCACCAGCGCCGGAATGCGAAGGGTGCCGATGCGCTCGCGCCAATCCTCGTTGGCGCCGCCCGCGAGCCAAGCCTTCCAGGCCTGCGGGTTGGCGCGCAGCACGTCCTCGACCGTCCGAGCGTGGTCCTCGGGAGAGAGCGGCGCGCCGACATTCGCCGACACGAAAGCCTCGGCCTCCCGCCGGCGGGTCTCCGGGTCGGCGTCGATCCAGGCGATCATCGCCCGGCGGCGCTCCTCCGCCATCGGCTCAGGGCAAGGCGGCGAGCCGGCGAGCAGGACCAGCCCGGCGAGACCCGCGAGGGCGGGGTCGCCGTCCTCGTGGCGGCGGGCGAGCGCCAGGGCGACCTTCGCCCCCATGCTGTTGCCGGCGACGAGCCAGGGCCCGGACGGGCCCTCGGCGGCGATGCGGGCGGCGACGTGGTCGACCATGGCGGCGACGTCGCCGCCGGGATGGTCGGCCGTGTCGCCGAAGCCCGGCAGGTCGACGGCGACGCAGCGCGCGTGAGGCCCGAGACGCTCGGCGAGGGGGCGCCATTCACGGGCGCTGCCTCCGAGGAAGTGCAGGCAGAAGAGGACGGGTTCGTCAATCATGCCGGCGACATCGCGCGGTGCTGCGCTGCGTCAACGGCGCGCCGCCCGCGGCGCCTTGCAGCACCCCGGGATGCTATGTAGAGTATTGAACGTACGAGTCGGCAGCTACGGCGGATTATCGTCGGCACTCCGGGCGGGGCGTGAAACCGTCAGCCTGCAGCGTCACCATCGGCGTCGATTTGACGCTCGGTTCGAGATACCGAAGCGAGACGCGTCCCGTGCCGTCACGATCGGCCGTGGCCCCGTATACCGGGCAGCCCGCCCGGCGGCACGCGCCGCCGGTCGAGCCATCGGTTCCGACGGACAACGGCGCAAAGCCCCTTGCCCGCCGGTGCGCGGTGGAGATCCGGCGCGGTCGCTTACGCCGCCACCTGCCCGCTGCCCCCGGCCTCGCGGCTCTCGGCCGCCGCCAGGAGCACGCAGACCGCCACCACCTCGGCCGCGGCCTCGACCTCGGCGGGCTTCGGATAGGACGGGGCGAGGCGCAGCAGCTTGTCCTGCGGGTCGCGGCCGTAGGGATGGGTGGCGCCGGCCGGCGTCAGCGCGAGGCCGCAGGCGGCGGCGAGCTTGACCACGCGGGTGGCGCAGCCCTCCGGCACCTCGAGCAGGATGAAGTAGCCGCCCTCCGGCTCGCTCCAGCGCGCGACGCCGGTGCCGCCGAGGTGCCGGGCCAGGGTCTCGGTGACGGCCTTGAACTTCGGCGCCAGCAGGCGGCGGTGGCCGTCCATCAGCGCGTCGAGCCCGCCCTGGTCGCGCAGGAAGCGGACGTGGCGCAGCTGGTTGAGCTTGTCCGGCCCGATGCTGCGCTTGCCGGCATTGGCGAGATACCAGCGGATGTTGCCCTCCGAGGAGGCCAGCATCGCCAGGCCCGCACCGGCCAGCGTCACCTTCGAGGTCGAGGCAAAGACGATCGCCCGGTCCGGGTGGCCCGCTTCCGCGCAGGCGTCGAGGACGTTGCGCAGGGTCGGGCGGCGCTCGGTCAGGTGGTGCAGCGCGTAGGCATTGTCCCAGAACAGCCGGAAGTCCGGCGCGCCGGTCTCCATCCGGGCGAGGCGTTCGACGGTGGCGTCGGAATAGGTCTCTCCGCCCGGGTTCGAGTATTGCGGCACCGCCCACATCCCCTTCACCCGGGGATCGCGGACCTCGCGCTCGACCACGTCCATGTCGGGGCCGTCGGCGGTCATCGGCACCGGGATCATGCCGATGCCGTAGGTCTCGCACAGGGCGAAGTGGCGGTCGTAGCCCGGCACCGGGCAGAGGAAGCGGATCTCCTCCTCCTTGGCCCACGGCCGCGTCCCGCCGGGCACGCCCTTCAGGAGCGCGTAGGCGATGCAATCGTGCATGAGCGCGAGGCTCGAATTGTTGCCGACGGCGATCCGGTCGGGCGACGCGCCGAGCACCGGCGCGAACAGGGCCCGCACCTCGGCCAGCCCCTGCACGCCGCCGTAATTGCGGGCGTCCTCGCCGCTCTCGGTGCGGTGGTCGCGGTTGCCCGGCAGGGTGAACAGGTCGTCGGACAGGTCGAGCTGCTCGGGCGCCGGCTTGCCCCGGGTCATGTCGAGCTTGAGGCCGCGCCCCTGCAGGTCGGCGTAACGGGCCTGGAGGTCGGCAAGCGCAGGAATGGCGGTCATGGTCGGACGTTCGCTGGTAGACGGAGAGGCGCGTCACCTTTGCGCCTCCCGCCCGCGGGAATCCAGCATTTTGCCGACAGGGCTCCCCTGCGGCATGCTCCGGCCGACGAGGCGCGGCCGGAGCGGCCGGGACCCTTCCGCTTTCCGGCGTCTCCTTGCCTGTCCCTGTTTGCCGAGTGCCTCCTTGCCGGGGGCCTACTTGCCGGCCTTCTCCGACAGGATGGCGCCGGTGCGGGGATCGGCCTTGAACTTCATCGGCTTGCCGTCCTTCATCCCCTCGCCCTCCCAGTGGCCGTCATCGGCCTCGATCTCGGAGATCTGGGTGTAGCCGGCGGCCTCGACCTTCTGGATCACCTGGCCGATCGGCATCCAGTCGGCCCCGACCTTGTCGGCGAGGGCTGCCGTGCCGGTGCCGGCGAGGATCAGGGCGGCGACGGCCGGGATGGTCAGCTTGGTCATGGGGTTCACGTCTCCCTTCGCTGGCGGTGGATGCCGCAGGGAGATCGTGCGCCGGCGCGCGAGGTTCCGCCCAAACAAGAAAGGCGGCCCGCGAAGGCCGCCTTGGAAGGTGTCGAGAGGGGGCGGATTACTCCGCCGGGGTCTCGTCGGCGACCTGGACCGGGCCGGAATCCTTGCCGCGGGCGTCGACGTCGCGATCGACGAACTCGATCACCGCCATCGGGGCGTTGTCGCCGTAGCGGAAGCCGGCCTTCATGATGCGGCAGTAGCCGCCCGGACGGCCCTCGTAGCGGGGGCCGAGCACGTCGAACAGCTTCTTGACCATCACCTCGTCGCCGCGCAGAGCCGCGATCGCCTGACGGCGGGCGTGCAGGTCGCCGCGCTTGCCCAGCGTGATCAGCTTCTCGACGACCGGACGCAGGTCCTTGGCCTTCGGCAGGGTGGTGATGATCTGCTCGTGCTTGATTAGCGCGGCCGACATGTTCGAGAACATCGCCTTGCGATGCTCGACGGTGCGGTTGAAGCGACGACCCCGGAAACCGTGACGCATGGCTCTCTCCTTTGGTTCTCGGCCGCCGTGCCACGGGTCGGCCGTCCTTTGTGGTGCGAGGGCGGTGAACCGCCACTCCGGATGCGCCCGTCATGGAGGCGCATCCGGAGTGGCGGCGCGGGACCGCAAGTCCCGCGCCGCGGGCCCGGCTCAGTAGTGCTCTTCGAAGCGCTTGGCGAGATCCTCGATGTTCTCCGGCGGCCAGCCGGGAACGTCCATGCCGAGGTGCAGGCCCATCGCGGCCAGCACTTCCTTGATCTCGTTGAGCGACTTGCGGCCGAAGTTCGGGGTGCGGAGCATCTCCGCCTCGGTCTTCTGGATGAGGTCGCCGATATAGACGATGTTGTCGTTCTTGAGACAGTTGGCCGAGCGGACCGACAGCTCGAGCTCGTCGACCTTCTTGAGCAGCGCCGGATTGAAGGGCAGCTGCGGCGCCAGCGGCGCGGCCTCCTCCTTGCGGGGCTCCTCGAAGTTCACGAAGATCTGGAGCTGGTCCTGAATGATGCGGGCGGCGTAGGCCAGCGCATCCTCGGGCGAGACCGCACCGTTGGTCTCGACCGTCATGGTCAGCTTGTCCTTGTCGAGATCCTGGCCCTCGCGGGTGTTCTCGATGCGGTAGGACACCTTGGTGACCGGCGAGAACAGCGCATCGACCGGGATCAGGCCGATCGGGGCGTCCTCGGGACGGTTGCGGTCGGCCGGGACGTAGCCCTTGCCGGCCGAGACCGTGAACTCCATGCGGATCTCGGCGCCGTCGTCCAGCGTGCAGAGCACCAGATCGGGGTTGAGGATCTGCACGTCGCCGATCGTGGCGATGTCGCCGGCAGTGACGAGGCCCGGACCGGTCTTGCGCAGGGTCATGCGCTTGGGCGTATCGCTCGAGGAGCGGATCGCGATCGTCTTGATGTTGAGGACGATGTCGGTGACGTCCTCGCGCACGCCCGGGATCGAGGAGAACTCGTGCAGCACGCCGTCGATCTGGACGGCGGTGACGGCCGCGCCCTGGAGCGACGACAGGAGGACCCGACGCAGCGAGTTGCCGAGGGTGGTGCCGAAGCCGCGCTCCAGCGGCTCGGCCACCACGGTGGCGATCCGCTTCGGGTCGTGCCCGGGGGTGACCTCGAGCTTGTTCGGCTTGATCAGCTCTTGCCAGTTCTTCTGAATGACCACGTTCGCACCTCTCGCCAACTTACACAGGGGCGGCTCCGAGGAGCCCTCCCCTCGCGATCCCTCCCGCGCCCGGGAAGTCTCGCCGTCCTGACCTCTCACACGTTCGAAGCAGGGGCGGTCAGGACGCCGCGCTCCACTGCTCCGGGACCCAGGCGAAGCCGGCGCCAGCGCGCCGTACGTAGCCGAGGGCCGGAAACTCGAGATGCATCCCGGCGACCAGGCTGCGCTCGGCGGCGACCTGGTCGAGGATGCGCTTGCGGGTGGCGGCCGCCACCTCGCGATCGACGTCGAAGGTCATGCCGACCTCCGGACGGGGGAGCTGGATCGCCGGCAGATGAACCACGTCGCCCCAGATCAGCAGGGAGCGGTCTCCCGACTGGACCCGGTAGGCGGTGTGGCCCGGCGTGTGGCCGGGCGCCAGGATCGCCTCGATCCCCGGCAGCACCTCGCCCTCGCCGGCTCGACGGATCCGGTCGCCATAGGCAGCGACGAGCGCGTGGGCGCGACGGAAGCCCGCCCGGGCACCCTCGGGAGCCCGCGCCTCGGCGCCCTCGGCGAGCCAGTAGGCGGCCTCCGCCTCCGGGATCACCACCTCGGCGTTCGGGAACGCCACGGCGCCGTCCCGCGCGATCAGGCCGCCGATGTGATCGGAATGCAGGTGGGTCACCAGCACCGTGCCGACGTCCTCGGGCGCCACGCCGCAGGCGGCGAGCGCCTCCGGCAGGTGACCCAGGGTCTCGGGGCCACCGGATCCCATCCCGGCATCGACCAGCACGGGCTTGTCCCCGCCGAGGATCAGGAAGGCGTTGACGGTGATCCGCGGCGCGACGGCGTCGCGGAACCCCTCTTCCTGCAGCCGCCCCGCCTCGTCGGCGGGAATGCCCTGCACCAGCCCGAGCGTGGCCACGAGATGGCCGTCGTTCAGGGCGACCACAACGCGATCGCCCAGCGTCCAGGGCAGGACGCCGGGCCGGGCGAAGTCGGCGGTGGGGGCTGTCGACACGCAATCCTCTTCGCGGGCCGTCGGCCGGGGAGCCCGCGAAGGGCTCCCCGGGACGTGGGGACGATCAGACGCGGCGACGCTTGCGCGGACGGCAGCCGTTGTGCGGGATCGGGGTCACGTCGCGGATCGACGTCACCGTGAAGCCCGCGGCCTGCAGCGCGCGCAGCGCCGACTCGCGGCCCGAACCGGGGCCCGAGACCTCGACCTCGAGGGTGCGCATGCCGTGCTCGGCGGCCTTGCGGCCGGCATCCTCGGCCGCGACCTGGGCGGCGTAGGGCGTCGACTTGCGGGAGCCCTTGAAGCCCATGGCGCCGGCGGACGACCACGAGATCGTGTTGCCCTGGGCGTCCGTGATGGTGATCATCGTGTTGTTGAACGAGGCGTTCACGTGGGCGACGCCCGACACGATGTTCTTGCGTTCGCGACGGCGGACGCGGGTTGCTTCCTTGGCCATACTGTCTTTCGATCCTTCAGGCGCGCCCGTGGTGCCAGGCGCTCGGGACGTGTCTTGCGGGTGTCGTGAGCGGCGCTGACGCGCCGCCGGTGTCGGGCAGGCCCCGGGCCCGAGGCCCAGGACCCGCCGATCCTACGCTGATCGCGGCTTACTTCTTCTTGCCGGCGATCGGCTTCGCCTTGCCCTTGCGGGTGCGGGCGTTGGTGTGGGTGCGCTGGCCGCGGACCGGCAGGTTGCGGCGGTGACGCAGGCCGCGGTAGCAGCCGAGATCCATCAGGCGCTTGATGTTCATCGAGACTTCGCGACGCAGGTCGCCCTCGACGACGTAGTCGCGGTCGATGGTCTCGCGGATCTGCAGCACCTCGGCGTCGGTGAGCTGGTTCACGCGGCGCTCGGCCGGGATGCCGACCTTCTCGGTGATCTCCTCGGCCTTCTTGGCGCCGATACCGTGGATGTACTGGAGCGCGATGACGACGCGCTTGTTGGTCGGGATGTTGACGCCGGCAATACGGGCCATGGTGTCCTGCTCTCCATCGCGTCCGCGGCCGCGGCCGGGACGATGCTTCTGGGTGTCGCGCGCGTCCGGTGGAGCCCGGCCCCTGCGCGCCGTCCCGACGGCAAATCGGCCCGGAGCGGCCTCCAGAGAGGCACGCCGGGCCGTCCGGGTCTGAACGAAGGAGCGCCCACTAGCGCGGGCGCGCCGGCTTGTCAACCGCGAGCCGCCCTCAGGCGGAGACGGCCTGGAACGGGGCCAGCATCGTCTCCAGCTGCTTCGTCACCTCGTCGATCGGCGCCATGCCGTCGACCTGCTGCAGGAGGCCGGTGCCGGCGTAATGCGCCGAGAGCGGCGCCGTCTGGGCCCGGTAGGCCTCGAGTCGGGTCTTGAACACCTCCGGCGTATCGTCCTTGCGCACCGGCTCGCCGCGGGCAGCGGTCTCGGCGGCGCGCTTGGCGATGCGACCGACCAGGGCGTCCTCGTCGACCTTGAACTCGACCACCGCGTCGAGGCGCAGGCCTTTCTGCGACAGCATCGTCTCGAGGGCGACCGCCTGGGCGACCGTGCGCGGGAAACCGTCGAGGATGAAGCCCTGGCGGGCATCCGCCTCCTCGATCCGGTCGGCGACGATGCCGATCACGATCTCGTCGGAGACGAGGGCCCCGCTCTCCATCAGGGCCTTGGCCTTGAGGCCGACCGGGGTGCCGGCCGCGACGGCGGCGCGCAGCATGTCGCCGGTCGAGAGCTGCGGGATTCCGAACCGCTCGACGATGCGCGCCGATTGGGTGCCCTTCCCGGCGCCTGGCGGGCCGAGCAGAATGATCCGCATAACCTGTCTCTCCCCTTCGCCGCGTTCTGCCTGGGATCCTTCGTCCTCGGCGCGGCCTGTCTGCTCGTTGTAGCCCGGGATCGGTTGCACCCGAAATCCGACCATGCGCTAAGGCGCCGACCCCCGTCGGCGCATGCCCGGAGGGCGCAAGGGCTGCGACCATGCGCCAGAGCCGGGCTCCGGCGCAAGGGCGGTCTCGCGAGGGCGGCTCCCCCGCCCGGGACGGGCTCCGGGCAGGGGGCGCCCCGCGGGCTCAGCGCCGGCGGGCGCCGCGCAGCTTGGCCTTCTTGACCAGGCCCTCGTACTGGTGGGCCAGCAGGTGGCCGTGGACCTGCGCCACCGTATCCATGGTCACCGAGACCACGATCAGCAGCGAGGTGCCGCCGAAGTAGAACGGCAGCGAGGCGTAGGAGACCAGGATCTCCGGGATCAGGCAGATCACCGTCAGGTAGGCCGCGCCGATCACCGTGATGCGCGACAGGACCTTGTCGATGAACTCGGCGGTGCGCTCGCCCGGCCGGATGCCCGGGATGAAGCCGCCATGCTTCTTCAGGTTGTCGGCCGTCTCCTGCGGGTTGAACACCACCGCGGTGTAGAAGAAGGCGAAGAAGATGATCAGCGCCGCGTAGAGCAGCATGTAGAGCGGCCGGCCGTGGCCGAGATAGGTCGCCAGGGTGGCGATGATCCCGGTGCCGTTCGGATCGGTCTGGAAGCTCGCGGCGGTGGCGGGCAGCAGCAGCAGCGAGGAGGCGAAGATCGGCGGGATGACGCCCGAGGTGTTGAGCTTGAGCGGCAGGAACGAGGTCTGGCCCTCGTACATCCGGTTACCGACCTGGCGCTTAGGGTAGTTGATCAGGAGACGGCGCTGGGCGCGCTCCATGAACACGATGAAGTAGACGACGGCCGCCGCCATCACCACCACGCCGAGGATCACCACGGTCGAGAGCGCGCCCTGGCGACCGAGCTCGAGGGTGCCGGCGATGGCCGAGGGCAGGTGGGCGACGATGCCGGCGAAGATGATGAGCGAGGAGCCGTTGCCGATGCCGCGCGACGTGATCTGCTCGCCGATCCACATCAGGAACAGCGTGCCGCCGGTCAGCGTGATGACGGTCGAGACGAGGAAGAACGGCCCGGGATCCTGCACGATGCCGCCGGAGCTCTGCAGGCCGACCGCGATGCCCCAGGCCTGGAAGATCGCCAGCACCACCGTGAGGTAGCGGGTGTACTGGTTGAGGACCTTGCGACCGGACTCGCCCTCCTTCTTCAGCCCCTCGAGCGACGGCACCACCGAGGTGAGCAGCTGCACGATGATCGAGGCCGAGATGTAAGGCATGATGTTGAGCGCGAAGATCGCCATGCGCTCGACGGCACCGCCGGAGAACATGTTGAACAGGCCGAGCACGCCGCCCTGCGCGTTGGCGAAGCTCTGGCGCAAAGCGTCGGGATCGATGCCGGGCAGCGGGATGTAGGTCCCGAGCCGGTAGACGATCAGGGCGCCAAGCGTGAACCAGATCCGCTTCTTGAGCTCTTCGGCCTTGGCGATGGCGCCGAAGTTGAGGTTGGCGGCGAGCTGCTCGGCTGCAGAGGCCATGGGTTAAGCGTCCTCGGGGTCGGGTCCGCGACGAGCGCGGTCTGGGATGCACGAGCATCCCCCAAAACACGTGCGGCGGCCTCGCGCTGGAAGCACGGGCCGCCGCCGATGATCGGTGACTTAAAGTGTGCCTTAGGCCGACGCAACCGCGTCGTCGGCAGCGGCGAGCGACTGGGTCACCGAGCCGCCGGCCTTCTCGATCGCCTCGACCGCCGACTTCGACGCACGGGAAACCTGGAAGGTCAGCTTCGCGGTAAGCTCGCCGACGCCGAGGATCTTCACGCCGTCGCGGGCCTTGGAGACCACGCCGGCGGCGATGAGCGCCTCGACGGTCACGGGAGCCGACGCGTCCAGCTTGCCGGCATCCACCGCCTGCTGGATGCGCCCGACGTTGACCGCGTTGAGGTCGGTCGCGCCCGGGTTGTTGAAGCCGCGCTTGGGCAGGCGACGGTGGAGCGGCATCTGGCCGCCCTCGAAGCCCTTGATGGCGACGCCGGAGCGCGCCTTCTGGCCCTTCACGCCGCGGCCGCCGGTCTTGCCCTTGCCGGAGCCGATACCACGGCCGACGCGCATCCGGTTCTTGGTTGCGCCTTCGTTGTCACGGATTTCGTTGAGCTTCATGATGCCCTCCTCAAGCCGCGTCGTCGAGAACGCGCACGAGGTGATGCACCTTCGCGATCATGCCGCGCACCGAGGGGGTGTCCTCCAGCGTCGCGATGCGGTGCATCTTGTTCAGCTTCAGGCCGATCAGCGTCTGACGCTGGCTGGCCTCGCGGCGGATCGGCGAGCCGATCTGCTGCACGCGGACGGTCTTCTTGTCTGCCATCGGAGCGCCTCCTTACGCCGCGTCGGCAGAATCGGCCGAGGCGGCCGAGTCGGCGTCACGACGGCGGGCCTGGAGGGCCGACACCTTGAGACCGCGGCGGGCCGCGACCGAACGGGGGGAATCCTCGTTCTTCAGCGCATCGAAGGTGGCGCGCACGAGGTTGTAGGGGTTCGAGGAGCCGAGCGACTTCGCCACGACGTCCTGCATCCCTAAGGTCTCGAAGACGGCGCGCATCGGGCCGCCGGCGATGATGCCGGTACCGGCCGGGGCGGCGCGCAGAATGACCTTGCCGGCGCCGTGACGGCCCTGGACGTCGTGGTGCAGGGTGCGGCCCTCGCGGAGCGCCACGCGGACGAGACCGCGCTTGGCGGCTTCCGTCGCCTTGCGGATGGCCTCGGGAACCTCACGGGCCTTGCCGTGACCGAAGCCGACGCGGCCCTTCTGGTCACCGACGACGACGAGCGCCGCGAACCCGAAGCGACGGCCGCCCTTCACCACCTTGGCGACGCGGTTGATGTGGACGAGCTTGTCCACGAACTCGCTGTCGCGCTCCTCGCGGTCGTCGCGGCGACGACCCTCACGCTCACGTGCCATGTGTCATGTCCATTCGACTGACGCGGGCGGCGGTCCCGCTCGCAAAGTTTCGATCCGCCGTAACGAGAGAGGGAGCCTCGTCGGCCCCCTCGTCTCATGGGACATCGTGCCGAACCCGGACGGGGCGGCGCTCGACGAGCGCCCTCCCCACTTGCGGGATCAGAAGTCCAGGCCGCCCTCGCGGGCCGCGTCGGCCAGGGCCTTGACCCGGCCGTGATAGAGGTAGCCCGAGCGGTCGAAGATGACCTGGCTCACGCCGGCCGCCTTGGCCCGCTCCGCCACCAGCTTGCCGACCTCGGTCGCGGCGGCCTTGTCGGCGCCGGTCTTGAGACGGCCGCGCAGGTCCTTCTCCAGGCTAGAGGCGGCGGCCAGCGTGCGGCCGGTCGCGTCGTCGATGACCTGGACGTAGATCTGCTTGGAGGAGCGGAACACCGAGAGCCGCGGACGACCGTTGGCCGCCTTGCGGATCGCCCGCCGGACGCGCGCGCGGCGCCGGTCGAGCAGTTCAATTTTGCGAGACATCGGCGGTCCTTACTTCTTCTTGCCTTCCTTGCGGAAGATGAACTCGCCGGCGTACTTGACGCCCTTGCCCTTGTAGGGCTCGGGGCCGCGATAATCGCGGATCTCCGCCGCGACCTGACCGACGCGCTGCTTGTCGATCCCGGTGACGATGATCTCGACCGGCCGGGGAGTGGCGATCGTGATCCCTTCCGGGATCGCGTACTCGATGTCGTGGCTGTACCCGAGCGACAGCTTCAGGACCTTGCCGGCGACCGCGGCACGGTAGCCGACGCCGTTGATCTCGAGCTTCTTCTCGTAGCCCTTGGTGACGCCCTCGACCAGGTTGGAAACCTGGGCGCGGGAGAGACCCCACATCGCGCGGGCCTCCTTGGACTGCGACCGGGGCTGGACCGAGATCGCGCCGTTCTCGTGCGCGACCGACACCTGGTCGGGCACCCGGAACTGCAGCTCGCCCTTCTGGCCCTTGATCTTGACGTTCTGGCCGTCGACGGTGGCGGTCACGCCGGCCGGGACGGTCACGGGCTTCTTGCCTACGCGGGACATGCTCGTCTTTCCTTTTCGGCTGTCAGGGTCTGCAGGTCAGAAGACCTTGCAGAGCACCTCGCCGCCGACGTTGCGCTCGCGCGCCTCGTGGTCGGCCATGACGCCCTGAGGGGTGGAGACGATGGTGATGCCCAGGCCGTCGGCGACGCGCGGCAGGGTATCGACCGACGAGTAGACCCGGCGGCCCGGCTTGGAGACGCGCTCGATCGAGCGGATCACCGGCTGGCCGTCGAAGTACTTGAGCTCGATCGCGAACTCGGTGCGCCCGTTGCCGTAATCGGTCGTGGCGTAGTCGCGGATGTAGCCCTCGGACTTGAGGACGTCGAGGACGCGCGCCCGCAGCTTGGAGCCGGGGGTCTGCACGACGTTGCGACGACGCATCTGGCCGTTGCGGATGCGGGTGAGCATATCGCCCACGGGATCGTTGATCATCTGTGGCGCCCTCCCCTTACCAGCTGGACTTGACCAGGCCGGGGATCAGACCCCGGGAACCCAGGTCGCGGAGCGCGACGCGGGAGATGCCGAGCTTACGGTAGTAAGCGCGGGGACGGCCGGTCATCTCGCACCGGTTGCGGATGCGGGTCGCGCTGGAGTTGCGGGGCAGCTCCGCCAGCTTGAGGCGCGCCTCGAAACGCTCCTCCATCGACAGCGACTCGTCGTTGGCGGTCGCCAGAAGCGCCTCGCGCTTCGGCGCGTAGAGCTTCACCAGCTCCCGCCGCTGCTTGTTCTTCTCGATCTTGCTCGTCTTAGCCATATCTAGCTCTCCAGTGTCCGCGTATGGGGGCGGTCGGCCCTCACTGCCGGAACGGGAAGTTGAAGTGCTTCAGGAGCGCCCGGGCCTCGGCATCGGTCTTGGCGGTGGTCGCCACGACGATGTCCATGCCCCAGGTGTTCTGGGCCTTGTCGTAGTTGATCTCGGGGAACACCAGGTGCTCCTTGATCCCGAGGGCGTAGTTGCCGCGCCCGTCGAACGACTTCGGGTTCAGGCCGCGGAAGTCACGCACGCGCGGCAGCGCGATGGTGATCAGGCGATCCATGAACTCGTACATCCGCTGCTTGCGCAGCGTGACCTTGCAGCCGATCGGCATGTTCTCGCGGACCTTAAAGGTCGCGATCGCCTTGCGGGCCCGGGTGATGACCGGCTTCTGGCCGACGATCAGGCCGAGATCCTCGGCGGCGACGGTCGCCTTCTTGGAGTCCTGGGTCGACTCACCGACGCCCATGTTGACGACGATCTTCTCGATCGTCGGCACCTGCATCGGATTCGTGTAGCCGAACTCCTCGATCAGCTTGGGACGCACCACTTCCTCGTAGTGCTTCTTGAGCCGCGGGGTGTACCCGTCCTTGAGCGCCTCAGCCATCGATCAGATCTCCCGAGCGCTTCGCGAAGCGAACCTTGCGCCCGTCTTCCAGAATGCGAAAACCAACCCGGGTGGGCTTGCCGTCCTTGGGGTCGGCGACCGCCAGGTTCGACAGGTGGATCGCCGCCTCCTTGGAGATGATCCCGCCCTCGGAGGTCTGGGTCTGGCGCGTGTGGCGCTTCACCAGGTTGATCCCCCGGACGAGCGCCCGGTCTTCCTTCGGCATCACCTGGATGACCTCGCCGGTGCGACCCTTGTCGCGGCCGGTCAGGACGACGACCTTGTCGCCCTTCTTCACCTTCGCAGCCATTACAGCACCTCCGGCGCCAGCGAGATGATCTTCATGTGGTTGCGAGCACGCAGCTCGCGCGGCACCGGTCCGAAGATACGGGTGCCGATCGGCTCCTTCTGGTTGTTGATCAGCACCGCCGCGTTGCGGTCGAAGCGGATCACCGAACCGTCGGCCCGACGGACGTCCTTGGCGGTGCGAACGACGACCGCCTTCATGACGTCGCCCTTCTTCACGCGGCCCCGCGGAATAGCCTCCTTCACCGACACCACGATGATGTCGCCGACGCCGGCATACTTGCGCTTGGAACCGCCGAGCACCTTGATGCACATCACGCGACGTGCGCCGGAATTGTCGGCGACGTCCAGATTCGTCTGCATCTGGATCACGGCCTAACGCCCTTTCCTTGTTTCAGGCAGGTCTCCGTCGGGCACGATTGCCCGGCGGACGGCAGCCTGATGGGGATCTCGCGTCCCCGTCCATTAAAAGACCGCGCTGCAGCGCGATTGCTCGCGCTGGCGCGGTCAACGAACGCGATGAGGGGCGCGTCACACGCCCTTCATGTTTCGGTGGAGGCCGGCCGTCTACAACGGATCGGCCGTCCTGGCAAGGCCCGGGACCGCCGGTGACGGCTCCCGGGTCCGAGCGGAGGCATCGGGAGCCCGAAGGCGTCCGACTTACGCCTCGACGGTCGCGGCGGCCTCGCCCTCGACCAGCTTCCAGGTCTTGAGCTTGGAGTAGGGCCGCGACTCCTCGATGAACACCGTCTGGCCGACCTTGGCGACGTTGTTCTCGTCGTGGGCGTGGTAGTTCTTCGACCGGCGGATGGTCTTCTTCATCACCGGGTGGGTGAAGCGACGCTCCACCTTCACGACGACGGTCTTGTCCTGCTTGTCGCTGACGACGACGCCCTGCAGCACGCGCTTCGGCATGGTGGTAACTCCCTTAGCCCTGCGCGGCCTGCAGCGTCTTCTGGCGCTGCAGAGTGCGGACGCGGGCGATGTCGCGGCGCACTTCGCGCACCCGGGCGACGTTCTCGAGCTGACCCGTGGCCCGCTGGAAGCGCAGGTTAAACTGCTCCTTCTTCAGGTTCAGGAGCTCCTCGCCGAGCTGATCCGGCGACAGCGCGCTCAGGTCAGACAGCCTCTGGCTCGACTTCATCTCGAATATTCTCCTCAGTCGGCGATGCGCTGGATGAAGCGCGTGCGGACCGGCAGCTTGGCGGCACCCAGGCGCAGCGCCTCGCGGGCGATGTCCTCGGCCACGCCGTCGATCTCGAACATGATGCGGCCCGGATGCACGCGGGCGGCCCAGTACTCGGGCGCACCCTTACCGGAGCCCATGCGGACCTCGGTCGGCTTCGCGGTCACGGGGACGTCGGGGAAGATCCGGATCCAGACCCGGCCCTGACGCTTCATCTCGCGGGTGATCGCGCGGCGGGCCGCCTCGATCTGACGCGCGGTGATCCGCTCCGGCTCCATGGCCTTGAGGCCGTAGGAGCCGAAGTTCAGATCGGTTCCGCCCTTCGCGGCGCCGTGGATGCGGCCCTTGAACTGCTTGCGGAACTTCGTCTTCTTGGGTTGCAGCATGGCAGCCTCTCAAAACTGAAGGGCGGGAGACGGGCGGCCCTTAGGCCGCCGCGTCCCGTCCGCCGCGCTCGCCGCGCTCACGGTCGCGACGTCCGCCCGAACGGCCGCCCTCCTCGTGCGCGCGCTTGTCCTGGGCCATCGGGTCGTGCTCGAGGATCTCGCCCTTGAACACCCACACCTTGATGCCGCAGGTGCCGTAGGTCGTGAACGCCGTGGCCGTGCCGTAATCGACGTCGGCGCGCAGGGTGTGCAGGGGCACGCGGCCCTCGCGATACCACTCGAGCCGGGCGATCTCGGCGCCGCCGAGGCGGCCGGCGCAGTTGATCCGGATGCCCTCGGCGCCCAGACGCATCGCCGACTGCACGGCGCGCTTCATGGCACGACGGAAGGCGACGCGGCGCTCGAGCTGCTGCGCGATCGAATCGGCCACCAGGGTGGCGTCGATCTCGGGCTTGCGCACCTCGACGATGTTGATCGTCACGTCGGCCTTGGTCATCGAGTTGACCAGCTTGCGCAGCTTCTCGATGTCCGCACCCTTCTTGCCGATCACCACGCCCGGACGGCCCGAGTGGATGGTGACGCGGCACTTCTTGTGCGGGCGCTCGATGACGATCTTGGAGACCGCGGCCTGCTTGAGCTGCTTGAGCAGCGCTTTGCGGATCGCGACGTCCTCGTGCATCAGGCGGGCGTACTCGCCCTTGTTGGCGTACCAGCGCGAGTCCCAGGTCCGGTTGATGCCGAGCCGAAGACCGATCGGATTGACTTTCTGTCCCATCGATTCCTCCTCAGGCAACTTCGGCCGGAACTTCGCGCACCACGATGGTGAGGTTCGCGAACGGCTTCAGGATGCGGGCGCCACGGCCGCGGGCGCGGGCGTGGAAGCGCTTGAGAACCAGCGCCTTGCCGACATAGGCCTCCTTCACGACGAGATCGTCCACGTCCAGGTCGTGGTTGTTCTCGGCGTTGGCGATGGCGCTCTCGAGGCACTTGCGGACGTCGACCGCGATCCGCTTGCGCGAGAACTGCAGGTCGGCGAGCGCGTGCGAGACCTTCTTGCCGCGGATGAGCTGAGCCACGAGGTTCAGCTTCTGCGGGCTGACGCGCAGCATGCGCGCCACGGCCTTGGCCTCGTTCTCGGGGAGCGCGCGGGGTGCTGCTGCCTTGCCCATCTTAGCGCCTCTTCGCCTTCTTGTCGGCCGCGTGACCGTGGAAGGTGCGGGTCGGCGAGAACTCGCCGAACTTGTGACCGACCATTTCCTCGGAAACGTAGACCGGGATGTGCTTCTGCCCGTTGTAGACCCCGAAGGTCAGGCCAACGAAATGCGGAAGGATCGTGGAGCGACGGCTCCAGATCTTGATCACCTCGTTGCGGCTCGCGCCGCGCGCGGCGTCCGCCTTCTTGAGGAGGTAGCCGTCGATGAACGGCCCCTTCCAGATTGAACGTGCCATGGGACGACGCCCCTACTTCTTGCGGTTGTGGCGGCTCGACACGATGAACGTGTCGGTGCGCTTGTTCGAGCGGGTCTTCTTGCCCTTGGTGGGGACACCCCACGGCGTGACCGGATGACGACCGCCCGACGTACGACCCTCGCCGCCGCCGTGCGGGTGGTCGACCGGGTTCATCGCGACGCCGCGGTTGTGCGGACGCTTGCCGAGCCAGCGGTTCCGACCGGCCTTGCCGAGCGAGATGTTCATGTGGTCGGGGTTCGAGACCGCGCCCACCGTGGCGTAGCACTGGCCGTGCACCAGGCGCTGCTCGCCCGAGTTCAGGCGCAGCGTGACGTAGCCCTGGTCGCGGCCGACGATCTGGGCGTAGTTGCCCGCGGACCGGGCGATCGCCCCGCCCTTGCCGATCTTCAGCTCGACGTTGTGCACGATCGTGCCGACCGGCATGCTGCCGAGCGGCATGGCGTTGCCGGGCTTGATGTCGACCTGGTCGCCCGAGACGACCTTGTCGCCGGCCTTCACGCGCTGCGGAGCCAGGATGTAGCTCTGCGCGCCGCCCTCGTAGCTGACGAGGGCGATGAATGCCGTGCGGTTGGGATCGTACTCGATCCGCTCGACGGTCCCGACCTTGCCGGCGTGCTCACGCCGCTTGAAGTCGATGAGGCGCAGCGTCCGCTTGTGGCCACCGCCGCGGAAGCGGACGGTGATGCGGCCGAGGTTGTTGCGGCCGCCGGTGGACGACTTGCCCACCGTCAGCGCCTTGACCGGCTTGCCCTTGTAGAGCTCCGAACGGTCCACGATCACGAGCTGGCGAAGGCTCGGCGTGACCGGCTTGAATGTCTTCAAAGCCATTGGCTTGTTTCCTTACGCCGTTCCCTCAGAGCCCGGTCGTGACGTCGATCGTCTGGCCCTCTTCGAGGGTGACGATCGCCTTCTTCACGTCCGAACGCTGACCGCGCTGACCGCGGAACATCTTGGCCTTGCCCTTGGTGACGAGCGTGTTGACGCTCTTCACCTTGACCTCGAACAGCTTCTCGACCGCTTCCTTGATCTGCGGCTTCGTGGCCTTCGGGGCCACCCGGAACACAACCTTGTTGAGCTCCGAGAGGTTCGTCGCCTTCTCGGTGATGACCGGGGAGACGATCACGTCGTAGTGGCGCGGATCAGCGCTCATTTGAATCGCGCCTCCAGCGCATCGACGGCGGCGCGGGTCAGCACGAGCTTCTCGCGGCGCAGGATGTCGTAGACGTTGATGCCCTGCACCGGCAGGACGTCGATCTGCGGCAGGTTGCGGGCCGCACGGGCGAAGTTCTGGTCGAGCTCGGCGCCACCGATGATCAGGGCGTTCGAGAGAGCCAGCTTGCCGAAGCGCTCCTTGAGCGCCTTGGTCTTGCCCTCATCGAGGCGGGCGTCGTCCATGACGATCAGCTCGGCGCTCTTGACCTTGGCCGAGAGCGCGTGGCGCAGCGCCAGCGCCCGGACCTTCTTGGGCAGGTCGTGGGCGTGCGAGCGGGTGACCGGGCCGTGGGCCCGGGCGCCGCCGCGGAACTGCGGAGCGGAGGCCGCGCCGTGACGGGCGTTGCCGGTGCCCTTCTGCTTGTAGAGCTTCTTCGTCGTACGGGCGATCTCGCCGCGCTGCTTGGTCTGGTGGGTACCAGCCTGGCGCTTGGCGAGCTGCCAGCGGACGCAGCGCTGCAGCAGGTCGGCGCGGGGCTCGAGGCCGAAGATGGCCTCGTCGAGCTCGACCGAGCCGGCCTCGGCGCCGTCGAGCGTGGTGATCTCGAACTTCATCACGCGTTCTCCTCGGTGGCCGGAGCCGCGGGAGCCTCGACCTGGCTGTCCGCCGGAGCAGAGGTCTGCTCGCGGAACTTGCCCGGCATCGGCACGTCGGCCGGCAGCTTGCGCTTCACGGCGTCACGGACGAAGATCCAGCCGCCGTCGACGCCCGGGACCGAGCCCTCGACCAGGATCAG
Organism: Methylobacterium ajmalii; assembly: GCF_036448855.1. Taxonomy (NCBI): domain Bacteria; kingdom Pseudomonadati; phylum Pseudomonadota; class Alphaproteobacteria; order Hyphomicrobiales; family Methylobacteriaceae; genus Methylobacterium; species Methylobacterium ajmalii. Next base: position 255,832 of record NZ_JAZFXT010000006.1, read on the forward strand.
GCCGCGCTCGACATCGGTGCGCACGACGCGCAGGTTCTGGGTCGTGACCCGCTCGACACCGAGATGACCCGGCATCTTCTTGTTCTTGAAGGTCTTGCCCGGATCCTGACGGCCACCGGTCGAACCGATCGAGCGGTGCGAGATCGACACGCCGTGGGTGGCGCGCAGACCGCCGAAGTTCCAGCGCTTCATGCCGCCAGCGAAGCCCTTACCGGTGGTCGTGCCCGTCACGTCGACGAACTGACCCTCGAGGAAGTGGTCCGCGGTGATCTCGGCGCCGACCGGGATGATCGCATCCTCGGTGACGCGGAACTCGGCCAGCTTGCGCTTCGGCTCGACCTTCGCGACGGCGAAGTGGCCGCGCTGGGCCTTGGACACGTTCTTGACCTTGGCCTTGCCCACGCCCACCTGGAGCGCGACGTAGCCGTTCTTCTCGACCGTGCGGTGGGCCACCACCTGGCACTGATCGACCTTGAGCACCGTGACCGGAACATGCTCGCCGGCGTCCGTGAAGACGCGGGTCATGCCGACCTTCTGTGCAATGACTCCTGAGCGCATGGTTCTCCCCCGCGCAGCCTAGTGAAGCTCCAAGCGATCCCGCGGGATCGCCTAGAGCTTGATCTCCACGTCGACGCCAGCGGCGAGGTCGAGCTTCATCAGCGCGTCCACGGTCTGGGGCGTCGGATCGACGATGTCGAGCACGCGCTTGTGGGTGCGCATCTCGAACTGCTCACGCGACTTCTTGTCGATGTGGGGCGAGCGGTTGACGGTGAAGCGCTCGATCCGGGTCGGCAGCGGGATGGGCCCGCGGACCTGGGCGCCGGTCCGCTTCGCCGTCGAGACGATCTCGCGGGTCGACGAATCCAGGATGCGATGATCGAACGCCTTCAGGCGAATACGGATGTTCTGGCCGTTCATGTGATGTCTACCTCGCGACGGGATGGGGCGGGCACGAGGCCCGCCCCGTCACCTGTCCGCTCGTGGAAGCGCCTGGACGCTTACTCGGTGATGGAGGCGACGACGCCGGCGCCGACGGTGCGGCCGCCCTCGCGGATGGCGAAGCGGAGCTTCTCCTCCATGGCGATCGGCACGATCAGCGTGACGTCCATGGTCACGTTGTCGCC